>NZ_PIPF01000010.1:0-411688 GCF_004025845.1 Janibacter hoylei PVAS-1
GAGCACCCCATGAATCCGCCCGCGGGAGACGCCCCCTTCGTCAGGTGCGGCGCGGTGTCACTCGCCGGCGGGGACCTCGTCGGCGGCGACCGGGGCGGTCTCCTCGAGGAGGTTCTTCACCCGCGAGCTGTCGAGGACGATGCCCGGACCCATGGTCGTGCTGAGCACGGCCTTGGTGATGTAGCGGCCCTTGGAGGCGGACGGCTTGAGGCGCAGGATCTCCTCGAGCGCGGCCTGGTAGTTCTCCACGAGCTGGGTCTCGCCGAAGCTCGCCTTGCCGATGATGAAGTGCAGGTTGGCGTGCTTGTCGTTGCGGAACTCGATCTTGCCGCCCTTGATGTCCGAGACGGCCTTGGCCGTGTCCATCGTGACGGTGCCGGTCTTCGGGTTCGGCATGAGGCCGCGGGGACCGAGGACCTTGCCGAGACGGCCGACCTTGCCCATGAGGTCCGGGGTGGCGACGACGGCGTCGAAGTCCATCCAGCCGCCCTGGACCTTCTCGAGCATGTCGTCGGACCCGACGAAGTCGGCGCCGGCCTCGCGGGCGGCGTCGGCCTTGTCACCGTTGGCGAAGACGAGGACGCGGGCGGTCTTGCCCGTGCCGTGCGGCAGGTTGACCGTGCCGCGGACCATCTGGTCCGCCTTGCGCGGGTCGATGCCGAGACGGAAGGCGACCTCGACGGTCTCGTCGTAGGTCTTCTTCGCGCCGTCCTTGGCGAGGCGGATCGCCTCGAGGGGGGCGTACGCGAGGTCGCGGTCGATCTTCTCGGCCGCGGCGCGGTAGCTCTTGCTGCGCTTCATGAGTGCTCCTTGGTGGTGGTGGAGGTGTGGTGCGGGCCAGCGCGGGCCCTCCCACGGGGGTGGCTGGATCAGCCGTCGGGCTCAGACGCCCGGGGTCTCGATGCCCATCTGACGCGCGGTGCCGGCGATGATCTTCATCGCGGCGTCGATGTCGTTGGCGTTGAGGTCGGGCATCTTGGTCTCGGCGATCTCGCGGACCTGGTCCTTGGTCAGCGAGGCGACCTTGACCTTGTGCGGCTCGCCGGAGGCCTTCTTGACGCCCGCGGCCTTCTTGATGAGCTCGGCAGCCGGCGGGGTCTTCGTGATGAAGGTGAACGAGCGGTCTTCGTAGACCGTGATCTCGACCGGCACGACGTTGCCGCGCATGTCCGCCGTGGCGTCGTTGTACGCCTTGACGAACTCCATGATGTTGACGCCGTGCTGACCGAGGGCCGGGCCGACGGGCGGGGCCGGGGTCGCGGCGCCAGCCTGGATCTGCAGCTTGATGTAGCCGGAGACCTTCTTCTGCTTGGGAGGCATGCGGTGTTCCTACTTCCGTGTTGTGGGCCGACGCCGTGGGCGATGACCCGGTTGCATGAGGTGCCACCGATCGGTGGCACCGACCATCAGATCTTGGCGACCTGGTGGAAGCCGAGCTCGACCGGGGTCTCCCGGCCGAAGATGGAGACGAGGACCTTGAGCTTCTGGCTCTCGGGGAGGATCTCGGAGATCGTCGCGGGCATCGTCTCGAAGGGGCCGTCCATGACCGTGACGGACTCGCCGATCTCGAAGTCGACGTCGACGGCGGTCGCGGCCGGCGCGGAGCCGGTCTGGGCGGCGGCACCGGGAGCGGCTGCGGCGGCCGGCTTGTCGAGGTCGGCCGGCTTGATCATCGTGAAGACCTCGTCGAGGCTCAGCGGCACCGGGTCGTGGGCGTTGCCGACGAAGCCGGTGACACCGGGCGTGTGCCGCACGGCGCCCCAGGACTCGTCCGTCAGGTCCATGCGGACGAGGACGTAGCCGGGCATCCGCGGCTGCTTGCGGACCTTCTTCTGACCGGACTTGATCTCGGTGACCTCGTCGATCGTCACGGCCACCTCGAAGATGTAGTCCTCCATGTCGAGGTTGGCGACACGGGTCTCGAGGTTGTGCTTCACGCGGTTTTCGTAGCCCGCGTAGGTGTGGATGACGTACCAGTCGCCGAACTTGGAGGCGAGGTCGTCCTTGAAGGCCTGGACCGGGTCCTCGGCGTCCTCGGGCAGGACGTCACCGTCGGTGTCGACCTCGGCATCTGCCTCGGCAGGGGCCTCGGTCGCCTCGTCGGACTCGTCGGCGGCGGCCTCCTCGAGGGCCTCGTCCGCGGCGCGGGCGTCCTCGACCTCCTGGGCCGAAGGGAGGTCAGCCGGCGGCTGGGCGGCGTGCTCGGCCTGCTCGGCAGCGATGACGCTCGAGGTGCCCTCTGGGTCCTGGGGCTCGGGGGTCTGGGTCTGCTCGGACATGACCTGATTCCTTCACTTCGACAACTTCGGCGGCGCTGGGCGCGCCCGGGACGGACGGGTTCGCGGGCGGCGTCAGCCGCCGAACACCCAGAGCACTGCCTTGGTGAACGCCGCGTCCAGGCCGGAGACGATGAGCATCATCACGGCGACGAAGACGATCACGACGAGCGTGTAGTTGATCAGCTCGGACCGCGTCGGCCGGACGACCTTGCGGAGCTCGTCCAGCACCTGGGCGAGGAAGAGTCCGATCGACCCGAAGAAGCGAGAGATCGGGTTGCCGCCCTTCGGCCCGCGCCGCGCCTTGGTCGGCTGCGCTCCGAGCTGGCTCACGTCATCTCTTCTCATCCGGGATCACCTGGCTGCGCAACGGGTGTCGTGCAACGCAGGGCAGGAGGGACTCGAACCCCCAACCGCCGGTTTTGGAGACCGGTGCTCTACCAATTGAGCCACTGCCCTTCGGGAGACCGCGGTGGGGCCGATCTCCCGGGTCGGCTCCTCCCTTCGTCCCTGCGTGCGGGCACGCTGGAGAGTCTGGTCGAAGTCAACCGAGGGACAACCATACGTCACGTCGGGCACGCACCGCGAACCGGGGGCGAGGAGGTGCGGACCACCCTTCGCCCACGGCCCGCGAGGTGGAAGACTGGCGCCCGTGACCGAGCAGAGCAGCCGCCCCCTGTCCGACCTCTCCCCCGAGGAGCTCACCGCCCTCGCCGAGACCCAGCGCCGCGCCCACGCCGACCAGGCCGCCAAGGGCACCAAGCTCGACGTCACGCGCGGCAAGCCGAGCTCCGCACAGCTCGACCTCGCCGACGACATGCTCTCGCTGCCCTCCGCGACGACGGACCGCGCTGGCACCGACGTGCGCAACTACGGCGGCCTCGCCGGCCTGCCCGAGCTGCGCGAGATCTTCGCCGAGCTGCTGTGGGTCGAGCCCGAGCAGCTCGTGGCCGGCGGCAACTCGTCGCTGACGATGATGCGCGACGTCCTGGTCGACCTCCTCCTCTTCGGTGCCGTCGACTCCCCCCGCCCGTGGGCGAAGGAGGACAAGGTCACCTTCATCTGCCCCGTGCCCGGCTACGACCGCCACTTCGCCCTCCTCGAGGACCTCGGCATCGAGATGGTGACCGTGCCGATGAGCGACGACGGCCCCGACGTCGAGGAGGTCGCGCGGATCGCCGGCTCCGACCCGTCGGTCAAGGGCATGTGGGTCGTGCCGACCTATGCCAACCCGACCGGCGCGATCGTCTCGCACGAGGTCGCCAGCCGGCTGGCGGCGATGGAGACCGCCGCCCCGGACTTCAAGATCTTCTGGGACAACGCCTACGCCCTCCACCACCTCACCGAGGAGGAGGCCAAGAGCGCCGACATGATCACGCTGTGCTCCGGCGCCGGGCACCCCCACCGCACCGTCATGTTCGCCTCGACCTCGAAGATCACCTGGGCGGGCGCGGGCGTCGCCTTCCTCGCCTCGTCGACCGAGCAGGTCGCCTGGTACCTCGAGCACCTGGGCAAGGGCTCCATCGGCCCGGACAAGGTCAACCAGCTGCGGCACGTCGAGTTCTTCGGCGACGCCGACGGGGTGCGGGCGCACATGCGCCGGCACGCCGAGATCATCGCCCCGAAGTTCGCCGAGGTCGACCGGGTGCTCACCGAGCGCCTCGGCGGCCTCGGGGTCGCGACGTGGAACCGCCCGACGGGCGGCTACTTCGTCAACCTCGACGTGCTCCCCGGCACGGCCTCCCGTGTCGTCGCCCTCGCCAAGGAGGCCGGCCTGTCGCTGACCCCCGCGGGTGCCTCCTTCCCCCACGGGCAGGACCCGGACGACACCAACATCCGCCTGGCGCCCACCATGCCGCCGATGTCCGAGCTCACCGAGGCCATGGAGACGGTCGCCACGTGCGTCCTCATCGCGGCCGCGGAGCAGCTGGGCACGACCACCAAGGAGTGACCATGTCCGAGCGCGAAGACCTCGACACCGACCTGACGAGCTACAGCCTCGACGACGAGGACCAGCTGCAACCCGGCGACAGCCTCATGGGCAGCGGGACCGCGGACGAGGACCCGCTCGACGCGGGGTACTCCCCGCCCGACTCGGCGCGGGGCTCCTACGCCCACGGCGTCACCGCGGCGGAGCAGCGCGAGGGCGAGAGCATCGACCAGCGGCTCAAGCAGGAGGAGCCGGACACCACCTGGGAGGTCGACGAGCCCGGCCGCCGCGGGGACGACCGCATCGGCGGTGACGACCCGGACGCCATCGCCGCCGAGGACGACTGGATCGGCGACAGCGAGGTCGGCGACGCCCGCGCCGGGCGGCTCGTCAGCCCCGACGAGGGGGCCCACGACGACACCGACGACCAGGCCTGGGGCCGCGACGTCGGCGTCGACGGTGGCGCCGCCTCCGCCGAGGAGGCCGCCGTGCACATCATCGGCTCCGGCGAGGACGACGCCTGAGCGCGCCGGCCCGGGACCTGCGGACGCTCCCGAAGGCGCACCTGCACCTGCACTTCACCGGCTCGATGCGGGTGGAGACGGTCAGGGACCTGGCCCGCGACCACGGCCTGCGGCTGCCCGAGTCACTGCGTGAGGGGTACCCGCCACAACTGTCCGCAGCGGACGAGCGCGGGTGGTTCCGCTTCCAGCGCCTCTACGACGCGGCCCGGCACTGCGTGCGGGGCGAGGCCGACATGCGCCGCATCGTCCGGGAGGCAGCGCTGGACGACGGCGCCGAGGGCTCCCGGTGGCTCGAGATCCAGGTGGACCCGACCTCCTACGCCGCCGCCGTCGGCGGCATCACGCCGGCGATGGAGATCGTGCTCGACGAGGCCCGCTCGATCAACGCCACGGCCGACGAGACCGGCTCGGCCCGCGTCGGGGTCCTCATGGCGGCCAGCCGCATCCGGCACCCGCTCGAGGCCCGCACCCTGGCCCGCCTCGCCGCGCGTCTCGCCGGGCACGGGGTCGAGGGCGTGCACGGCTTCGGCCTCTCCAACGACGAGCGAAGGGGGGCCACCCCCGACTTCGCCCCCGCCTTCCGGATCGCCGAGCGCGCCGGCCTCGCACTCGTCCCGCACTCCGGTGAGCTGCTCGGACCCGAGGCCATCGCGCAGACGCTGACGGCGCTGCACCCGCACCGGCTCGGTCACGGCGTGCGCAGCACGGAGGACCCACGGCTGCTCGCCGAGATCGTCGAGTCGGGGGTCGCCCTCGAGGTCTGCCCCGGCTCCAACGTCTCCCTCGGTGTCTACCGCGAGGCACCCGCGGTGCCGCTGCGCCCTCTCTTCGAGGCCGGCGCGACGATCGCCCTGGGGGCTGACGACCCGCTGCTCTTCGACTCGCGGCTGCTCGACCAGTACGAGACCGCCCGGTCGGTGCACGGCCTCGACGACGCGCAGCTCGCCGAGCTGGCGCGCGGCTCCTTCAGGGCGAGCCGGGCGCCACGCGAGGTCGTCGAGACGGCGGTGCGCGACATCGACGCCTGGCTCGCGACGCCGGCCTGGGGCCACCCCCTTCGTCGATCCGACGGCGTGACCGCAGATCCTGCGGCGTTCGACGCGCACGAAGCGTGATCCTCTGCCAAGATCGCCGTGCCGCGGCTCGACCCCCGGCTGCGGTCACCCAAGGAGGAAATGCACATGTCTTCACGCATGCGACCGCACAGCGCCCGGTGGGCGGCTGCCGCCGCCATCATCGGGCTCGGCGTCGTCGGCGCCCAGTCGGCCACCGGAGCGACCCAGGACGAGCCCACCTCGACCCCGGTCCCGATCTCGACCCCTGACGGCCAGATCTCCAGCTACGTCGTCAACGCCAAGGTGGCCAACCCCGGCCAGACGCGCAAGGTCGAGCGGGCCGTCGAGGCCGCGGGCGGCGTCGTCGTCCAGTCCTGGCCGCAGATCGGTGTCGTCATCGCGCACTCGACGAAGGCGAGCTTCCGCACCGACGTCATGGACCGCGCCCGCAACTCCGTCGAGTCCGTCGGGCCGACCCGATCCGTCGCCGTGAGCGAGGGCACGCCCGCCGGCGCCCAGGCCCCGTGGGGTCCTGGCAAGGGCCAGCTGAAGAAGGCCCGGACCAAGCAGGGCGACGTCTCCGAGGGCACTGCGGCCACGAGCACCGACCCGCGCGAGGGTGAGCAGTGGGACATGCAGATGATCAACGTGCCGCAGGCGCACCAGATCACCACCGGCTCCCCTGACGTCACGGTCGGCGTCCTCGACTCCGGCATCGACCCCGACCACCCGGACCTGGTCAACCAGATCGACCGCGCCAAGTCGGTCGGCTGCACCGACGCCGGCCGCCCGACGACCGGCGAGTCCGCGTGGGCCCCGACGACGAGCGACCACGGCACCCACGTCGCCGGCACCATCGGCGCCGAGCGCAACGGCGTCGGCATCGTCGGCATCGCCCCCGGCGCGAAGATGGCGTCGGTCAAGGTGGTCAACGACGATGGGTTCATCTACCCCGAGTACGCGGTCTGCGGCTTCATGGAGGCCGGCCTCAAGGGCATGGACGTGACCAACAACAGCTACTACGTCGACCCCTTCGAGTTCTGGTGCGGTGACCAGCCGGAGCAGGCTCCGGCCATGGAGGCCGTGCGTCGCGCCGTCACCTGGTCGACGGAGCAGGGCACCGTCCACGCGGCGGCGGCCGGCAACAGCGCCTACGACCTGTCGGACAAGACGACCAATGCGTCGAGCCCCAACGACGCGGAGACCCCGGTCGCGCGCACGATCAACAGCTCGTGCAAGGACATCCCGACCGAGCTCGACGGTGTCGTCACCGTCTCCTCCGTCGACCGCCAGGGCAAGCTGTCGTCCTTTTCCAACCGGGGCCTCGGCTCGATCGACGTCGCCGCTCCCGGCAGCTCGATCCTGTCGACGATCGTCAACGGCAACGGCTGGGGCCTGAAGAGCGGCACCTCCATGGCCTCGCCGCACGTCGCCGGCGTGCTGACGCTCATGAAGTCGGCGCACCCGACGTGGGGTCCGGAGAAGATGATCCGCGAGCTGCGCGCCCAGGCCACCGACACCCCGTGCTCGACCGCCACGCGCGGCGCCCCGTGCGTCGGGACGCCGGAGGAGAACTCCTACTTCGGTGACGGTCTGGTCGACGCCTACGCGGCGGTCCGCTGACCGCACGCACGATGCACGACGAGGGCCCACGGTCGACCTGACCGTGGGCCCTCGCCCGTCCCGCCGCTCGAGCGGCGGGGCTACAGCTCGTGGCCGACGAAGACCGGCTCGTTGACGAGCGTCACGCCGAAGGCGGACTCCACCCCGTCGCGCACCTCGCGGGCCAGGGCCGCGATGTCGGCCGCCGTCGCCGTGCCGCGGTTGGTCACGGCGAGGGTGTGCTTCGTCGACAGGGCGGCTGGCCCGGGCATCGCGTGCCCCTTGCCGAAGCCTGCCTGGTCGATGAGCCATGCCGCGCTCGTCTTGACCAGCCCCTCCCCCGCGGGGAAGACCGGTGGCGTCGGTCCCTGCGGCCCCAGCCGCTGGGCGGCGCGCTCGACGAGCTCGTCGAAGCGCCCGGCCGGCAGGATCGGGTTGGTGAAGAAGGAGCCGCAGCTCCACGTGTCGTGGTCCGCCGCGTCGAGCACCATGCCGCGGATGCCGCGCTGGGCCAGGACCGCCTCGCGGGCCGCGGCGAGCGGTACCCGCTCCCCCTGCTCCACCCCGAGCTGGCGTGCCAGGTCGGCATAGGCCACCGGCGCCGACAGGCCACCCCGGCCGAGGCGGAAGGTCACCTCGAGCACGACGTGACGGCCCGTCTCCTTGAAGACCGAGTGGCGGTAGGTGAAGGCGCACTCCTGCGCCGCGAAGGTGCGCTCGCGCCGCTCGTCGCGGTCCCAGACGCGCACGCGCGTGATGGTCTGCGCGACCTCCTGGCCGTAGGCGCCGACATTTTGCACCGGCGTCGCCCCGGCGAGCCCGGGGATGCCGGAGAGCGCCTCGATGCCCGACCAGCCCTCGGCGACGGCGCGGGCGACGACGTCGTCCCACACCTCTCCGGCGGCGACGACGACGTCGACGTGCTCGTCGTGCGTGGACTCGACGCGGACCCCCTTCGTCGCGATGCGCACGACGGTGCCGCGGAAGCCGTCATCGGCGATGACGAGGTTGGAGCCGCCGGACAGGAGCAGCAGGGGCGTGCCCGCCTCGTCCGCGGCCCGGACGGCCGCGACGACCTCGTCGAGGGTCTCGGCGGTGACGAGGGTGTCGGCCGGCCCGCCGACGCGCATGGTCGTGAGCGGCGCCAGCTCGACGCCGTGCTCGGTCGCGCCCATCAGTCGAGCCGGGCCACGGCGCGGCAGCGGCCGAGCACCTTGTCGTCGCCGCAGGTGACGGTCAGCTCGACGGTCGCCTCACGGGTCTGCTCGTCGAGGGACTTCACGACGCCAGCGACGGAGATCTCCGCCCCGGCGCCGTGCGGGACGACGACGGGCTTGGTGAAGCGAGTGCCGTAGTCGACGATGCGCCCGGCGTCGCCGACCCAGTCCGTGACGACCTGGACTGCCGCGCCCATCGTCCACATGCCGTGGGCGATGACGTCGGGCAGCCCGACCGCCTGCGCGGTCCGCTCGTCCCAGTGGATGACGTTGCGGTCGCCGGAGGCTCCTGCGTAGTGCACGAGGTGGGCCCGGGTGACGGGGATGGTGCGGGGCGGGAGGGACTCCCCTTCGCCGACGTCCTCGAAGCGGCGCACAGTCATGCTCACTCTCCTCCTCGCACGACGATCGTCGACAGGCTCGTCGCGACCGGCTGGTCCTGCGCGTCGACGATCTCGCTGCGCATCGTCACCATCTGGTGCCCGCCCGCGGCACGGATCGCATCGACGTGCAGGACGCCGCGCAGCTCGTCGCCGGCGACGATCGGGCGGTGGTGGGTGAAGCGCTGCTCGCCGTGGACGACGCGCGCGTAGTCGACGCCCGCCTCGGGGTCGGTGACGAACTGCGCGTCCGTACGCTGCCCCGGGATGACGGCGAAGGTCGGCGGCGCGACGAGGTCCGCGTAGCCCGCGGCCCGGGCGGCCTCGACGTCGTAGTGCACCTGGTCGGTGGCCCCGACCGCCGCGGCGAAGTCGCGGATGTGCTCGCGGCCCACGCTGAAGGGGGGCGTCGGGTCGTAGGTGCGCCCCAGGAAGTCCTCGTTCACGGCCATGCGGTCAGTCTAGGAGCGACGCCGCCGGCACGACGAAGCGGCCGTCGAGCAGGTGCTCGGCGGCCGCTTCGGCGCAGATGCGCTGCGCTGGGTCAGCGGGTCTCGCGGTGCAGGGTGTGCCGGCGGTCCCGCGAGCAGAACTTCATGAGTTCCATGCGGTCGGGGTTGTTGCGGCGGTTCTTCTTGGTGATGTAGTTCCGCTCCTTGCACTCCGTGCACGCCAGGGTGATCTTGGGGCGGACGTCGGCGCTCTTGGATGCCACGGTAAGAACCTGCTCTCGACAACTTCGGGTGGTACTCGCCTGCGCCGGTCTGCGCTGGGCGGGAGGTACGTGTGGTGCTGCAACGTGCAGCACGGCGACGCACAAGGATAGTCCACGGGCGACCCCCACCGGAAATCGGTGGTCGTTGGCACCCGTGGTGCTGCGTAGCGGGAGCGGGGCTCGATCCCGCGACCTCACGATTATGAGTCGTGCGCTCTAACCAGCTGAGCTACCCCGCCTTGGCGGTCGACCCGCGCTGCGCGCTGGTCGGACCCGAGCCCCCTGTCGGAATCGAACCGACGACCTTTTCCTTACCATGGAAACGCTCTGCCGACTGAGCTAAGGGGGCAGGCCCTCCGGATCGGAGTGATCCGGTGGACAACCTCGGGAGAGATTACACGGCAAGTGCCGTGGTCATGAAATCGGGGACCCGGCGAGGTCGCCGGGCCCCCGATCAGCGCCGCTCGATCAGAGCAGGTCGGTCTCGACGACGGGGCCGCGCACCGGCTCGTCGGTGTCGTCGCCGTCATCGGTCGGGCGCGAGGTCGGCTCGTCCGTCGGCTCGTCCGTGGGGTCCGTCGGCTCGTCGGTGGGGTCGGTCGGCTGGGTCGGCTCGGGCAGCGCACCGGGGGCGTCCACCTGCCAGATCGTCGTCGTCCCGGAGACCTCGTTGCCGACGAGCAGCAGCGGCTCGCCCGTCGGGCTGTCCACCGCGGGGATGAAGTGCACGCCCTCGGGACCCAGGTCGCCGGCCGTGCCGGCCTCCGGGTCACCGGAGAAGTCGCGGTTCTTGGCATACCCGACGATCTCGGCGCCGGTCGGGTCGGTGACGTCGACGACGGCGATGCCGGAGTCGCGCTCGAGCCCGACGAAGGCGTAGCTGCTGCCACCGATCGTGCCGATGTCCAGGCCCTCCGGCTCCGGCCCCTTGGCATCGCTGCGGCTGTCGAAGGAGTCGTTGTCGTCGTGGCCGGAGTTGAAGTGCTCGGGGTCGCGCTCGGCGACGAGCTGCTCGAGCGCGTCACCGCTGTCCCAGACCTGCGAGCCGTCGGCGCCGAGGATGCTCACGGAGCGCCCGCCGAAGGAGTGCAGCTCGGTGTACCCCTCGTCGCTGCGCGGCGAGGTGGTCGTCACCGTGAGCCGACCGAGCGACTCGTCGGCCTGGATCGCTTCGGCGTCGGGGAAGGCCGTCGGGTCGAGGTCGAGGTCCTTGACCCGCTCCTCCTCGGCGAAGCAGTCGTACTCGCGGGCATCGCCCTCGTTGGCCGTGACGACGTACTCGCCACCGGCCGGCGCCGTGTAGGCGACCGCCCCGTCGGGCATGTACATGCCCTTGACCGGGTGGGTGTCGACGGCGATCTCGTCGTCCTTGTCGGAGGCGTCGATGCCCTGGCCCTCGACGGAGTGGTCCTTGAGGCCGAGCGGCACGATCTCGCGGACGGTCGCACCGGCGACGTCGACGATCGCCACCGCATTGGCCTCCTGGAGGGTCACCCACGCGGTCGCCCCGTCGGCGCTCGTCGCGATGTACTCGGGCTCGAGGTCCTGGGAGACGGTGGCCCCCGGCCCGAAGAGCCGCACGCCTGCCGCACGCAGCTCGTCGGCGCGACCGTCGAAGGCGTCGAAGCCGGCGGTGCGCACCCGGGCGTCGGCGACGCCCCCGGAGAGGTCGACGACCGAGATGCTGCCGACCGGGTCGACCTGGCCGTCGCAGTAGCCCTCGGGCTCGCCCTCGTTGGCCACGAGGACCCGCTGCCCGTCGGGCGTGAAGGTCACCATGTCCGGCAGCGCACCCACGGTGAGGGTGCGCTCGGCCTCGAGCGTCTCGGCGTCGAAGAAGGAGACGCTGCCCGCGTCGGTCTTGTCGTCGGCCTGCTCGGCGACGACGACCAGGCCGTCGTGGACGTCGACCGAGTTGGCCCCCGGGGTGTCGAGCGAGCCGACTTCGGTGGGCGTCGTCGGGTCGGAGATGTCGAGGACGTCGACCGTCCCCGCCTTGGCGTTGACGACGAAGGCCCGCTGGGTGGTCGGGTCGTGGGCGACGATCTCCGAGGCGCCCTCATCGAAGGCTCCCGTCGAGAAGGTGCCGAGCAGGGTGAGGGTGACGTCGTCACCGGGGGCGGCCGTGGCGAGGCCGACCCCCACGGGGGTCACGAGGGCCGCGGAGAGGGCCAGGGCGAGGGCAGCGCGACGAGGGCGCTTCACAGGGGTGTGCATGGCCGGAACCTAGGGAGGTCACCCCCCACACCGTCGACCACCGGGTGAACGCCCCCTTAACCCTCGACGACCAGTCCCTCCAGAGATGGTCTGAGCGCCTCCGGGACGGGTGTGGGCCGTCGGGTGGTCGCGTCGACGAAGACGTGCGCCGAGGTCGCGACGGCGACGGGCACCCCGTCGCTACCACGCACGAGGGCGCACTCCCAGCGCACGCTCGTGCGCCCCACGCCCAGCGCACGCAGCCCCACCTCGAAGACGTCGGGGTAGGAGATCTCGGCGAGGTACCGGCAGCCCGTCTCGGGGATGAGGTTGATCGTGCCGTCACCGCGCGCCACGTCGAAGTCGTGCTGACGGAGCCAGTCGTTGATGACCGTGTCCATGACGAAGTAGTGCACCGCGTTGTTGACGTGGCCGAACTGGTCGTTGTCGCTCCACCGCGTGGGCACCGTGGCCCAGTGCGGGTAGCGGGTGCGGTCGAGGTCGCTCACGTCAGACATCGTGCACCGGCCTCCCGTCCGGTCGCCACACGCCGGAGGTCCCCCGGCGGTGGCTGTCGAGCAGGTGGGTGTCGACGATGCCGACCGCCTCCATGAGCGCGAAGGCCGTCGTGGGGCCGACGAAGGCGAAGCCGCGCCGCTTGAGCTCCTTGGCCAGGGCCCGGGACTCGTCCGACGTCGTCGGGATCTCGGCGGCCGTCCGTGGCCTGGGCGTGCGGTCGGGACGGAAGGACCACACGAGGGCGGGCAACCCCCCTTCGTCACGAAGGGAGCGGGTCGCCCCCGCGTTGCGGATCGTCGCCACGATCTTGGCCCGGTTGCGCACGATCCCGGCGTCGGCCATGAGGCGCTCGACGTCGGCGTCGCGGTACTCGGCGACGACGTCCGGGTCGAAACCGGCGAAGGCGGCCCGGAAGGCCTCGCGCTTGGCGAGGATCGTCGCCCAGGACAACCCCGACTGGAAGGCCTCGAGGCTCAGCCGCTCGAAGAGGCCGCGCTCGTCGCGCACGGGCATGCCCCACTCGGTGTCGTAGTAGTGCCTCAGCAGCTCGCCGTGGGCACCGTGTCCGTCCGCCCACGCCGGCCGCGCCAGCCCGTCCTCGCCCACCACCACGTCCATGCCGGCCATCGTGCCACCGGGGGACGACACGAGCCCCGCACCGAGATCGGTGCGGGGCTCGCGCTGCACTGCTGGTGGCAGGTGAAGGATTCGAACCTTCGTAGGGATAACCCGACGGATTTACAGTCCGTTTCCATTGGCCGCTCGGACAACCTGCCGTGTGCGTCTGGAAGGATAGCAAGCCGACCGCCCATCAACGCAATCCGGGCGCCCCCTCGGCGAAGGAGTCACCACCAGCATGGCCACGAGCAGCTTCGACATCGTCAGCAAGGTCGACCGCCAGGAGGTCGACAACGCGCTCAACCAGGCGGCCAAGGAGGTCTCCCAGCGCTACGACTTCAAGGGCGTCGGCGCCTCGATCGAGTGGAGCGGCGACAACGTGGTCATCAAGGCCAACAGCGCCGACCGCGTGCTCGCCGTCCTCGACGTCTTCGAGTCCAAGCTCGTGCGGCGCGGCGTCTCGCTGAAGAACATCGACTTCGGCGACAAGGAGCCGCAGGCCTCCGGCAAGGAGTACGTCCTGTCCGGCCCCACCAAGGAGGGCATCGACCAGGACAACGCGAAGAAGATCTCCAAGATCATCCGCGACGAGGGGCCGAAGGGGATCAAGCCCCAGATCCAGGGCGACGAGCTGCGGGTCACCGGCAAGTCCCGTGACGAGCTGCAGGAGGTCATCGCGCTGCTCAAGGGCAAGGACCTCGACGTGGCGCTGCAGTTCACCAACTACCGCTGAGCCTCTCTTCGCTCGGCACGCCGGGCAGCACGAGACGACCGGCCGCGACCCTCGGGTCACGGCCGGTCGTCTCGTCTGCGAGGTCAGACCGCCACGGGGGCGACGTCGTCCTCGGGGTCGCCGACGGGGTTGTCCGCGTCGTGCCGGCGCAGCAGGCGACCGAGCAGCGGCACGCACAGCAGCCCGATGCAGGTCGCGGCGATGAGCACCCACAGGCCGGACGACGGCGACCCGGTCGCCGTCTCGGCGAGGCCGAAGGCGTAGGGCCCGACGAAGCCACCGGTGAGGCCGATGGTGTTGACGAAGGCGAGACCGGCGGCCGCACCCACTCCCCCGAGCCGGGCCATGAGCACCGACCAGTAGAGCGGCTGGACCCCGACGATGAAGAGCATCGTCGCGCTGAGGATGATCATCCGAGCCACCGGCTGCTCGACGGCGACGAAGCACAGCGCCAGGACGATCGCCGCCACGGTCGTGATGCCGATCAGCCGCACCTCGCTGCCGGGGTTGCGCCGCAGGACGCGAGGCACGACGAGCACGCCGATGACCGCCCCGATGCCGACGACGCCGGAGATCAGCCCGATGAGGAAGGTGTCGGTGACGTCCATGGCCTGGACGATCGAGGGCACGAAGAAGATCACGCCGTAGGTCGCGATCTGGTTCATGAAGTAGATCGCCGCGACGGTCAGCAGGAAGGGCGTGGAGATCGCCTGGCGAACGATCGCGCCGGGGCTGCCGACGGGCTCCTCCGCGCCGACCGCGCGCCGGGTCAGCTCGGCGGCCTCGTCGCGCGTCAGCCAGCTCGCCCCGGCCGGCGAGTTGGGCAGGACGACGAAGATGATGACGCCGAGGAGCACCGTCGGGATGCCCTCGAGGACGAAGAGCCACTGCCACCCGTGCAGGCCGCCGACCCCGTCCATCTTCATCAGGGCGCCGCCGATCGGGTTGGCCACGATGAAGGCGACGGACGAGGCGGTGAGGATGAGCCCGACAGCGGTCGCGCGGTCCTTCTGCGCGAACCACGTCGTGATGAGGTACATGATCCCCGGGTAGAGACCCGCCTCCGCCGCACCGAGCAGCAGACGCAGGACGTAGAAGATGGCCGGGCTGGAGATGAACATCATCGCCATGGTGATCAGGCCCCAGGTGACGGCGATCCGGCCGATCCAGACCTTCGCGCCGATCTTGTGGAGGATCAGGTTGCTCGGCACCTCGAAGGCCGCGTAGGTGAGGAAGAACAGCCCGGCCCCGAGCCCGTAGGCCGCGGCGTCGATGCCGGCGTCGACCTCGAGCGAGGACTTCGCCAGCCCGACGTTGGTCCGGTCGACGAAGGCCATGAAGTAGGCCGCCATGAGCAGCGGGACCAACCGCACGAAGGCCTTGCGCGTGGCTCGCGCGTGCACCGCGTCCGACGCCGTTGTCGGTGATGTCATGTGAGCTCCTGTATCTGAAGGATGATTCAAGTTCATATTGAACTCGGATTCAGATCTGTGTCAAGGGTCACGTCGGTCAGCGGTCACCCGCGGGACGAAGGGGGTCAGGCCCTGGCCGCGACGACCTCGCCGGCCCGCTCGAGCAGCTCGCCCTTGCGGATCTTGCCGGTGTCCGTCAGCGGGAAGGCCGGCAGCACCTCGACGAAGGGCACCTTGTAGACCGCCATCCGGTCCCGTGCCCACTGCTCGACGTCGGCGCCGGTCACCTCACCGACCGTCGTCACGAAGGCCACGGGACGCTGGCCGCTCTCCGGGTCGGGCGCGGGGACGACGGCCACGGTGTCGATGGCCGGGTGGTCCACGAGGAGCGACTCGACCTCCGCCGGGAAGACGCTCATGCCGTTGACCTTGATCATGTCCTTGGCCCGGGCCAGGTAGTGCAGGCAGCCGTCGTCGTCGAGGTAGCCGGTGTCCCCCGTGTGCAGCCAGCCGTCGCGCAGCTGTCGCGCCGTCGCCTCGGGGTTGCGCCAGTAGCCGGTCGTGATCGAGGGGCTGCGCAGGATGATCTCGCCCGGCTCCCCGAGCGGCATCGGCTCGGCGGTCACGGGGTCGACGACGAGGACGTCGGTGCCGGGGACGGGCAGCCCGCAGAAGACGGGCGTCGTCGTCAGGTCGTGGTCATCGGCCTGGAAGCCGTGCGGCACGACGTCGATGGTGTGGCTCTCGGTGAGTCCGTAGGACCCCTCGCGCAGCACCGAGTGCCCACCGACGACCTCCGCCCACCGGCGGCGCACCTCCGGCGTGAGCTTGCGGATGAAGGACATCGCCATCGGCGAGGTGAAGCTCGACAGGTCACGATCGGCGATGTCGGGCAGGTCGAGGATCGCCAGGTAGCTCTCGACCGTCGCCGCGGTCGTCGTCACGCCGTGGCGCTCCACGAGGTCGACGACCGTCGCCGCGTCCCACCGCGAGAGCAGGACGCTCGTGCCACCCATGACGAGCGGGATGAGGATGCCCAGGTCCTCACCGGCGATCCAGAAGACGGGGACGAAGCACAACGAGACGACCTCACGCCCCAGACCATTGGCCCCCGCCCCGCTCAGCGCCGTGTAGACCATGTGCCGCTGGGAGTGCTCGCATCCCTTGGGCAGGCCGGTCGTGCCGCCGGTGTAGTTGAGCGCGGCGAGCGCATCGAGGTCGCGGGCCGGCTCGGGCAGCGGGTCCGCCGTGAGGGCGTCGACCCAGGCCACGACCTCGACCCCCGCCTGCCGAAGGGAGGAGACCTCACCTCCCACGACGACGACCGTGGCCACCCCGGCCTCGGCCGCGGCCGGCAGGAGTCGCTCGGCGAGCGTCACGTGGGTGACGACGACGCTCGCCCCGCTGTCGGCGAGCTCGTGGACGAGCTCGGCGTGCTGGAACATCGCGTTGACGGGCACGTGGACGCACCCGGCGCGCAACGTGCCGAGGAAGGCGAGGACGAACTGCGTGGAGTTGCCCAGGTGCACGCCGACGCGCTCGCCGGGGGCCACCCCCTTCGCCCGGAGCCACCCGGCCCAGCACGCGTGCTGCGCGGCGACGTCGGCGTAGGTGAGCACCTCCTCCCCCATGACCACCGCATGGTGGTCCGGCTGCTCGACCGCCCACCGGTCGACGTACTCCGGGACGGTCAGCTCCCCGAAGGGGTGGGCGACCTCGCGGGGCGTGTCGGCGGGACGCACCCGCTCCTGCCGCGCGCGGACGTCTGCGAGGTGCTGCGTGTACTCCATCAGGCACTCCTTGGCTCACCAGGTGTCGACGTACCCCCGTGGCACGTCGGTGTGGTCGACCTCGCCCAGGGCCGTGGTGATCCACTGCCGGGTGTCGACCGGGTCGATGACGTCGTCGAGCTCGACGACGGCTGCGGCGTTGACCGCGCGCCCGCGCTCGTACATCTGCGCGAGCAGCTGCGCCTCGAGCTCCGCCCGCTCCGTGGGGTCGGCGACCGCCTCGAGCTCGCGACGGAAGCCCAGCCGCACGGCGCCTTCCAGCCCCATGCCGCCGACCTCGCCGGTCGGCCAGGCGAGCGTCGCGGCCGGCCGGTGGAAGCCGCCAGCCGCCATCGCCTGCGCACCGAGGCCGTAGGCCTTGCGCAGGACGACGGTGACGACCGGTACCCGCAGGTGCGCCCCGATGACGAAGAGCCGCGCGAAGTGCCGCACCGTCGCGGTGCGCTCGTGGTCCGGGCCGACCATGAATCCCGGGGTGTCGCAGAGCGACACGACCGGAAGCCCGTGCGCGTCGCAGAGCTGGAGGAAGCGCGCGAGCTTGTCGGCCGCGGGGCTGTCGATGGCGCCGCCGAGGTGTCGCGGGTTGTTGGCGACGAGACCCATCGGGCGCCCCTCGATGCGCACGAGCGCGGTGATGACGCCCGGGGCGAAGCCGGCCCGCAGCTCGAGGACCGAGCCCTCGTCGGCGAGGGTGTCGATCGCCCGGCGCACGTCGTAGGCCCGCACCCTGCTCTCCGGCACGACGTGACGGAGGTGGCGCTGGTCGGGGGCGCTCCACTCCTCGCGACGACCCTGGAAGTAGCCGAGGTAGCGCTGCGCCACGGCGACCGCCTCGGCCTCGTCGTCGACGACGACGTCGACGACACCGTTGCCGCCCTGGACCTCGATCGGGCCGACCTCCTCGGGGGCGAAGACGCCGAGGCCGCCCCCTTCGATCATCGCGGGGCCGCCCATGCCGATCGTCGAGTCACGGGTGGCGATGATGACGTCGCAGCAGCCCAGCAGGGCGGCGTTGCCGGCGAAGCAGCGCCCGGCGGCGATGCCGATGGTCGGCACGAGCCCGCTGAGCCGGCCCATCGTCGCGAAGGTCGGCACGTCGAGCCCGCTGGCGACGGTGGTGTCGGTGTCTCCGGGGCGACCGCCACCCCCTTCGGCGAAGAGGACGACGGGCAGCCGCTGCTGCTCGGCGATCTCGAGCATCCGGTCGGTCTTCTTGTGGTTGAGGTAGCCCTGCGTGCCGGCGAGGACCGTGTAGTCGTAGGCGAGCACCGCCACCCGCGGGCTCGTCCCCGGCGCCGTCGTCACCCGCCCGATGCCGGTGACGATGCCGTCGGCCGGGGTGGTCGCGACGAGCTCCTCCTCCGTGCGGCGCGCCCGCTGGGCGGCGACCGCCAGCCCGCCGTACTCGACGAGGCTGCCCTCGTCGAGCAGGTCGGCGAGGTTGTCCCTCGCGGTCCGCTGACCGCGCGCGTGGCGCCTGGCGACCGCCTCGGGGCGGGCCGCGTCGAGCCGCCGCTCCTGCCGCTCGCGCAGGCGGGTCAGGTCGGCCCGCTCTGCGTCGAGGTCGGGTCCCTCGTCGACGGCCGCGGCCTCTTCCCCCACGGACGACGGGAGCAGCCGCACGAGCAGGTCCCCGGCAGCCGTGGTGGCCCCCGGCCGGGACCGCACCTCCGTCACCGTCCCGGGGGCCGGTGCGGTGACGACGTGCTCCATCTTCATCGCCTCGACGACGAGCAGGGGTGCGCCGAGGGCGACCTCGTCACCGGCCCCGACGAGGACCTCGAGGACGGTGCCGGTCATCTCGGCGCGCACCTCGCCCGGGGCCGTGTCGTCCGCCGACCCCCCGGCGTCGACCGTCGCCAGCACCCCTGAGGACTCGATCCACCCCGTCGTCACCTGCCAGCGTGCGAGGTCGTCGTGGGCGAGCAGCTCGCGCAGCAGGGGCAGGGTCGTCTCGACCCCGTCGATCGAGCACTCGAGCGCGGCCCGGCGCGCCTTGTCGAGCGCGCCGGCGAGACCGCCGTGGCTGTGGGTGACGACCTTGGCGACGAGGGAGTCGAAGGCCCCGTCGACCCGGGCGCCCTCGACGAGATGGGTGTCGACCCGCACCCCCGGGCCGCTCGGCCAGGTCAGGCCGGTCGCCACCCCGTGCGCGGGCAGGAGCGCGCCGTCGGAGCCGACCCGCTCGGCCGTGACGCGCAGCTCGACCGCAGACCCTCGCACGGCGGGTGGGTCGGCCAGGCCGAGGTCGCCGAGGGTGCGGCCGGTGGCGAGCGCGAGCTGGGTGAGGACGAGGTCGACCCCCGTGACCAGCTCCGTCACGGGGTGCTCGACCTGCAGGCGCGGGTTGACCTCGATGAACCACCAGCGGGTCGGGTCGTCGGCGTCGAGGAGGAACTCCACGGTCGCCAGCCCGCGGTACCCACGACCGACGAGCAGCCGCACGGCGGCCTCGTGCAGGGCCGCGCGCACGTCGTCGGGCAGGTCCGGTGCGGGCGCGACCTCGACGACCTTCTGGAAGCGGCGCTGGAGGGTGCAGTCGCGCTCGCCGAGGTGGGTGACTCCCCCTTCGCCGTCGGCCGCGACCTGCACCTCGACGTGGCGCGCGCGCTCGACGTAGAGCTCGGCGAAGAGGTCACCGGAGCCGAAGCTGCGCTCGGCCTCGGATCGCGCCCGCTCGACGGCGGGGGCCACCGGCTCACCCGCCGGCACCGCGCGCATGCCCCGGCCGCCGCCACCGGCCGCGGCCTTGATCATCACGCCGCCGGGCAGCTGCGCCCGCGCGAAGTCCTCGACCTCGGCGACGCTCGCCCCGACGTCGGTGGCCGGCAGGACCGGCACGCCGGCCTCCTGCGCGGCCGCACGCGCCCGCCCCTTGTCGCCGAAGAGCTCGAGCAGCCCGGCGTCGGGGCCGACGAAGGTCACGTCGGCGTCCGCGCAGGCCCGCGCCAGCTCCGGTGACTCGCTGAGGAAGCCGTAGCCGGGGTGGAGCAGGGTGCAGCCGTGCTCCCGGGCACCGGCGACGAGGGCCGCGGCGTCGAGGTAGGCCGCCGGGCCCTCGCCGGGGAGCACGTGGACGCCGCTCGCCAGACGCGCGGCGAGGCCGTCGGCCTCGGCACGCGTCACCGCGACGACCGCCTCCAGCCCGGCCTCCCGGGCCGCCCGCACGATGCGGACGGCGATCTCACCGCGGTTGGCGACGAAGACGCCCATGGTCTCTCCCTTCGGCTCAGAAGATCTCGAAGAGGCCGGCCGCGCCCATGCCGCCCCCGACGCACATCGTCACGACGCCGTAGCGGGCTCCGCGCCGCTTGCCCTCGATGAGGACGTGGCCGGCCATGCGGGCGCCGGACATGCCGTAGGGGTGGCCGATGGAGATCGCGCCGCCGTTGACGTTGTACTTCTCGGGGTCGATGCCGAGGGTGTCGCGGCAGTAGAGCGCCTGGACGGCGAAGGCCTCGTTGAGCTCCCACAGGCCGATGTCGTCGACGGTCAGGCCGTGCTGCTTCAGCAGCTTCGGCACGGCGAAGACCGGGCCGATGCCCATCTCGTCGGGCTCGCAGCCGGCGACGGCCATCCCGCGGAAGGCGCCGAGCGGGGTCAGGCCGCGACGGGAGGCCTCCTCGGCCTCCATGACGACGGCGGCGGACGCGCCGTCGGACAGCTGCGAGGCATTGCCGGCGGTGACGGACAAGCCCTCGGTGCCGTCCTTCGCGAGGACCGGGCTGAGCTTGCTCAGGTCCGCCAGCTGGGTGCCGGGGCGGTTGCCCTCGTCCTTGGTCAGGGTCACCTGCTGCGAGCCGACCTCGCCGGTCGCCTTGTCCTTGGTGAGCATCGTCGAGGGCAGCGGGACGATCTCGTCGTCGAAGGCGCCGGCCTCCTGCGCCGCAGCGGTGCGGCGCTGCGACTCCAGGGCGTACTCGTCCTGCGCCTCGCGGCTGATGCCGTAGCGGCGGGCGACGACCTCGGCGGTCTCGAGCATCGACATGTACGTCGCCGGCACGTGCTCGACGAGCCACGGGTCCTGGGCGCGGTAGGTGTTCATGTGCTCGTTCTGCACGAGCGAGATCGAGTCGACACCGCCGCCGACGGCGACCTGTTGGCCGTCGAGGATGACCTGCTTGGCGGCGGTCGCGATGGCCATGAGGCCACTGGCGCACTGCCGGTCGACGGACATGCCGGCCACGCTCACGGGCAGGCCGGCCCGCAGGGCGGCCTGACGACCGATGTTCATCGCGGTCGAGCCCTGCTGGAGGGCGGCGCCGATGACGACGTCCTCGATCTGCTCGCCCTCGACGCCGGCGCGCTCGACGGCGTGCCGCACGGCATGGCCGATGAGCTCCTGGGCCTGGGTGTCGTTGAAGGCGCCGCGGTAGGCACGGCCGATCGGGGTACGGGCGGTGGAGACGATGACGGCTTCGCGCATGGTCACTCCTGGTCTGTGGGTCGGGTCGAAGGGGGTGGGTCGAGTCTGTCGGTCAGCTCACCGGCAGGTCCACGAGGGCCGCGAGGTCGCTGCGGTGTCGGTCGGGAGTCCCGAGGGCCAGTCGGTCGGCGGCAGCCCGCTTGAGCCGGGTGTGCACGGGCGCCTCCCACGTCATGCCGATGCCGCCGTGCAGTTGCAGGGCCTCCTCGGTCGCGCGGACCGCGGCGTCGGAGCAGTAGGCCGCGGCCGTCGCGGTCGCGATCTGCGCCTCCGGGCCGTGCGGGTCGTCGGCGAGCACGCCGGCGGCCTGACGCGCCGCGGCCTGCGTGCCGACGAGCAGCAGGTAGAGGTCGGCCAGGCGGTGCTTGATCGCCTGGAAGGAGCCGATCGGCCGGGCGAACTGCACCCGGGTCTTCGCGTACTCCACCGTCGTCTCGAGGGACCACTGGGCCAGGCCGAGCTGCTCGGAGGCGAGCAGGGCGGCGCCGGCCGCCAGACCCGCGTCGACCGCGGCACGCGCCGCGTCGCCGGTGGCGATCTCGCTGCCCTGCCCCGTGACCGTCACCCGGGCGAGCGGTCGGGTCATGTCGAGCGAGGTGATCGGCTCGAGCTCGACGTCGTCCCGGCCGAGGGCACGAAGGGAGGTCTCGCCCCCGTCGTCGGTCACGGGCACGAGGAAGAGGTCGGCGGTCAGCGCTCCGGCGACCGGGGCGACGACGCCGTCGACCGGCGACCACGCGCCGCGCCGCGCGGTCCACGGCAGGGCGAGGGTCGCGACGACCTCGCCCGAGGCCAGCCGCGGCAGGTGGGTCTCGTCGCCGGCCGACAGCAGCGTGGTCGTCGCGACGACGGCACTCGTGAGGAAGGGCGTGGGCGCGACCGCCCGGCCGAGCTCCTCGAGCACGACGGCGGCCTCGCGGGCGCTCGCGCCGACCCCGCCGAGCGACTCCGGCACGAGCAGGCCGGCGACGCCGAGCTGCTCGGCGAGGGTGCGCCACAGAGCGCTGACGTCGGTGTCCGGCTCGTCGGCCAGGCGGGCCGGCAGTCCCTCGTCGAGGGAGCGCTGGAGGGTCGAGCGGACGCTGCCGCGCAGCGACTCCTCGACGTCGGTGTAGAGCAGGTCGGTCATCGCGGCACGTCCTTGAAGGCGATGCCCTTGTCAGGGCGGTGGTCCGGGGGCAGGCCGAGCACCCGCTCGGCGATGACATTGCGCATGATCTCGCTCGTGCCCCCTTCGATCGAGTTGCCCTTGGCGCGCAGGTAGCGGTAGCCGGGGCCGTGGCCGAGGAAGGAGCCGCCCTCGGGGCGGACCATGGTCCAGTCGTGGTACTCGAGCCCCTCCTCGGGCGCGAGCTCGAGGGCGAAGGCGCTCACCTGCTGCGCCTGGTGGGCGAAGGCGAGCTTCATCGCCGAGCTCTCCGGCCCGGGCTGCCCGGCCTCCAGGCCCTGGCGCAGCCGCTCGCCCGCGAGCCGGGTCACCTCGGTCTCGACCCACCACCGCATGAGGTCGGCGTGGGTACCGGGGGTGCGCACCGCGGGGTCCTCCCGCCAGCGCTGCGTCACCAGACCGATCTGGCCGGCCTCGCGCTCGCTGCCGGCACCGATGGCCACCCGCTCGTTGTTGAGGGTCGTCGTCGCGACGCGCCAGCCCTCGCCGACCTTGCCGACGCGGTGTGTGTCGGGCACCCGCACCCCGGAGAGGAAGACCTCGTTGAACTCCGCCTCGCCGGTGATCTGGCGCAGGGGGCGAACCTCGACGCCCGGGTCGGTCATGTCGACGAGGAAGTAGGTCATGCCGGCGTGCTTGGGCACCGAGGTGTCCGTGCGGGCCAGCAGGATCGCGAAGTCGGCGTTGTGGGCCCCGGAGGTCCACACCTTCTGCCCGTCGACGACCCACTCGTCACCGTCGGGCACCGCGCGCGTGGCGACCCCGGCGAGGTCGGACCCGGCGCCCGGCTCGCTGAAGAGCTGGCACCAGATCTCCTCGCACGCGAAGAGGGGCCGCAGGTAGCGCTCCTGCAGCTCCTGCGTACCGAAGGCGAGGATCGTCGGGGCCGCCATGCCGAGGCCGATGCTGTTGCGCCCGACGTCGGGGCGCGGGGCACCGGCCGCGTCGAGCAGGGCGTCGACCTCGAGCTGCCGGCCGCGCGCCAGGCCCAGTCCACCGCGCCCCTGCGGGAAGTGGACCCACGCCAGGCCGGCGTCGAACTGTGCACCGAGGAAGTCGGCGGGAGCCGTCGTCTGCGGGTCGTGGCTCGCGAGGAGCTCCTCGACCCGTCGCTGCAGGTCAGTCACGGGCGCTCCTCCTGCGGATCTCGTGACGGGCCAGCGCGTTCTTGTGCACCTCGTCGGGGCCGTCGGCGAAGCGCAGCGTGCGCACCTGCGCGTACCACTCCGCGACGGGGAAGTCCTGGCTCAGGCCGCCGGCGCCGTGCACCTGCACCGCCTTGTCGACGATCCACTCCACGGTGGCCGGGGCGGCGATCTTGATCGCCTGGATCTCGGTGTGCGCCCCCTTGTTGCCCACGGTGTCCATGAGCCAGGCGGCCTTGAGGGTCAGCAGGCGCAGCTGCTCGATGCGCACCCGGGACTCGGCGATCCAGTCCCGGATGACGCCCTGGTCCGACAGCGGCTTGCCGAAGGCGACCCGGCTCGCGGCACGGTCGATCATCAGCTCGAGCGAGCGCTCGGCGATGCCGGTGAGGCGCATGCAGTGGTGGATGCGGCCGGGGCCGAGGCGGGCCTGGGCGATGGCGAAGCCCGCGCCCTCCTCGCCGATGAGGTTGCTCGCCGGGACGCGCACGTCGGTGAAGTCGATCTCGGCGTGACCGCCGTGGTCGCGGTCGTCGTAGCCGAGGACCTTCATGCCGCGACGCACCTCGACCCCGGGGGTGTCCCGCGGCACGAGGATCATCGACTGCTGCCGGTGGCGGTCCGCCGACGGGTCGGTCTTGCCCATGAGG
This sequence comes from Janibacter hoylei PVAS-1, assembly GCF_004025845.1. Lineage (NCBI taxonomy): Bacteria > Bacillati > Actinomycetota > Actinomycetes > Micrococcales > Intrasporangiaceae > Janibacter > Janibacter hoylei. Next base: position 24,357 of record NZ_PIPF01000010.1, read on the forward strand.
ATGAAGACCTTGGCATTGGGGTTCATCGCGCCGGAGATGTACCACTTGCGACCGTTGATGACGTACTCGTCACCGTCGCGCACGATCGAGGTCTCGATGTTGGTCGCGTCCGAGCTGGCCACGCGCGGCTCGGTCATGGCGAAGGCCGAGCGGATCTCGCCGGCGAGCAGCGGGGTGAGCCACTGCTCCTGCTGCTCGGGGGTGCCGAACATGTGCAGCACCTCCATGTTGCCGGTGTCCGGTGCGGCGCAGTTGGTCGCCACCGGTGCGATGTGCAGGCTGCGACCGAGCACCTCGCACAGCGGCGCGTACTGGAGGTTGGTCAGGCCGGCGCCGTCCTCACCGGGGAGGAAGAGGTTCCACAGCCCCTGGCTGCGGGCGGCCTCCTTCGCCGGCTCGATGATCGGCGGTGGCGCCCACACGTCGGGCGCGGCGTCGAGCTGCTCCTGGTAGGTCGCCTCGATGGGGTAGACGTGCTCGTCCATGAAGGCGGTGAGCTGCTCGCGCAGCTCGAGGGTCCGGGCGTCCAGCGCGAAGTCCACGGGTCGCTCCCTTCGTCAGGTGGTGGGTGTGGCGGCCCGGGCGGGCCGCTCGCCGGAGGTGGCGATGGTCGGTCGGTCGAGGGCCCGCTTGAGGATCTTGCCCGTGGCCCCCTTGGGCAGCTCCTCGACGAGCTGGTAGATCCGGGGGACCTTGTAGGCCGCCAGGCGCTCCTCGAGCCAGGAGCGCAGGGCGGCCGGCTCGATGTGGGCACCGGGCTGCGGGGTGACGACGGCGGCGATCTCCTCGCCGAGCCGCTCGTCGGGCACGCCGATGACGGCGGCCTCGCGGATGTCGGGGTGGCCGTAGAGGACCTCCTCGACCTCGCGGGGGTAGACGTTGTAGCCGCCGCGGATCACGAGGTCCTTCTTGCGGTCGACGATCCACAGGTCGCCGTCCTCGTCCATCCGGCCGATGTCGCCGGTGAGGAACCACTCCCCCTCGAAGACCGCGGCGGTCGCGTCGGGGCGCTGCCAGTAACCGCTCATGACGTAGGGGCCGGCGATGGCCACCTCGCCGGTCTCGCCGGGCGGCAGCTGGTTGCGGTCCTCGTCGAAGATCGCGAGCGCACCGCCGGGCAGGGCCCGGCCGACGCTCATCTCCTTGCGCGGGAGGTCGGCCCGGTTGAAGGTCGCGGCACCCGCGGTCTCACTCAGGCCGTAGCCGTCGAGGACGACCGCGCCGAAGCGCTCGCGGAAGGCCTTGGCCACCTCGAGCGGCAGCGCCGCGCCTCCCGAGCACGCCAGGCGAAGGGAGGTCAGGTCCTGCGGGGCGACGTCGGTGTCCGCGTGGAGCATCGCATTCCACATCGTCGGGACCCCGGCGACGGCGGTGAGCTGCTCGTCGGCGGCCATGCGCAGCAGGCCCGCCGGGTCGAAGGGCCGCTGCAGCGACAGGCAGCCACCGGCGGTGTAGACGGTGAACATCACCGACGACTGGCCGAAGACGTGGAAGAGCGGCAGGGCCGTGCCCATGCTCTCCCGCGGCCCGAGGTCGAGCGCCTCGGCGAGCGAGGCACCGCAGCCGAGCAGGTTGCCGTGCGTGAGGATCGCGCCCTTGGGGGCGCCCGTCGTGCCCGAGGTGTAGAGCAGCACGGCCGGGTCGTCGGTGGCGACGGAGGCCGGATCGGGCGACCCCTCGGGCTGCGGGACGCACCCCGGCTCGAGGACCCAGGTCGCGAGACCGCCCTCCTGCGCGGTCGCGGTGAGCGCCTGCGACCCCTCGTGCCAGCCGATCGCGAAGGTGCAGCCGGCGTCCTGGACGAAGTGGGTCAGCTCGCGCTGGGTGCACAGCGGGTTGACCGTCACCGCGGTCGCCCCGAGGGCGAGGACGGCGTGGTAGGTGAGGACGAACTCGGCACTCGTCGGGACGACGAGCAGGACCCGGTCACCGGGGCGCACGCCCCGACGGGTCAGCTCCTCCATCGCGCCGCGGATGCCGGTGCGCAGCTGCGCGAAGGTCCACGAGCGCTCGCCCTCGCGCAGGGCGGGGGCGTCCGGCGTCGTGTCGGCCCAGCGCCACATCAGCTCGGCGGTGCCGCTCATCGCGTGCTCTCCCTCAGGTGGCGCTGGTAGCGCTGCATGCCGCCGATCCACCGGTCGTGGTCGTCGACCTTGCGCCGGAGGAACTCGCGCACGTCCTCGTGCGGGGTGATGAGGAAGCGGCCCTCGGCGACGGCGGCGAGCACCTGGTCGGCAACGTCGCGCGGAGTGAGCACCTCGCCGGCGCCGGTGACCGCGGCCGCGGCGACCCGGCCGCCTGCGTCGTCGCCGGAGGTCATGCCGCTGCGCAGCATGTCGGTGTCGACACCCATCGGGCACAGGCAGCTGACCCCGACGCCGTCGTCGCCGTAGGTCACGGCGAGCCACTCGGCGAAGGCGACGGCACCGTGCTTGGAGACGGAGTAGGTCGCCGAGCCGATCTGCGTGAGCAGCCCTGCGGCAGAGGCGGTCGAGACGAAGTAGCCGGCGCCGCGCTCCACCCAGCCGGGCACGAGCTGACGGGCGGCGCGCACGTGCGCGAGGAGGTTGATGTCGAGCGCGGCCTGCCACTGCGCGTCGCTGGCCGAGAGGCCGAGGCCGTCGCCGATGCCGGCATTGGCGAAGAAGAGGTCGACCGGGCCGTGGGCCTGCTCGGCGGCGGCGATCATCGCGGCGATGACCTCGTCGCTCGAGGCGTCGCCGGGGACGGCGACCGCGTCGAGACGCTCGGCCGTCGCGACCACGCGCGCCTCGTCGAGGTCGGAGACGATGACGTGCGCACCCGCGTCGACGAGGGCCTGGGCGATGGCGGCACCGATGCCGCCGGCGGCGCCGGTGACGACCGCGACCTTGTCCTGGACCTGCATCGGAGCGCCCATCAGTCGCACGGCCCGCCGGCGACGTAGAGGACCTGACCGGTGGTGAAGCCGGCCCCCTCGCTCGCGAAGAAGGACACCGCGTGGGCGATGTCGGCCGGGGTGCCCGTGCGGGCGACGGGTACGGCAGCGCTCGCCTGCGCCTTGAGGTCCTCGAAGGAGATCCCGATGCGCTCGGCCGTCTCGGCGGTCATCTCGGTCTCGATGAAGCCCGGCGCGATGGCATTGGCCGTCACGCCGAACCTGCCGAGCTCGATGGCCAGGGTCTTGGTGAAGCCCTGCATGCCGGCCTTGGCGGCCGAGTAGTTGACCTGGCCGCGGTTGCCCTGGGCGGAGGTCGAGGAGAGGTTGACGATGCGGCCGTACCGCTTGGCCGTCATGTGGGTCTGGCAGGCGCGCGTCATGAGGAAGGCCCCGCGCAGGTGCACCGCCATGACCGCGTCCCAGTCGGCGACCGACATCTTGAAGATCAGGTTGTCGCGGATGATGCCGGCGTTGTTGACCAGGACAGTCGGCGGGCCCAGTTCGTCGACGATGCGCTGCACCGCGGCGGCCACCTGCTCCTCGTCGGAGACGTCGGCCCCGACGGCCAGGGCACGACCCCCGGCGGCGGTGATCTCCTCGACGAGGGGCCCGCAGGCCGACTCGTCGAGGTCGAGGACGGCGACGGCCATCCCGTCGGCGGCCAGACGGCGGGCGACGCCCGCGCCGATGCCCCTGGCCGCGCCCGTGACGACGGCGACGCGCTGCTGGTCTGTGGTCATGTGAGAGCTCCTGTGGTCTCGACTGCCTGATGACCTCGACGCTACTTGAAGCCGGGTTCAAGTTCAACTAGGTTCGAGGGACCAGATCGTGACCGAAGGAGCTCACCGTGACCCAGACCGCGCAGCACCGCCCCACCTCCGTGCAGGACCTCAAGGACCTCGTCGGTACCCGGCTCGGCCCGACCGAGTGGCACGTCGTCGACCAGGCGAAGATCGACGCCTTCGCCGACCTCACCGGCGACCACCAGTGGATCCACGTCGACCCGCAGCGGGCGGCCGACTCCCCCTTCGGCTCGACGATCGCGCACGGGCTCTACAGCCTCTCGCGCACGCCGGCCTTCCTGGAGGAGCTCATGGCCTTCGACGGCTTCGCGCACAGCCTCAACTACGGCTACGACAAGGTGCGCTTCATCCACCCGCTGCCGGTGGACTCGCGCATCCGCCTCGTCGCCGAGCTGACATCGGTCGAGGAGACCGGCCCGGGGGCGGTCAAGGTCGTCACGACCCTCACCGTCGAGGCCGAGGGCATCGACAAGCCGATCCTCGTCGCGGAGTCGATCGGCCGCTTCAGCGCCTGACCCCGATGGCCCCGCACGTCGGGGCCGGCCAGGGCAGTGCCGCGTGGGCCGCCACGAGCTCGTCGATCCGCTCGGCGATCGTGGGGGCCCACGCGCACGCCCGGCGGGTCGTCAGGTCGACGTGCGCCTCGAGGACCTCGAGCAAATTGGCCACCTGCCCGGTCGTGCGGTCGACGACGAAGGAGATCGCGTGCATGACCTTGTCGCCACGCGCCACCCAGCGCAGGTGCACGCTCACCTCGTGGCCGACGTGCACCTCGCCGAGGAAGCGCAGGTGCTGCTCGACGCTGAAGATGCTCCAGCCGGTCTCGGCCCGGTAGGCGTCGTCGACCCCGAGCGCCGTGAGCGCCGCCTCGGCGCCGCGCAGGTGCAGGTCGTAGTAGCGGGCGACGTTGACGTGGCCGTTGACGTCCTCCCACTCCGGCGGGGCCGTCTCGACGATCACCGCCGGGAGGGCGAGGACCTCCTGGATCGAAGGGGGCGGCGCCGCGGTCGTCATGGGAGCAGCAGCACCTTGCCGGTGACCTGCCGGGTCTCGAGCGAGCCGATCGCCGCAGCCGCCTCCTCGAGCGGGTAGGTCGTGCCGAGCACCGGGTCGAGGGCGCCGCTGCGCAGGTGTGGGAGCATCGCCTCCCACTCGGTGCCGATGTGCCCGGGGCGAGGCATCGCGTAGGCGCCCCAGCCGACCCCGACGACGCTGATGTTGTTGAGCAGCAGCCGGTTGACCTTGACCTGCGGGATGTCGCCGGCGGTGAAGCCGATGACGAGCAGGCGACCGTGCTCGCGCAGCGCACGCAGCGAGTCGGTGAAGCGCTCGCCACCCACGGGGTCGACGACGACGTCGACGCTCGCCTTGCCCACGGCGTCGAGGAAGCCGTCGGCGAGGACGACCTCGTCGGCACCTGCGGCCCGGGCGATCTCCCCCTTCGCCTCGGTGGAGACGACACCGATGACCCTGCCGGCACCGAAGGCCTTGGCCATCTGGATCGCGGCGGTGCCGATGCCACCGGCGGCGCCGTGCACGAGGACGGTCTCGCCCTCGGCGAGGTGACCGCGCTCGAGCAGCGCGAAGTAGACGGTCGCGTAGTTGAAGGTGAAGGCGGCACCCGCCTCGAAGCCGACCTCGTCGGGCAGGCGGAAGGTCAGGTCCGGGCTCGCCTGGGCGACCTCGGCGAAGCCCCCGAGCATCGTCAGGGCCGCGACCCGGTCACCGGCGGCGAAGCCGCTGCCCTCGGGCGCGGCCGTGACGACCCCGGCCACCTCTGCCCCCGGGACGAAGGGGAGGTCCGGCTTCATCTGGTAGAGCCCGCGGGTCTGGAGCAGCTCGGGGAAGGCCACGCCGGCGGCCTTGACCTCGATCGTCACCTGGCGCGGGTCCGCCGGTGCGGGGACGTCGACGAGCTCGACGGCCTCGGGGCCGTCGAGGGAGGAGATGTGGATGGCGCGCATGTGGGGCCCTTTCAGATCGCGAGGAGGAGCTTGCCGGTGTTGACCCCGTCGAAGAGGCCGAGGAGTGCGTCGGGGAAGGCGGGGACGCCGCCCTCGAGGATCGTCTCGGTCGCCACGAAGCGACCGTCGCCGATGAGCTCGCTGATCCCGGCGATCGCCTCGCCGTAGCGGTCCTCGTAGTCCATGACGACGAAGCCCTGCATGCTCGCGCGGAAAACCAGCAGGGCCATGTAGCGCCGCGGCCCCTCGGCGAGGGTCTCGTCGTTGTAGGTCGAGATGGCGCCGCAGATGGCGATGCGCGCGCCGTGCGCGAGATTGGCCAGCGCGGCGTCGAGCAGCTCGCCGCCGACGTTGTCGAAGTAGACGTCGACACCGTCGGGAGCGGCCCGGCGCACCTGACGCAGCAGGTCACCCTCGCGCCGGTCGATGACTTCGTCGAGGCCGAGGTCGCGCAGCCAGGCGACCTTGTCCGGGCCGCCGGCGACGCCGATGACCCGGCACCCCTTGGCCTTGGCCAGCTGGGCGACGGTGGATCCCACAGCGCCGGCCGCGGCCGAGACGAGGACGGTGTCACCGGGCTGGGCCCGGCCGACGTCCTCGAGCCCGAACCACGCGGTCATGCCGGGCATCCCGAGCGCGCCGAGCCAGGTGCTCATCGGGGCGACGTCGAGGTCGAGGCGGGCGACCCCCTTCCCGTCCGAGATCGCGTACTCACGCACCCCGAAGGTGCCGCTCACGACGTCACCGACGGCGAAGTCGTCGTGCTGGGACGCGACGACGGTGCCGGCGCCGAAGGCGCGCATGACGGCGCCGATCTGCACCGGCGGCAGGTAGGAGCGCACGTCGTTGAGCCAGCCGCGCATCGCCGGGTCGAGCGAGATCTGCTGCAGCTGGACGAGGAACTCCCCCGGCCCCGGCTCGGCGACCTCGGTCGTGGCGAGCTCCCAGGTGCTCGCGTCGGGGCGGCCCTGTGGGCGGGCGGCGAGACGGATCTCCTGCGAGGTCCGGGACATGTGAGCTCCTGTGGTCGACGTGCCGGTGCGGCGCCAGCCTGTCACAATATGAATCCGGCTTCAACTACTGTTGAACCCTGATTCAGGTCACGCTACGGTCGAGGGGACACCCCCCCTTCGAGCGTCAGGACTGACATGGACCTCACCGCACTCTTCTCCCTCGAGGGCCGCGTCGCCCTCGTCACCGGCGGCAGCCGCGGCATCGGCCGGATGATCACCGAGGGACTGCTGGCGCAGGGCGCCACGGTCTACATCACCGCCCGCAAGGAGGAGGCCTGCCGGGCCACCGCGGCCGACCTGTCGCAGCAGTACGGCGAAGGGCGCTGCGTCGCCCTGCCCAGCGACGTCTCGACGACCGCCGGGATCGCTGCGCTGCTCGACGCCTTCCGCGAGCACGAGGACCACCTCGACGTCCTCGTCAACAACGCCGGCGCGGCGTGGGGAGCGGGCTTCGAGGAGTTCCCCGAGAGCGGCTGGGACAAGGTCATGGACCTCAACGTCAAGGCGCCCTTCTTCCTCACCCAGGCGGCCAAGGCGCTGCTGCTCGCCGGCCGCGAGCGCAGCGGTCGCCTCGCCAAGGTCATCAACATCGCCTCGATCGACGGGCTCTCGCTCAACCCGCTGGAGACCTACAGCTACCACGCGAGCAAGGCGGGGGTCGTGCACCTGACGAAGCGCCTGGCGGTCCGGCTCGCACCCGAGGGCATCATCGTCTCGGCGATCGCGCCGGGCGCCTTCGCGTCGTCGATGAACAAGGAGGCCCGTGACGAGGAGGAGGCGACCGCCGCCCAGATCCCCTCGGGCCGGATCGGGCGTGACGAGGACATGGCCGCCGCGGCGGTCTACCTCGCCTCCGACGCCGGCGACTACGTCGTGGGCAGCACGCTCACCGTCGACGGCGGGGTCAACATCGCCCGATGAGGGCGGGCGGGTCCTGCGCGTCAGTCGGCGCGCAGGACCGGCTGGGTCAGGCCGAGCGCATTGGTCCACAGCCGGGTCGCGGTCGTGACGACGTCGTCGACCGTCTCGGGGCCACCGATGACGAAGACGTCGTAGGCCAGGCGGGCCACCATGCCCGACAGGGCCATCGCCGCGAGCTCCGGGTCGACGTCACGGTCGGCGAGGCCGCGCTCCTGCAGGTCGCGGATGGCGCGCGAGTTGCGGGCGACGAAGGCCTCGCTGCGCGCCCGACGCAGCTCGCGGAAACGGGGATCGACGGCAGCGACCTGCTGGAGCAGGACGTTGAGCTTGGCATTGCGCCGGAAGGCCTCGAAGTAGGCCCGGTTGCTCGCGGCGATGATCGCAATCGGGTCGTCCGTGGTCTCGATGCGCCCCGTGCCCGGGTGGAGCATGTCGCTCTGCGCCTCGTGCAGCACGGCCGCGAGGACCTCGTCCTTGTTGTCGAACCACGTGTAGAAGCTGCCGATCGAGCACTTCGCCTCGGCGGCGATGTCGACGAGACGCGAGTCGACGTAGCCGTCCCGCTCGAAGACCGTGCGTGCGGCCGCGATGAGCGCATCACGGGTCCGCTTACCCCGGGCGGTCTGGGGCAGGGACCCCAGCCGCTCGACGTCGACGAGGTCGGGGACCTCATGGGTGGCGGTGTCGCGCTCGCTGGGCATGGCGGACACCCTAGTCCGCCGAGCCGTCCAGGACGGTGTGCGCGAAGTGGACGAGCTGGTCGACCGCCTCGGCCGGGATCGCGCCGAGCGCCGTGAGGTTGCGCGGGTCGTCCTGCTGCCGGCGGCGCACCCCCTCGAGGATGATCGCGAGCTTCCACAGCCCGAGCGCGTGCCAGAAGGGCACGGCGGAGACGTCACGGCCGGTCGCCCGTGCGTAGCGGTCGACGAGCTCGGCCCGGGTGGCGAAGCCCGGGGTCGTCGACGCGTCGAAGCGCATCGTCGGCGGGTCGCCGGCCATGGGCCAGTAGGCGAGCAGCGTGCCGAGGTCGGCGAGCGGGTCGCCCAGCGTGCACAGCTCCCAGTCGAGGATCGCGCGCACCCGGGCGGTCTGCGGGTCGATGATGACATTGCGCAGGTGGCTGTCGCCGTGGACGAGGACGACCTCGTGGGCTCCCGGGTCGAGGGCGACGAGTCGCTCGGAGAGCCGCTCGAGCTCGGGCACGTCGCGGGTGCGGGAGAGCTCCCACTGCCCGGCCCAGCGCCGCAGCTGGCGGGCCGCGTAGGGCTTGTGGCTGGCCAGGTCCGCCAGGCCGACGCCCTCGAGGTCGACGGCGTGGATGCGGGCGAGGGTGTCCACGAGTTCCAGGCCGGTCGCGTGGCGCGCGTCCGGGCCGAGCCGCTCGGCGTCCTCGCGCCCGTCGAGGACCGCTCCCTCGACGAAGGAGACCGCGAGGAGCGGCACGTCGGTGACGGCCGGGTCCTCGCACAGCCCGTACACGACGGGCACCGGCACGTCCGTGCCCTGGAGCGCGGAGAGGATCCGGTGCTCGCGCGCCACGTCGTGGGCCGAGGCGAGCAGCTCGCCGAGCGGTGGCCGGCGCAGCACGACGCGGGCCCCGCGGGCGTCCGTGGCGAGGTAGGTGAGGTTGGACTGCCCGAGCCCGACCCGGGCGTAGTCCACCGGCTCCTCGATGCCGATGCCCAGGCCGGCCAGCCACCGGGTCGTCGCCCCGGTGTCGAGCCCCTCCGTCACGTCATTTCGATCGCTCATGCCTCATCCTCGCCGTCAGCCCTGGTCCTTGCCCCACTGGGGGCTGCGACGACGGTACTCCCGTCGTGCGATGGTCATCTTGTGCACCTCGTCCGGACCGTCGGCGAGGCGAAGGGTGCGCATGTGGGCGTACCACTGGGCGAGCGGGAAGTCGTCGCTCACGCCGCCACCGCCGTGGATCTGGATGGCCCGGTCGAGCACCTTGAGCGCGACGGCGGGCGCGGCGACCTTGATGGCGGCGATCTCGGTGCGCGCCACCTTGTTGCCCACCGTGTCCATCATGTGCGCGGCCTTGAGCGTCAGCAGCCGGGCCATCTCGATCTCGATGCGCGACTCGGCGACCCAGTCCATGACATTGGCCCGGTTGGCCACCGGCTCGCCGAAGGTCACCCGCGACTGGGCGCGGTCGATCATCAGGTCGAGGGCCCGCTCGGCGACCCCGATGGCGCGCATGCAGTGGTGGATCCGGCCGGGCCCGAGGCGGGCCTGGCTGATCATGAAGCCGTCACCCTCGCCGGCGAGCAGGGCCTCGCGGGGCACGCGCACGTCGGTGAAGGTCACCTCGGCGTGCCCCTCGCGGTCCATGTAGCCGAAGACGGGCAGGCCGCGCTCGATGCGCACCCCCGGGGTGTCGATCGGCACGACCATCATCGACTGCTGGCGGTGGGTGGGGGCCGACGGGTCGGTCTTGCCCATGACGATGAGGACCTTGCAGTTCTGGTGCAGGGCGTTGGAGGTCCACCACTTGCGGCCGTTGATGACGTACTCGTCGCCGTCGCGGACCATCGACGTCTCGACATTGGTCGCGTCCGAGCTGGCGACGGCCGGCTCCGTCATGGCAAAGGCGGAGGCCATCTCGCCCGCGAGCAGGGGCCCCAGGTAGCGCTCCTTGTGCTCGTCGGTGCCGAAGAGCGTGAGCACCTCCATGTTGCCGGTGTCGGGCGCATTGCAGTTGATGGCCTCGGGGGCGATCTCGATGCTGCGGCCGGTGATCTCGGCGATGTGGGCGTACTCGAGGTTCGTCAGACCGGGCCCCCACTCGGGGTGCGGGTGGAAGAGGTTCCACAGGCCCTGCCGACGGGCCTCGGCCTTGAGGTCCTCGAGGACCTGCGGGTGGTGGTTGGCGTCGCCGGAGGCGCGCATCTGCTCGCGGTAGACGCTCTCGGCCGGGTAGACGTGCTCGTCCATGAAGGCGAGCATCCGGTCGCGGTAGTCCTGGCCGCGTTCGCTGAGGTCGAGCATCGTGGGGTCCTTTGGTCGGGGTCGTGGTGGTCGAAGGGAGATCAGGCCGGGGTCGGCCTCGGCAGGACGAGCACCTCGCGGACGGCGCGGACGGTGTCGGCAGCGGTGCGGTGGTGGATGCCGCGGATGCCCAGGCGGGCCGCGCCGACGAGGTTGTGCTCGAGGTCGTCGACCATGACGCACTGCTCGGGCGCGAGGCCGAGGCGGTCGGCGGCGATGGCGTAGATGCGTCGCGAGGGCTTGCGCACGCCGACCTGCCCGGAGATCACGGTGACGTCGAAGAGCTCGTCGAGGTCGACCCGTGCGTAGCAGTCGCGGCCCAGCGAGTTGGAGACGAGCGCGACGGGCACGCCGGCCGCGCGGACCTCGCGGACGAGGTCGACCATCGGCTCGTCGAGGTCGAGGTGGTGCGCGAGCCGGGCGAGCAGTCCGCGAGCCTCGACCCGGCCACCGACCTCGGCGATCGCTGCCGCGAAGGCGTCCTCGAAGCCCTCGTCGTCCAGCCGCCCGACCTCGTGCTCGCCGAGCGCGGTCCGGGCACCCTCGTGCGTCGCGAGGAGGCGCAGGGCGGTGCGCGGGTCGAGGCCGGACTCGACGGAGAGGGCGCCGAAGGCGCGCTCGAGCGGGACGGTGAGCACTCCCCCGAAGTCGACGAGCAGCGCTGCGGCAGCGGGCTGCCGGCGCTGGGTCGTCGGCGACGTCGTCGTCATCGTGCGCTCCTGGGGTCGATCGGCTCTGGTCGACCGATGTCCCTCACAGGTATACTTGAACTCGGATTCAGATACAAGCCTGACGAGGAGCCGAGATCACCACCACGACCGCCCCGTATCGCAGCGCCACGGCGACCGCGATCGCGGTGCTCTTCGGCATCACCGGCCTGGGAAGCGCCGCCGTCGCGGTCGCGCTGCCCACGCTCGCCGAGGACCTCGAGGTCAGCACCGGCCGCGCCGCCCTCGTCGTCAGCTGCTACTCGCTCGCCCTCGCCGTCGGCAGCGCGGTCTGCGGGCGCCTGGGCGACCTGCTCGGCATCCGCCTGCCCCTGCTCGTCGGCCTCGCGATCATGGTCACGGCGGCCAGCGCCGGGGCACTCGTCGACTCGCTCCCGGCCCTCGTCGTGACGCGCACGCTGCAGGGGCTGGGCGCCTCGGCGGCGCCGGCCCTCACCCTCGCCGCGGTCCAGGCCCTCTTCGCCGGCGACGCCCGGGCGCGTGCCCTCGCGACCTATGCCGGCATCGGCGGCACGGTCAACGCGCTCGGCCCGGTCATCGGGTCGGCGCTCGTCGACCCCTTCGGCTGGCGCCCGGTCGTGGCCATCCCCGTCGCCACCCTCGCCCTCGCCCCCTTCGTCTGGCGGGTACTGCCCTCCGACCGGCAGGCCGGCGCCACCCTGGACCCCGTGGGGACCCTCCTCGTCGCGCTCGCCGCGCTCGGCGCGGTGCTCTCGCTCCAGGCCGCGACACTCGGGCCGCCCGTCGCGCTCGTCGGCCTCGCGCTGCTCGTGCTCGCGACGCCGACGGCCGTGCTGCGATCCCGCCGGGTCCCCACCGGGATCGTGCCGGCCGCGCTGCTGCGCAGCGACGCCGCGGTGCGCTCCCTGCTCACCGCGGCCAGCCTGTCGTCCGCGTGGTTCGGGATGCTCGTCGCGGTGCCGACGAGCTTCGCCGGGCGCGGGTGGACCGGCGTGCAGGTCGGCCTGCTCCTCGTGCCGGCTGCGGTTTTGGGCGTCGTCGCCCCGCGCATCACCGGCCCGCTCCTCATCCGGCTCGGCGCCGTCCGCAGCCAGCTCGTCGCGACGACGGGCGTCACCGCCGCGGTCCTGCTGGCCGCGCTCGGCACCGCTGCCGGGCAGCCCGCGCTCGTCGTCGCCGCGACGCTCGCGCTCATGCTCTCCTTCGGCCTCGGGCAGCCGGCGATGACCACGCTCGTCGCCGACTCCGTCCCGCGGGTGACGCGCGGCGGCGCGCTCGGCCTGCTGACGCTGTGCTTCCTGCTCGGCGGCAGCCTCGGCGCGGCGGCCGTCGGCGGCCTCGGCGACGCCCTCGGCTGGCCACGCGCCCTCGCCCTGCTCGCCGCCCTCCCGGCGATCGGCGCGCTCGCCTTCGCCCGCCCCCTTCGTCCGAACCCGATCCTCGACACCCAGGAGCATGCATGACCACCGACCACGTCCTCGACGACCTCACCGACGGCATCCTGACGATCACGCTCAACCGGCCCGACCGCCGCAATGCGATGTCACCGGAGATGATCGAGCGTCTCGGCGACCTCCTCGAGCGGGCCGACACCGACCCGGCCGTGCGGGTCGTCGTCCTCACCGGCGCCGGACGCGCCTTCTGCTCCGGCGGCGACGTGCAGCAGTTCGACGCGGACGGCGGCGAAGGGGGCGGCGCCAGCGAGGTCGACCCGGCCGCGGTCGCCGAGCAGCTGCGCCACCAGGAGCGCACCGTGGGGCGCCTCCACGCCCTGCGCGTCCCGGTCGTCGCCGCCCTGCCGGGCGCGGCAGCCGGCGCCGGCCTGGGGCTGGCCCTCGCCGCCGACCTGCGCATCGGCACGCCCCGCACCGTCGTCGCGACGGCCTTCGCGAGCATCGCCCTGTCCGGCGACTTCGGTGTCGCCTGGCTGCTCGAGCGGCTCGTCGGGCCAGCGGTGGCCCGCGAGCTGATGTTCTTGAACCCGCGCCTCGACGGGCAGGCCTGCCGCGACCTCGGCCTGCTCAACCGGATCGTGCCGGAGGAGGAGCTCGCGGCGCGCACCCGCGAGCTCGCCGAGCAGCTGGCGGCCGGCTCGGCGGGCACGCTCGCGAGCATCAAGCGCAACCTCCTCGAGGCACCGACTCAGACGCTCTCGGAGTCGATGGCTGCCGAGGTGCCGCGGCACAAGGCGTGCGGCCTGACCGCCGACCACGTCGAGGCGGCCCGAGCCTTCGTCGAGAAGCGGCCGCCGGTCTTCGCGCGCTGACGAGGTCGGGCTGCTCCCGCGCGACGCTGTCGGCGCACGGGTCTACGGTCAGGACATGGCACAGGTACTGCTCTTCCCGTCGGTGCTCGGTGTGCGTCAGGGCATCACCGACCTCGCCGAGGCACTCACCGCCGCCGGCCACAGCGTGACCACCGTCGACCACCTCGAGGGCGTCACCTTCGACGACTACCCGACCGCCGCAGCCCGCTCGCAGGAGATCGGCTTCCCCGCGCAGATGGCCTACGCGCGCGAGGCCACCGAGGGGGTCGCCCCCTTCGTCGCCGTCGGCTTCTCCAACGGCGCCGCCATGGCCCAGTGGGTCGCCGCCCAGCGCCCGGCCGACGCCCGCGGCGTCGTCATGGTCGGCGGCGGGATGGCCATGCGCCACCTCGAGGCGACGTGGCCGACCGGGGTGCCGGGGCAGGTCCACGTCACCGCCGGCGACCCCTTCCACGAGGAGGACCGGCAGGTCGACCCGATGGTCGACGAGCAGCTCCAGGACGACGTCGAGCAGGCCGGCGGCGCGTACTCGTACGTCGAGTACCAGGGCGAGGGACACCTCTTCAACGACCCGACGCTGACGTCGGAGTACCAGCCGGAGGAGGCGCGCATCCTCACCCGGCGGATCATCGAGTTCGTCGACGAAGTCGGCTGAGCCTCACTCGAAGTAGCGGCGGGGGTTGTCGACGAGCATCGTGTCGATGTCGCCCTCGCTCGCCCCGCCCTCGAGCAGTGCGGGGATGACGTCCTCGCTGATGTGGCGGAAGTTCCACCGCGGGACGACCTGGCGCTTGGCCTCGGGGTCGAACCAGTCGATGAAGCACGAGGCGTCGTGGGCGAGCACCATGCGCTCGGCGTAGCCGCGACGCAGCAGCTCGAGCACCGTGGCGACCCGGTCCTCGAAGGGCAGGAGCACGTCGAGCCCGAAGCGGTCCATGCCGAGGTAGGAGCCGGCGTCGGCGACCCGGCAGAGGTAGTCGACGTCGGTCGTGTCGCCGCTGTGGCCGATGACGACCTTGCCCAGGTCGGCGCCCTCCTCCGCGAGCACGCGCTGGGCGACGAGCCCGGACTGCGTGTGCGGGTTGGTGTGGACGGTGATGGGCGCGCCGGTGCGCACGTGGGCCTGGGCCACCGCCCGCATGACCCGCTCGACACCCGGGGTCAGTCCCTGCTCCTCGATGGCGCACTTGAGGAAGCCGGCGCGCACCCCGGTGTCCGAGATCCCCTCGGTGAGGTCCTTGACAAAGAGCTCGGTGAGCGGCTCCGGGACGTCGAAGAGCAGGCCGGGGCCGGTGTGGTGGAACTGGAAGGGGATCTCGTTGTACGTGTACACGCCCGTCGCGACGACGATGTTCAGGTCGACCTGCTCGGCCACCCGCTGGACCCGCGGCAGGTAGCGGCCGAGACCGATGACCGTCGGGTCGAGGATCGTGTCGATGCCGAGGCCGGGCAGCTCGCCGAGGTCCGCGACGGCCTCGGCCACCTTGGTCTCCTCGTCCCAGTCGGACTGGTAGTTCTGCCGGTACTCCTCGCCGACGACGAAGATGTGCTCGTGGGCGAGGACCCGCCCCAGGTCAGCGGAGTCGACACTCCCGGTCACGGTCGGTACGGCCACCATGGCGAACTCTCCTTCGAGTTGGGTGGCCCGAGCCTAGGCGTAATGTGAACTCAAGTTCAAGTGTGGCACGGCAGGCGGTCAGCGCAGCACCTGCCCCCGCAGCTCCGGGAGCAACCACGCCGCGGCTCCCGCCCCGACGAAGGCGACGGTGAAGCGCGAGAAGACGATGACCTCGCCCGAGGCTCCCCCGCGCTCGAGGACGACGGGGACGGTGAGCGGCGCGACGACCGACGCGATCCGCCCGAATCCGGCCGCGGCACCGGCACCGGTGCCCCGCAGCGCTGCCGGGTGGATCTCGGGCGTGATCGCGTAGAGCGCACCCCACGCCCGAGGTTGCGGTGCCCGAGCCGAGCAGCACTCTCGCGTGCTGGCGGGTGAAGGGGAGGCGCCCCAGTCCCTCGGCACGGGTCGCCCCGGCCGGTGGGGTGCTGCTCATCGAGCTGCCTCGAGCTCGAGCAGCGCGTGCTTCGCCTCGGGGCCGCCGCGGTATCCCCCGTCGCTCCCGTCGCTGCGCACGACCCGGTGGCAGGGCAGGAGCAGGGGCACGGGGTTGTGAGCGCAGGCGCTACCGACGGCCCGGACCGCGCGGGGCCGGCCGGTCATCGCGGCCACCTCGGCGTAGGTGGCGGTGCGGCCGAAGGGGATGCCCGGCAGCGCCGTGACGACCTCCCGGCGGTAGCCGTGGAGCAGACGCAGGTCGAGCGGCACCTCGGGTGCCGGCCCACCGCTGAAGTAACCGTCGAGACCGCGGGCCACGTCGTCGAGGCGCGCCGGTGCCTGCAGCACGCGGGAGCTGACCCGCTCGGCGAGGTCGGCCAGCACGGCGTCGTGACCCTCGACCTCGAAGCCGACCCGCACGACGCCCTCGGGTGTCGCCGCGACCAGCAGGGCACCGAGGGGCGAGTCGAGCACACGGTAGGCGACGTCGAGCAGGCCCTCGTCGGCCGCCCGGGTGACGAGCCGCGCGTGCAGGCGGTCGATATCGGTGGCGGTCATCGGATCTCCTTGTCCCGCAGGGTCTTCAGCCCGTCGCTGGCGGCGCGACGGGCGGCGGCGGGTGACCCGCCGACGAGGTCGACGATCTGCGCGTAGCTCAGACCGCCGAGGTAGCGATAGGTGATGACGTGGCGCTGCTTGTCCGGCAGCGCGGCGACGTGCCGCCAGATGCCCGCGTCGCCCTGCTCGGCGGCGGACGTGGCCCGCTCGGGCAGCTCCGCGACGGGGTCGGTGGCCCGCCGAGCACGCGCCCGGTGGACGTCGATGCACTTGCGTCGCGCGACGGTGACGAGCCAGGCCTCGACGTCGAGGTCGGTCGGCAGGTCCGGCCACGCCCGCAGCGCCGCGACGAAGGTCTCGCTCCACGCATCGTCCACGTCGGCGGCGTCGACGAGACCGCGGCAGACCGACAGCACCCGCGGCCCGTGCTGCCGCACGACCTGCTCGAAGGGGGCGGGCCCCTCAGAAGAGCGCATCGCGCTCCCGGGCCGGGGGCTCTTCGAGGGCGAGCAGCGTGCGCTTGCGGTCGAGCCCGCCGGCGTAGCCGGTGATCGAGCCGTCGGCCCCGACGACGCGGTGGCAGGGCACGAGGAGCGAGATCGGGTTGGCCCCCACGGCGCGGCCGACGGCCTGGGCTGCACCACCGGTCTCGCGGGCGAGGTCGCCGTAGGTGACGGTCTGGCCGTAGGGGATGCGCTCGAGCAGCGCCCAGACCCGCTGGTGGTGCTCACCCCCGCGCAGCTCGTAGGGCGTCGTGAAGTCTCTCCGGCTGCCCGCGAGGTACTCCTCGAGCTCGGTGGCGAGGGTCGCGAGGACCGGCTCGGCGGCGGGGTCGACGCGGGGTCCGTGATCAGCGCCCTCGGGCAGGGTCCAGTGGCCGGGGAAGTACAGGCCGACGACCACCGCCCCCTCCCCGGTGGCGTGGGCTCGGTCGACGACGGCAGTCAGTTCGCCCAGCTGCGTCGCGAGGACCGCGTGCCGTGTCGTCATGAGGTCGATCATGTCCCATGGACGTCTGCGGGAGCAGATGTGTGAGATCGGTAGCCTCCCGACCCATGAGCATCCGCGCCTGGCAGGTCCACGCACTCGGCGACGCCGCCGACGTCCTCACCCTCGGTGACATCGAGCGCCCCACCCCCGGCCCCGACCAGGTGCGCGTGCGGGTGCGAGCGACGGGCGTGAACTTCGCCGACACCCTCCTGTGCCGCGGCGAGTACCAGGTCAAGCCGTCGCCCCCCTTCGTCCCGGGGCTCGAGGTCTGCGGTGACGTCGTCGAGGTCGGCGAGCGGGTCACCCACGTCGCCGTCGGCGACCGGGTGCTCGGCGGCACGGCGCTGCCCCACGGCGGCTACGCGCAGGAGTGCCTCCTCGACGGCGCGAGCACCTTCATCGCGCCGGAAGGGCTCGACGACGCGGGGGCCGCGGCGCTGATGATCAGCTACCAGACCGGCTGGTTCGCGTTGCACCGCCGGGCTGCGCTGCAGGCCGGCGAGCACCTGCTCGTCCACGCTGCCTCCGGTGGGGTCGGCTCCGCCGCCGTCCAGCTCGGCAAGGCGGCCGGCGCCCACGTCATCGGCGTCGTCGGTGGTGCTGACAAGGTGGCGATCGCCCGCGAGCTCGGCTGCGACGTCGTCATCGACCGACGGGAGCAGGACGTCGTCGAGACGGTCACCCAGGTGACGGGTGGCCACGGCGCAGACGTCGTCTACGACCCGGTGGGCGGCCCGTCGTACACCGCGAGCACCAAGTGCATCGCCTTCGAGGGGCGGATCGTCGTCGTCGGCTTCGCCAGCGGACGGGTGCCCGAGCCGCGCCTCAACCACGCGCTCGTCAAGAACTACTCGATCCTCGGCCTGCACTGGAGCCTGTACCAGCAGCATGACCCGGCGGCCGTGCAGGAGGCGCACGCCGACCTCGTCCGGCTCGCCGACGCGGGCGCGGTGCGGCCGCTCGTCGCGGAGACCTTCGGCTTCGACGAGGTCCCGGCGGCACTCGCCCGCCTCGCGGGCGGGTCGAGCACCGGCCGGATCGTCGTCACCGGTACCTGACCCACGGCGCATCTCCCTAGGGAAATTCGGCCCCCGTGCGCATTTCCCTAGGGAAATGCGGCCCCGGCGAGCATTTCCCTAGGGAAATTCGGCCTCCCGTGGGCATTTCCCTAGGGAAATGCGGCGAAGGGGGCAGCGGGGCCCCCGTCGTCCGTCCTAGGCGGACGCGGGCGGGAAGGCACGGCGGGAGGCCAGCGCCTCCTCGAGCTCGGACTGCGCGTCGACGATCGCGCGCCGCACGCCCTGCTGCAGCTCGCCGGCGAGCGCCGCACGGGAGTGCGCGAGGGTCTCGTCGCTGACGAAGCGCGAGGGATAGGCCATCGACGCCACCCGCGAGAGGGCGTCCTCACCCAGCCAGGCGGTCATCGGCGGGATGTCGGTGAAGTACCGCGACACGTAGGGGGCGACGAGCGTCCGGTCCTGCGGCCCCCAGAAGCCGGCGGCGATCGCGACGAGCTCGTAGTTGCTGCGCTCGCGGTTGGTCGTGAGGTCGGCCCAGGCCGCGGCCTTCGCCTCGGCCGTCGGGATCGCGGCCCGGGCGGTGAGGGCGCCGAGCTGCCCCGTCATCGTCCGGTCCTGCTCGAGGGCCGCGTCGATCTCGGGTGCACCGATGAGACCACGCCGGCTGAGCTGGCCGAGGAGGATCCATCGGAAGTCAGCATCACCCTCGAGCCCGGCGGGCAGGTCCCGCCCTTCGGCCCAGGGGACGAGCCGGCGCTCGACGTCGTCCGTCGTCCGCGCCACGAGTCGCGCGGCGTGCAACGCCCGGGAGGAGCCCGGCTCCGCGTCGGCGAGGACCTGCTCACCGACGGCAGCCATCCGGGCCCGCGCGGCGTCCTGCTCGGCCTCCGGCAGGAGCACCCGGATGACACGGTTGGTCAGGTGCATGCCGGCGCGGGCGAAGATCGAGTCATTGGTCTCGGTGACGAGTGCGGCCTCGCCGAGGTCGACGAGCAGGCGCGGGTCGACCTGGGCGAGCGCGACCCCGTCGCGCAGACCGACCCACAGGACCGCCCGGGCCTGCTCGTCCGTCATGCGGGGCAGCTGCCCCCCGAGCGAGCGAAGGGAGGTCCCGTCGAGGATCGGCGTGGCCCACGTCAGGTCGCCGGCATTGGGCAGCACCAGCTCGGCACCGGTGTCGAGGCCGTCGACGGTCGCCCGGTCGGCGTCGAGGGTGAGCTGGACCCGCGAGGTCTCGGCACCGTCGGTGTAGGTCGCGATGTCGAAGGCGTGCGGTCGGTCCGCGGGGTGCTCCGGCGGTGCGGTGCGGGTGACCGAGCCGTCGCGCCCGACCTCGATCCGGTCGACACCGGCCGTCTCGAGCCAGGCGCGGCTCCAGTCGGCGAGCGGCTGGCCGCTCGCGGCCTCCATCGCGCCGAGGAAGTCGGCGAGCGTGCCGTTGCCGAAGGAGTGGTCGCCGAGGTACTGCCGGATGCCCTCGAGGAAGGCCTCGTCGCCGATGAACTCGATGAGCTGGCGGATGACCGCGGCGCCCTTCGCGTAGGAGATCCCGTCGAAGTTGGCCAGCGCCGACTTCGCGTCCGGGGCGGGCGACCCGGCGACGGGGTGGGTCGAGGGTGCCCGCTCGGCCCCGTAGCCCCAGGACTTGCGCGACATCGTCGAGTCGACCCAGGCCTCCGTGTAGTCGGTGGCCTCGACGAGGCACCGGTGGGCCATGTACTCGGCGAAGGACTCGTTGAGCCACAGGTCGTCCCACCACTTCGGGCTGACGAGGTCGCCGAACCACATGTGCGCCATCTCGTGGCTGATCGTGTTGGCGCGGGTCAGCAGCTCGTCACGCCCGACGGCACCGCGGAAGAGGTAGGCGTCGCGCACGACCACGCAGCCCGGGTTTTCCATCGCGCCCGCGTTGAACTCCGGCACGAAGACCTGGTCGTAGTCGTCGAAGGGGTAGCGGATGCCGAAGATCGAGTGGAAGTAGTCAAAGCTGCGCCGCGTGACGTCGAGCATCTCGGGCGCGTGCTCACGCAGCTGCTCCTCGAGGGAGCGTCGGGCCCACAGGCCGAGGCGGATGCCGTCGTGCTCGCCGGTCACCGACACGTACGGGCCCGCGCACAGCGCGACGAAGTAGGTCGACAGCGGGCGGGTCTCGGCGAGGTGCCACACCCCGCCGTCGGCGATCTGCGCCGCGCCGTTGCCGATGACCTGCCACTCCTGCGGCGCCTTGACGCACACCGCGTAGGGCGCCTTGACGTCCGGCTGGTCGATGCAGGCGAAGACGGCCGGCGCCGCGTCGAGGAAGAGGTGGCTGAAGACGTAGTCCTCGCCGTCGGCGGGGTCGGTCGCCCGGTGCAGGCCCTCGCCGTCGTGGCTGTAGGCCATCGTCGCGTCGACCTCGAGGACGTGCTCGCCGGCGGTCACCGCCAGCGGCAACCTCCCTTCGCGAAGGGAGGTGACGTCGAGCTCGACGCCGTCGAGTTGGGCGTGGTGCAGGGTCTCGGGCTTGACGTCGACGAAGGTCTGCCCGTCGGCGGCCGCTGTCAGGTGGATGCGGGTCACCGACCCGAAGGTCGCCGCCCCTCGGTCGAGGTCGAGCTCGACCTCCATCCGGGTCACGGACAGCAGATCGGCGCGGGCGATGGCTTCGTCACGGGTGAGGGAAGGCACGTCTGCATCCTGTCACCCCCGGGGCCGGCACGCCGTGCCACATGGTGGACGCCGGGTCCCCTCCGGTGGCGAGCCTCCGGTGGCAGGTGTCTACTGCTGGGTAACGACGACGATGTCGATCCCCTGGAGGCAGCCATGTCGGACCACCACACCATCGCCGAGCGCGTGGGCACCGGGCCCAGCCGTCGTACCTTCCTCGGGTACGTCATCGCCGGCGCCACCCTCGTCACGGGGGCGGAGATGAGTCTGGGCACCGAGTCCGCCGAGGCGGTCGTGCCCACCCCGCCACAGCCGGCCGAGATCCTCGACCTCAACGACCTGCTCACCCTGGCGGCCGCCCCGACGTCCGCACTCATCACGGTGACCATCGGCTCCGACGGACGCGCCTCCTTCGCCCTGCCGCGGGCCGAGGTCGGGCAGGGCATCGTCACCTCGACCGCGATGATCATCGCGGAGGAGCTCGACCTGCCCGTCGACCGGGTCGACGTCAGCCTCGCCGAGGCGCGGCCAGAGCTGCTCTTCAACCAGCTGACGGGCGGCTCCAACACGACGATCTCGACGTACACGCCGATCCGCGTCGCCGCGGCCCTGGCACGGCAGCAGCTGCTGCGGGCCGCCGCGACGGTGCTCGGCACCACCATCGACGCCCTGACCATCAAGGCCGGCATCATCAGCGACGCGCTCGGCAACACGCTGGGCTTCGGCGAGCTCGCTCAGCGCGCTGCCGTCACGAAGACGACGCGGGCCCAGGTCTCCCTCAAGGAGGGCTCGGCGCGCACGGTCGTCGGCACGCCCCAGGGGCGCACCGATGCACGGGCCGCGGTGACGGGGGCCAAGATCTTCGCCATGGACGTCAAGGTCGCCGACGCCCTGCCGACGATGGTCTGTCGCCCACCGACGCACAACGGCCGCCCGGTCGCGCTGCGCAACGCGGCCGAGATCACGGCCATGCCGGGCGTCACGGACGTCGTCAAGATCGCCACGGGCATCGCGGTGCGGGCCCGGACCTTCGGCCAGTGCATCGACGCGATCCAGCGGATGGACGTGGAGTGGGAAGGGGGCCGCCTCGCCGGCGCCTCCGACGCCTCCGTCCTCGCAGGCGTGCGCAAGGCGGAGCTGCCGATGCTCACCCCCAAGGTGTCGCTGCTCGCCAAGAAGGTCGACGCCTCCTTCACCTTCCGCTTCCGCAGCAACTCCTCCCTCGAGCCCAACTGCGCGATCGCCGACGTGCGCTCCGGGTCGGCGACCATCTGGGGCTCCCTGAAGTCGCCGGTCGTCGCCCAGGAAAACATCGCCCTCGAGCTGGGCCTGCCCGTCTCCAAGGTCAAGGTCCACGTCACCCAGGGCGGCGGGTCCTTCGGCCGCAAGCTCTTCCACGACGCGGCCCTCGAGGCCGCGCGCATCTCGAAGGCGATGGGCAAGCCGGTGCGCCTGATGTGGCACCGGGCCGACGAGCCCCGGCAGGGCCGGCTGCACCCGCTGGCGACCTCCCGGGTCCGGGCGGCCTACCTCGGCGGTGACGTCCTCTCCTTCGAGCAGAAGCACACGAGCGTCACGACCGACTTCGGCCACGGGCTGGGCGACATCATCACCAACCACGCGGCGAAGCTGCCGGTCGGGCAGCTGACCTTCGCGCAGACGATCTTCGCCCTGACCCAGGAGCTGCCCTACAACTTCGGCCTGGTGACGCAGTCGCTGACGGAGACGGACGACCGCTTCAACACCGGCAGCATGCGCCAGATCTACTCCCCCGACGTGCGCTGCGCCAACGAGCTGGTCGTCGACGAGCTCGCCCGCCGGATGCGTCTGGACCCGCTGGCCTTCCGGCGCAAGTTCCTCCGGGACAAGCGGGCCGAGGCCGCGCTCGACAAGGTCGCCGAGATCGGTGACTGGGGGCGCGACATGCCGGAGGGGACCGCGCAGGGCATCGCGATCCACAAGGAGTACAAGGGGGCGACGGCCTGCCTCGTCGAGATCGACTGCCGCCCCGAGACGGTCGACCGCAAGGTCCGTGACGCGGTGACCGGACCCCGGGTGACAAAGGTCGTCTTCGCCGTCGACGCCGGGCTGGTCATCAACCCGATGGGTCTCGAGGCGCAGATGCTCGGCGGGGTCATGGACGGCATCGGCCTGGCCCTGACGTCGAGCTGCCACCTCGAGGAGGGGCACTTCCTCGAGGCGAGTTGGGACAACTACTTCTACACCCGGCAGTGGAATGTCCCCCCGGAGATCACCGTCGAGATCATGCCCTCGGACTCGAAGCAGCCCGGCGGCGCCGGCGAGGCGGGCGTCGCCTCGAGCTTCGCCGCCATCGCCTGCGCCTACGCCCGGGCCACCGGTCGCATGCCCACGGAGTTCCCCATCAACCACGCCGACCCGGTGACCTTCGAGGTCAAGAGCTTCGTCCCGTCCGTGCCCCAGTCCCCGACCGACGGTCTCGACCACACCCGCTGAGGAGCGCCGCCATGTCCAGTCACACCTTCGTCCTCAACGGCGAAAAGGTCACCGTCGACGTCGAGCCCGGCGTGCGCCTCCTGTGGGTCCTGCGGGACGTCCTCGGCGTCACCGGCCCCAAGTACGGGTGCGGGATCAATGTCTGCAAGGCGTGCACGTCGCACATCAACGGCAAGGCCTTCAACCCCTGCGCCGTGCCGATCGACAAGATCTCGGAGAGCGACGAGATCACGACGATCGAGGGTCTCGCCGACACCGTCGACGACGACCTGCACCCGATGCAGGAGGCATGGATCGAGCACGACGTCGCGCAGTGCGGCTACTGCCAGCCGGGCCAGATCATGGCCGCGGTCGCCCTCGTGCGCAAGGTGCAGCGGGAGGGCCGCGCGATCACGGAGGCCGACCTCGACACGATCCGCAATGTCTGCCGGTGCGGCACCTACCCGCGCATCCGCGACGCGATCAAGGACGGCGCCCAGCGCATGTGAGCGCCTGCCCGATCAGCGCTGGTGGTAGCCCCCGACCATCCCCTCGAGCCGCGCGATGCGGTCGGCCATCGGCGGGTGGGTGCTGAAGAGCTTGGACATGTCGCGGGCGCTGAAGGGGTTGGCGATCATCATGTGGCTCGCATTCTGCAGCTGCGGCGTCGGCTCGAGCGGTGCCCGCTGCACGCCCAGCTCGAGCTTGCGCAGGGCGGAGGCCAGGGCGAGCGGATCGCCGGTCAGCCGGGCGCCGTCCTCGTCGGCGTCGTACTCACGGGTGCGTGAGATCGCCATCTGGATGACCATCGCCGCGAAGGGGGCCAGCAGCGCCACCACGATGGCGGCGATCGGGTTGCGGTCTCGCCCGCCGAACCACAGCGCCATGGAGGCGACGGAGGAGACGACGCCGGCGATGGCACCGGCGACCGAGCCGGTGAGGATGTCGCGGTTGTAGACGTGCATGAGCTCGTGGCCGAGGACCCCGCGCAGCTCGCGCTCGTCGAGCAGCTGGAGGATCCCCTCGGTGCAGCACACGGCGGCGTGATCGGGGTTGCGCCCGGTGGCGAAGGCATTGGGCGCGGCCGTCGGGCTGACGTACAGGCGCGGCATCGGCTGATTGGCGCGCTGGCTCAGCTCCTGGACGATCCGGTACATCTGCGGGAACTGCTGCGGGTCGGCCGGCACGGCGCGCATCGCCTTGATGGCCAGCTTGTCGGAGTTCCAGTACGTGTAGGCCGTCGTCGCGACACCGAAGAGCGCGAAGAGCCACAGGTAGCGGGCCCCGCCGATGCCGTAGCCGACGAGGAGCAACAAGGAGAAGATGGCGCCGAAGAGCGCTGCGGTCTTCAGCCCGTTGAAGTGGTTGTGCATGTCATCTCCAACGTCGCGACGGGTCAGGTCGTTCCCGCGCCGAGGAGCACGACCGGCGCGAGGGTGGCGGCGAGCAGCACGAGACCGCTGACGACGGCGATGACCGTGGCGGTGGTGTCGACGTCCTCGGGGGCCCGCGGGCCCTCCTCGGGACGCAGCACGAGGGCCACCCACCGCAGGTAGACGGCCAGACCGACGACGGCCGCGACGACGGCGGGCAGGGCGACCCACCACAGCCCCTGGTCGGCGAGGGGCCGCAGCGCGAGGAACTTGGCGAGCAGTCCCGCGACGCCCGGCGGCAGCCCGGCGAGGGTGAGCAGCGCGAGCGTGAGCACCGCGGCGTGCAGGGGCCGGCGCCGCAGCAGACCGCGGTCGTCCTCGAGCGAGCGGGGCCCGTCGACGGACAGGGCCGCGACGACCGCGAGCGCGGCGACGACCGCGACGACGTAGACGGCGAGGTAGCCGATGGCGGCGGCCGTGTCGGCGGCGACGAGCGGTGCCAGCACCCAGCCGCCCTGCGTCACGCCGGACCACGCGATGAGCCGAAGGGGGTCGCTCGCCCGCAGGGCGAGCACCGCGCCGAGGAGCATGGAGAGCACTGCGAGCACCGACAGGGCCGGCTGGACGGCGGCGTGCACGCTGACGGCACCGCGGACGACGGCCGTGAGACCACCGAGGGCGGCGACCGTCGAGACACTGGCGAGGAGCAGGGTGACCTCGACGCCGGCCCGCGGGTAGGTCGTCGGCGCCCAGGCGTGGAAGGGCACGAGCGAGAGCTTGAAGCCGACGGCCGCGACGAGCAGGACGATGCCGAGGGTGAGCACCGGTCGCAGCAGCTCCTCCTGCCCGGGCGCCCACGATGCGGCCCCGCCGAGCCGGATGCTGCCGGTGGCCGTGACCCACAGGCCGGCGCCGACGACGGCGACGGCGAAGGAGGCGATCGAGGTCGTCACGAGGTTGAGCGCACCGCTGTCGCGGGTGCCTCCCCGCAGGACGGCGAGCGCGACGATCGGCAGCGTGGCCAGCTCGAGCCCGACGAGCCAAGTGCCGAGGTCGTGGGCGACGGCGACGACGGTCGCGCCGGTGACGGTGGCCAGGAGCAGCGCCACCTCGACCCCGGGGTCGGCGTGCGCGCGTCCGTCGGGGCCCTCGGTGGGCAGGCCCCGCGCGCGGGCGAGCAGGGCGAGCACCGCGAGCCCTGCAGCGGCGGCGAGGGTCTGGAGCAGCGCGCCGGGGCCGTCGACCCGCATGAGGCAGTCGCTGGCGACGAGCCCGGGTGGGTCGGCGACGGCCAGCGCCGGGTCGTCGGCGAAGCACAGCGTCGCGATCTCACCTCCGCCTGCGGCGCGCAGGCGCAGGACGACGGAGGCCACGAGCGAGAGGGTCAGCGCGAGGGCGCCGACGACGAGGGCCGGCAGGCGGCGGCGGGGGGTGACGGCGTCGACCGCGAGGGCGGCGACGGCACCGAGCGCGGGCGCGAGGACAGGGGCGGCGATGCCGAGGGCCAGCGTGGGCGTACTCATCGCGTCACCACCCCCGCGAGGGCCGGCTCGGTCACGGCGAGCAGCAGGCCGGGCACGAGCCCGAGGACGACGACGGCCAGGCCGAGCAGGGCGGCCGGCAGCAGGTCGGTGCGGGCGATCTCCCGGGCCCCGTCGGCGCCCGCGTCGCCCTCGCCCCACCACACAGCGCGCAGGACACGGAGGGAGTAGGCGGCACCGAGCGCGGCGCCGATCGCCGCGACGACGGCGCACACGACGAAGACCGTGGCGGGCCGCCCTGCGGCCGGGTCGAGCGCCGCCACGACCGCGAC
The DNA here is from genome assembly GCF_004025845.1 of Janibacter hoylei PVAS-1. NCBI lineage: Bacteria > Bacillati > Actinomycetota > Actinomycetes > Micrococcales > Intrasporangiaceae > Janibacter > Janibacter hoylei. The sequence goes on from NZ_PIPF01000010.1 coordinate 50,836, forward strand.
GACCTCACCCCAGAAGCCGGCGAGGCCGGGCAGGCCGAGGCCCGCGGCGAAGCCGAGGACGAGCAGCAGACCCGTGGCGGGAGCGCCCTCCCGCAGGGCGGCCCGGGGGCGACTCAGGTCGTCGTCGCCCCACTGCTGCTTGAGCGCCCCGACGAGGAGGAAGAGCAGGGCCGAGATCACGCCGTGCGCGATGTTGGCGTAGAGGGCCGCGGCGACGCCGGTGTCGCTGCCGCTCGCGAGCGCGAGGGCGACGAAGCCCATGTGCGCGATCGAGGACCAGGCGACGAGCCGCTTGAGCTCGCGCTCGACGAGGCAGACGAGGCCGCCCCAGACGATGCCGACGACACCGCAGATCGCGAGCACCGGGGCGACGCGGGCGAAGCCGTCGGGGACCGTGGCCAGCGGGAGCCGGACCAGGCCGTAGGTGCCCATCTTGAGCAGCACGGCGGCCAGCAGCATCGACCCTGCCGTCGGCGCCGTGGTGTGGGCGAGCGGCAGCCACGAGTGCAGCGGCCACACGGGCACCTTGACCGCCAGACCGAGGGTGAGCAGCACGGCGACGAGCAGCTGGGTCGTCGAGCCGAGGCCTTGGCCGCCGGTGGCTGCGAGCGCGCCGAGGTCGGCGGTCCCGGCGCGGCTCACGAGCAGCAGCACCCCGAGGAGCATGAGGGTGGAGCCGAGGCCGGTGTAGAGCACGAAGCGGGCCCCGGCCTCGCGGCGGGCCTGCGGGTCGCGGTCGTCGCCGAAGCGGGTGATGAGCACCCAGACGGGCACGAGCACCAGCTCGAAGGCGACGACGAAGAGCAGCGCGTCTCGCGCGGCGAAGGTGGCGACCGCCCCGGCGAGCGTGAGCATGAGGCACCCGACGAAAGTCGCGGAGCTGCCTCCTCTGGGCTGCTGCGACCACGTGGTCAGGCAGGCGGCCGCGGTGACGGCTGCGGCGAGCACCGCGAGCGGCCCGCTGATGCCGTCGAGGGCGAGGTGGACGCGCAGATCGAGGGTCGGCAGCCACGGGAAGTCGACGACCGCGCCGCTCCCCCACGCGACCCCGACGAGCCCGAGGGTGGCGAGGGCGCCGGCCAGCCCCGCACGGGCGGCGACCCGTCCGGACAGCTCGGTGCCGCCCCCGAGGAGCACGGCCCCCAGGAGCAGCGGCAGGACGCAGGCGAGGCCGATCACGAGGGACCCACCAGGGCGAGGGCGGTGACGAGGCCGAGGAGGAGCAGCCCGCCCCCGAGCAGGACCAGGCCGGAGGTCGGCCGGCTGCGGCGGTGCCCGGCCGTCCCGGCGTCGGACAGGCCGAGCACGCCCCAGGCCGCGCCGCGGACGTAGGTGTCGAGGACGGCCCGGTCGACGAAGGAGACGAGGCGGCCGGCGGCGGTGACGGGCGTGACGACGAGGACCTGCTGGGCGCGGTCGAGGCCCAGGCCCGCGCCGACGGCACGCCCGACCGGGCCGTCGGCGAGCCGGCCCTGCGCGCCGAGGCGCTCGAGGGCGTAGCCGAGGACGATGCCGGCGACGACGAGCAGGAGCACGAGGGCGAAGAGCCCGAGGGGTACGTGCCCGGTCGCGGGTAGTCGGACCCCGAGGGCCAGACCACCGATGGTGCTCGCGACGGCGAGGACGAGCAGGACACCGGCGACGGCACCGGGCATGACCGCCCGCGAGCGCACCCGCTCCTGCTCGCCGATGACGACGAGGAGCAGCACCCGGGTCGCGTAGGCGGCGGTGAGCACGACGGTGAGGAGCAGCGCGGCGAGGACGAGGTGGGCGACCGGCCCCCGCGCGCCGATGTCGTCGCCCACGGCCGCGACGACGTGCTCCTTGGTGAGGCCGCCGAGGACGAGCGGCACCCCGGCGAGGGAGACGAGCCCGGCGGCCCAGGCGACGAGGGCGACGGGGTGGGCCCGGCCGCTGCCGACGAGGGCCCGGGCGGCGGTGGAGCCGCGGGTCGTCGCGAGCCACCCGACGGTGAGGAAGAGCAGCGCCTTGAAGATCGCGTGCCCGTAGAGGTGACCGAGCGCGGCCCCCGCGGTGTGGCCGGCTCCCGCCGCGGCGAGGGGGGCGAGCATGACGCCGACCTGGCTGATCGTCGACCAGGCGAGCACCCGCTTGACGTCGGGCTCGGCAAGGGCGCAGAGGGCGGCGAGCACCATGGTCACCGCGACGGAGAGCCCGAGGAGGGCGCGGGCCGCGTCGGCCCGCAGGAGGAGCGGGAGCAGCTGGGTGAGGACGACGGTGCCGGCCGCGACCATCGTCGCGGCGTGGATCAGGGCGGAGGCCGGGGTCGGGCCCTGCATCGCGTCGAGCAGCCAGTGGTGGAAGGGCAGCTGCGCCGACTTGCCGAGCACCCCGATGACGAGGAGCACGAGCGCGGCCGACCGCGTCCCGGGGTCGGCGGCCGCCGAGGTCCAGTGGTCGACGACGCCCGCGCGGGCGGTGGTGCCGGCGCCGGCGACGAGCACGGCGGTGCCGAGGACCAGCCCGACGTCGGCGACCCGGGTGACGAGGAAGGCGGCGTGCGCTGCGCGCCGGGGCTCGGGACGACGGGACCAGTGCCCGATGAGCAGCCACGAGCACCACCCCATGACCTCCCAGCCGACGACGGTGAGCAGCAGGTCGGCGGACAGGACGACGAGGAGCATCGCCGCGCTGAAGAGCGCCACGGTCGCGTGGAAGCTGCCGCGCCGGTCGTCGTCGGCGAGGTACCACGCGGAGTAGACCTGCACGAGCGCGGTGATGAGGGCGACGACGAGGGCGAGGAAGGCGCTCGTCGCCGACAGCGCCACGCCCAGCGGCATGTCGAGCCCCCCGAAGACGTGGCCGGGCCCGGTCGCGAGCTCCTCGGCGAAGGGAGCCCCGCGCGCCCCCGTCGGGGCGCCGGCGAGCGCGACGACCGCGAGGACGAGGGTGGCAGCGCCCCCGACGACGGCGACGAAGGCGGCCAGGGTGCCCCGTCGGGCGATGCCCAGGGTGAGCGCGGCGGTCAGGCTCGGCAGCGCGAGCAGGGCCCAGGCCGTCATCCGGCGTCCTGTGACAGGTCGATGTGGGCGCGGCGCCGGTAGGCCGCGACGATGACGGCCAGGGCGATGACGACCTCGGCTGCCGCGATGGTGATGACGAAGAGCGTGAGCACCTGGCCGGACCACGTGCCGTCCGCGCCGAGGGCGCCCGCGGTGACGAGGAGCAGGCCGCCGCCGGCGAGCACGAGCTCGGCGCCGACGAGGAAGAGGACGGCGTGGCGGCGGGCGAGCATGCCGTAGAGCCCGAGCGCGACGAGCACGCAGGCGAGCGTGTAGGGGCCGGCGGTGTGGATCATCGCTCCTCCCCCGGCGGGGTCGCGGTGAGGCCGGAGACGGCGAAGGCCCCGACGAGGGCGGCGAGCAGCAGTAGCGAGAGCAGCTCGAAGGGCCACACCCACGTCGAGAAGATCTGACGGGCCAGCTCGTCAGTGCCGCCGGGGCGCAGCTCGGCGCGTGCGGCGGTCGGCAGGAGCACGGAGGCGATGAGGGCGCCGGTGCCCGCGCCGACGAGCGCGGCGAGCACCCGGTGGCCTGGGCCGGTCGAGTGCTCGGTGCGCGGGCCGATGGGTGCCCGGGTCAGCATGAGCGCGACGACGACGAGGACGACGACGGCCCCGACGTAGACGAGCACCTGCACGAGGGCGACGAGCTCGGCGCCCAGCACGAGGTAGCAGCCGGCGAGCCCGAGCAGGGCGACGACGAGCCAGAGTGCCGAGTGGACGACCTGGCGGGTGGTCACCGCGAGCGCGGCGGCGGCAGCGGTCACGAGCCCGGTGGCGGCGAAGGCGAGGTCGAGACCGGTCACCGGCGTCCCCCGCGGGCCGGTTTGTTGGCGGAGGTCACCTCGGGCGCCTCGGCGGCGCCGGGGTCGAGCGGCGGCGGTGCCGGCACGTCGGCCGCCCACTGCCCGAGGCGCTCCTTCTCGTGGAGGAGGTCACGGATGTCGGTCTCGGCGTACTCGAACTGCGGGCTCCAGAAGAGGGCGTCGAAGGGGCAGACCTCGATGCAGATGCCGCAGTACATGCACAGCGAGAAGTCGATGGCGAAGCGGTCGAGGACATTGCGCTGACGGGCCCGGCCCCCTTCCTTCGCCGGCGGCACCTCCTCCTTGTGCGAGTCGATGTGGATGCACCAGTCGGGGCACTCGCGGGCGCAGAGCATGCACGAGGTGCAGTTGCTCTCGACGAGGGCGATGACGCCGCGCGAGCGGGCCGGCAGCTCGGGGGCGACGTCGGGGTACTCGGCCGTGTGCGGCCGGGAGAAGAGCTGGCGGGCGGTCGTGGCCATGCCGGTGACGAGCCCGGGGACGAAGTCCTTGCTCACGCGGTCACCACCACCCCGACGGCCGTGAGGCCGAGCTGGGCGAGCGCGAGCGGCACGAGCACCGTCCACGCGAGCCGCTGCAGCTGGTCCTCACGCATCCGCGGCCACGAGACCCGCACCCAGATGATGAGCAGCACGACGAGCGCCCCCTTGAGCAGGGTCCACAGCCAGCCGAGCTGGTCGGCGAAGGGCCCCTGCCAGCCCCCGAGCCACAGGATGCCGAAGAGCAGCCCCATGACGACCATCCCGGCGTACTCGGCGAGCATGAAGAAGGCGAAGCGCAGCCCGGTGTACTCGGTCCACGGACCCATGACGACCTCGCTGTCGGCGATCGGTGCGTCGAAGGGGGGTCGCTGCAGCTCCGCGGTCGCGGCCACGAGGAAGACGACCGCCCCGGGCAGCTGCCACAGCAGCCACCACGGCGACCAGGCCTCGACGACCCCGGCGAGGGAGAGCGTGCCGGCAGCCATGGCGATCGAGGCCACGGACAGGACGAGGGGCAGCTCGTAGGCGAGCAGCTGTGCGGCAGAGCGCATCCCGCCGACGAGGGCGTACTTATTGGCGCTCGCCCACCCGGCCATGAGGGTGCCGAGCACCCCGACCCCGGTCACGGCGAGCACGAGCAGCAGGCTGCCCGGCACCTCGGCCGCGGCGACCCCGGGGTGGACGGGCAGCAGCGCGATGGCGATGAGGTAGGGCACGAGCGCGACGGCCGGCGCGAGGCGGAAGACGGCCCGGTCCGCGGCCGCGGGGGTGATGTCCTCCTTCTGCACGAACTTCACGCCGTCGGCGACGAGCTGGGCCCAGCCGTGGAATCCGCCGGCGTACATCGGGCCGAGGCGGCCCTGCATGTGCGCCATGACCTTGTGCTCGGTCTGGCCCGCGGCGAGGGGCAGGACGAGCACGGCGGCGAGCGCCGCGAGTGAGCGGAGGGAGATCTCGAGCAGGCTCATGGCGCCCCCACCACACCACACGCTCCCTGAGGAGGTCGCCCGGCGACCGTCTCGAAGGGAGTCATGACTGCCCCCACTCCGGCCCGGGCACGCCGGGCGCGGAGACGCGGCGCCGGCTGGGCGACTTCGCCGAGTGGCCCTCGCCGGGCTCCTTGCCACCCGGCCACGGCCGGGTGGCGCGTGAGGCGAGGACGAAGGACTTGCGCAGCGGCGTGCCCTCGAAGCCGTCCGGCAGGAGCAGCGGCCGCAGCCCGAGGCCGGTGCCGTCGGCGAAGCCGTCGAAGTGCTGGCCGAACATCTCGTGCGTCTCGCGCTCGTGCCACGCCGCACCGGCGAAGATCCCGGTGAGGCTGTGCAGGGACTCGCCCAGGGGCACCCGGGTGCGCATGAGCAGGGTCCGCTGGTCCCGCTCGGGGGTCGGGCGCGGGTCGATGAGGTGGCAGACGACGTCGAGGCCGGGGTCATCGGCGCGGTCGCTCTCGTCGACGGCGCTCAGCCAGTCGAAGAAGGTGTAGCCGCGGTCGCGCGCGTCACCGACGGCTCGCAGCCACTCCGGTGGGGAGACGGTGAGGTCCTCCTGGGGCACGTCAGACCCCCTTCGTCGGGCGTCGCAGGAGGCCGCGGCGCACCTCGCCGGCCGCCGCGGACCGGTGGCCGGCGTAGCGGGCGCGCAGCGCCGGGGTCGAGAGCGACTCGGCGGCGATCTTGTCCTGGAGGGTGAGGATCCCGTGGAGCAGCGCCTCGGGGCGCGGCGGGCAGCCGGGGACGTAGACGTCGACGGGGATGAGCTGGTCGACCCCCTTCGTCACGGAGTAGCTGTCCCAGTAGGGGCCGCCGGAGTTGGAGCAGGCGCCGAAGGAGATGACGTACTTCGGCTCGGGCATCTGGTCGTACAGCCGGCGGATCGCCGGCGCCATCTTGTCGGTGACCGTGCCGGAGACGACCATGAGGTCGGCCTGGCGCGGGCCGGGGGCGAAGGGGATGACCCCGAGCCGGATGAAGTCGTGCCGCGCCATCGACGCGGCGATGAACTCGATGGCGCAGCAAGCCAGCCCGAAGTTGAAGACCCACAGCGAGTAGCGCCGGCCCCAGTTGAGGACGACCTTCATCGGGCGCGGGGCATGGGCGCCCACGGCACCCACGCGCGGCATCGGCAGGTCGGTCGTCACGCGGTCACCACCTCAGGTCCACCGCAGCAGCCCGCGGCGCACGGCGTGCACGAGACCCAGCAGGACGACCCCGATGAAGATCGCCACCTCGAGCAGGCTGACGAGCCCGAGGTCGGTGCGCAGCACGAGGGCCCACGGGAAGAGGTAGACCGCGTCGACGGCGAAGACGACGTAGAGGAAGGCGTAGGCGAGGTAGCGCACCCGGGTCTGGGCCCAGTCCTGCCCGACGGGGTCGACACCGGACTCATAGGTCGTCAGCTTGGCGCGGGTGGGGGCCGCAGGGGCGATGAGGCGACGGGCGGTGTAGGCCGCGACGACGAGCAGCACGCCCACGACGAGCGTGCCGGCGACGACGAGGTAACCATCCACGCCCCGCACCCTATCCGCGCCGCCCGCCGAATCGGCGCCGGCAAGGCCACCACGGCGAGGCCCGATCCTCTAGGTTGCGACCCACCAGGTGGGCAACTTCGCCTACCGACCACGGGAGGAAAGACACGTGCGATCACGTACAGCAGCCGCCACCGCGGCCGCCGCGACCGCTGCCCTGGCACTCGCCACCGTCGCCACGGGCCCGAGCCACGCGGAGGAACCCACCGCGTCGGACCGGATGACCACCGCAGTCACCGTCGAGGGGGTCACCGAGCACCTGCAGGCCCTGCAGGACATCGCCGACGCCAACGACGGCAACCGCGGCGCCGGCACCTCGGGCTACGAGGCGAGCGCCGCCTACGTCGAGGAGACCCTCGAGGAGGCCGGCTACACGACGCAGCGGCAGGAGTTCTCCTTCGTCTACGAGGAGGTCCACGAGGACAGCCTGACGGAGGTCGCCCCCGACGCGCGGACCGTCGAGGCGGTCCCGATGTCGTACAGCCAGCCGACCCCCGACGAGGGCGTCTCCGCCGAGCTCGTCGCGCCGAGCACCGCCACCGGCTGCACCGCCGACGAGTACGACGGGGTCGACGCCACCGACAAGATCGCCATCGTCGAGCGCGGCGTGTGCCCTTTCGGCGACAAGGCCATAGCGGCCAAGGCCGCCGGCGCTGACGCCGTGATCATCGCCAACAACACCGACGGCGTGCTCAACGGCACTCTCGGCGGCGTCGACGAGGACGGCGTCCCGGCCACCGGCATCACCCAGTCCGAGGGCGCGGCCCTGCTCGCCAAGATGGAGAGCGGTCCGGTGACGATGAAGCTCGTGCTCACCAAGACGATGGAGGAGCGCCAGACCTTCAACGTCATCGCGGAGACCGACGAGGGCAGCAGCGACGACGTCGTCATGGTCGGCGCCCACCTCGACAGCGTCCACGACGGCGCGGGGATCAACGACAACGGCTCCGGCACGGCGGCGATCCTCGAGACCGCGGTCCAGCTCAAGGCGGTCGGCGGCCAGCACCGCAACAAGGTGCGCTTCGCCTTCTGGGGCGCCGAGGAGCTCGGCCTGCTCGGCTCCGACCACTACGTCGCCGACCTGCAGGCCAACGACCCGCAGGGGCTGGAGAGCATCTCCTCCTACCTCAACTTCGACATGGTGGGCTCGCCCAACCACATCATCGGTGTCTACGACGCCGACCAGTCGACCTACGAGGCCCCGGTCGAGGTGCCCGAGGGCTCCGCCGACATCGAGGCCGTCCTCACCGACTACTTCGACGGCATCGACCAGGCCTGGGTCGACACCGAGTTCTCCGGGCGCAGCGACTACTCCGCCTTCATCGCGGCCGGCATCCCGGCCTCCGGTCTCTTCACCGGGGCCGACGGGATCAAGACGCAGGAGGAGGTGGCGCTCTTCGGTGGCACCGCGGGGATCCAGCACGACCCCAACTACCACACGCCGCAGGACGACATCGACAACATCAACAGCGAGGCGCTCGACGTCAACAGCGACGCCATCGCCCACGCGACGATCACCCTCGCCGAGCCGATCATCGAGGACCCGGGCACCGACGAGCCCGGCACCGACGAGCCGGGCACCGACGAGCCGGGCACCGACGAGCCGGGCACGGAGGAGCCAGAGCGTCCCGACGTCGTCCAGACCGACGGCACCGGCACGGATGGCGGCGCGGCCGGCGCCCTGCTGCTCGCCGCGCTCGGCGCGGGCGGCGTCCTCGTGGCCCGACGGCGGGCGCTGCAGGACTGACCCGGTCGCAGCACGGGCGAAGGGGGACGGCGCGGCCGTCCCCCTTCGTCGTGCCGGGGGTGGGGCTGGCCCCACCGCGACCCGGCGGCGCACCGCATGGTCCCGGCACCCTCCGAGCGGGCAGAGTTGACCCCGACACCACAGGAGGCACCCATGACCGAGCACCCGCAGACCCCGCCCCAGCAGGGGGCGCCCTACACCCCGCAGCCGCTCTCGCCGACCGAGGAGCGCAACCTCGGGTTGATCGCCCACCTCGTGCCCGCGGTCCTGCTGCCGCTGAGCGCCGGCACCCTCGGCTTCCTCGGGTCGCTCGTCATCTACCTCATGTACAAGGACCGCGGGCCCTTCGTCCGCCAGCACGCGGCCAACAGCCTCAACGTGCAGATCATCACCGCGATCCTGCTGCTGGCCTCGACCGTGCTGATGATCGTCTTCATCGGCTTCCTGACCTACGGTCTCGTCATCGTCGTCGCGACCGTCATCCACGTCATCGGCGCGGTCAAGGCCAACAACGGCGAGTGGTGGACCCCACCGCTCACCCCGCAGCTGGTGAAGTGACCGCGAGCGCGACCGGGGTCGTCGTCGCCGGGCACGGCGTCGCCTCCGGCCGGGCGGGCGACTCCCCCTTCGCCGCCGGGACGATCGAGCTCCAGGCCCCGCACTTCCGGGCGCGGGGCCTGGAGCTCTCGGCGTACCTGCTCGCGACGGTCAACGTCGACCTCGCGCCGTGGCGGCTGGTCCTGCGGGAGCCGCGGTGGACCTTCGCCGACGTCGAGTGGACCCGGGTGCACCCGCCGGAGACCTTTTCCTTCGTCGAGTGCACGGTGACCCGTGACGGCGCCGCCGTCGACGGGCTCGTCTACCACCCGCACCCGGAGACCAAGCCGATGCACCACCAGCCGTCGACGGTCGTCGAGCTGCTGCTGCCGCACCTGCCGGGGCTGACGCCGGGCGAGACCCTCACGCTGCAGGTCGACCCGCGTCAGGCCGTGCTCACCGACCGGTGACGAGCACCTCGGTCAGCTCGGCATCGACCCGGCGGCTCCGGACCCCCTTCGGCGTGGGTCCGGAGCCTTCGTCCATAACGTGACGTTATCCATCTCATAACGTGACCGACTGAAATCGGAAGGCAGGTCCGCCTTACCATGGACGGACGCCCCGGGGGACCCCGCGGCACGACCGACCTGCAAGGGGCACGACCACCCACCATGAGCAGCACAGCGACAGCCCAGGCCAAGGACCGCGTCATCATCCGCTTCGCCGGTGACTCCGGTGACGGCATGCAGATGACGGGAGACCGGTTCACCGCCGACAGCGCCGCGCTGGGCAACGACCTGTCGACCCTGCCGAACTTCCCCGCGGAGATCCGCGCCCCCCAGGGCACGATCCCGGGCGTCAGCTCCTTCCAGCTGCACTTCGCCAGCTGGGACATCCTCACCCCGGGCGACGCCCCCGACGTGCTCGTCGCGATGAACCCCGCGGCCCTCAAGGCCAATCTCGCCGACGTGCCCCGCGGCGCGACGATCATCGTCAACACCGACGAGTTCACCACGCGCAACCTCAAGAAGGTCGGCTGGACCACCAGCCCGGTCGACGACGACACCCTCGAGTCCTGGCACGTCCACGCCCTGCCCCTGACGTCGATCACCGTCGAGGCGCTCGCCGACTTCGACTCGCTGACGCGCAAGGAGAAGGAGCGGGCGAAGAACATGTTCGCCCTCGGCCTGCTGTCGTGGATGTACTCGCGCCCGACGAGCGCGACCGAGGACTTCCTCACCTCGAAGTTCGGCGCCAAGCCCGACATCCTCGCCGCCAACCTCGCCGCCCTGCGCGCCGGCTGGAACTACGGCGAGACGACCGAGGACTTCGCCGTCCCCTTCACCGTCGCAGCCGCACCCACCCCGCCCGGCACCTACCGCAACATCACCGGCAACACCGCACTCTCCCTCGGCCTCGTCGCCGGTGCGCACCGCGCCGGCCGCCCGCTCGTGCTCGGCTCCTACCCGATCACTCCTGCGAGCGACATCCTCCACGCCCTCTCCGGCTTCAAGCGCCACGGCGTGACGACCGTGCAGGCCGAGGACGAGATCGCCGGCATCGGCGTCGCGCTCGGCGCCTCCTTCGGCGGCGCGGTCGGGGTGACGACGACGTCCGGCCCGGGCGTCGCGCTGAAGTCGGAGACGATCGGCCTGGCCGTGAGCCTCGAGCTGCCGCTCGTCATCGTCGACGTCCAGCGCGGCGGGCCCTCGACCGGCCTGCCGACCAAGACCGAGCAGTCCGACCTGCTGCAGGCGATGTTCGGCCGCAACGGCGAGTCGCCCGTGCCGATCATCGCCCCGCAGACCTCGGCCGACTGCTTCGACGCGGCCCTGGAGGCCGTGCGGATCGCGACGGTCTACCGCACCCCCGTCTTCGTGCTCTCCGACGGCTACCTGGCCAACGGTTCCGAGCCCTGGCAGGTGCCGCAGGTCGCGGACCTGCCGAGCTTCCCCGCCGAGCTGGCCACCGAGCCCAATGCCACGGACGCGAAGGGCAATCCCACCTTCCACCCCTACGTCCGGGACGAGGCGACGCTGGCCCGCCCGTGGGCGGTGCCCGGCACGCCCGGTCTCGAGCACCGCATCGGTGGCATCGAGAAGGACGCCGTCACCGGCAACATCTCCTACGACCCCGACAACCACGACCTCATGGTCCGCACCCGCCAGGCCAAGGTCGACAAGATCGCCGACTCCATCGGCGACCTCGAGGTCGACGACCCGAGCGGCGAGGCCAAGGTCCTCGTCCTCGGCTGGGGCTCGACCTACGGGCCCAACCTCGCGGCGGTGCGCCGCCTGCGCTCGGCCGGCAAGGCCGTCGCCCACGCGCACCTGCGCCACCTGAACCCCTTCCCGGCCAACACCGGCGAGGTCCTCGCCCGCTACGACCGCGTCATCGTCCCCGAGATGAACCTCGGGCAGCTGGCGATGCTGCTGCGCGCGAAGTACCTCGTCGACGTCCGGTCCCACACCTCGGTCCGCGGCCTGCCCTTCAAGGTCGCCGACCTGGCCGAGGTCATCGACGCAGCCCTCCAGGAGGTCTGAGCATGAGCATCGATCTCGGCATCCCCACGGTCGCCTCCGGCACCGACGGCGTCCCCACCCTCCCCGAGGGCGAGAAGCAGACCCGCAAGGACTTCGCCTCCGACCAGGAGGTGCGCTGGTGCCCGGGGTGCGGCGACTACGCCATCCTCGCGGCCGTCCAGGGCTTCCTGCCCGAGCTGGGCCTGCGCAAGGAAAACATCACCTTCGTCTCCGGTATCGGCTGCTCCTCGCGGTTCCCGTACTACCTCGACACGTACGGCATGCACTCGATCCACGGTCGCGCGCCGGCGATCGCGACGGGTCTGGCGACGAGCCGCCCCGACCTGTCCGTGTGGGTCGTGACGGGTGACGGCGACGCCCTCTCGATCGGTGGCAACCACCTCATCCACGCGATGCGGCGCAACGTCAACATGACGATCCTGCTCTTCAACAACCGCATCTACGGCCTGACCAAGGGGCAGTACAGCCCGACCTCGCAGCCGGGCCTGGTGACGAAATCTTCGCCGATGGGCAGCGTGGACGCCCCCTTCAACCCGGTCTCGCTCGCGCTCGGCGCGGAGGGCACCTTCGTCGCGCGGACGATGGACTCCGACCGCAAGCACCTCACCGAGGTGCTCAAGGCGGCGGCCGCCCACCGCGGCACGTCGATCGTCGAGATCTACCAGAACTGCCCGATCTTCAACGACGGCGCCTTCGAGCTCATCAAGGACGTCGAGCAGCAGAAGGCACGCCTGGTCCACCTGCGCGACGGCGAGCCCGTCGCCATCGGTGACGAGGGCGAGCGCGAGCTGCTGGTCCGTGGCGAAGGGGGGTCCGTCCGCTTCGTGCCGGAGGCCGAGGTCGCCGGCCAGGGCCTCGCCGACCACGTCATCGTCCACGACGTGACGCTCTCCGACCCGAGCCAGGCCTTCTCGATCAGCCGGCTCGACTCCGAGTCGATGACGCACGTGCCGATGGGCATCTTCCGCGCGGTCGAGCGCCCCACCTACGACGACCAGACCCGCGCCCAGGTCGAGTCGGCGATCGATCTCGCCGGCGGCCCGGCCACCGACGACGACCTCCAGTCCCTGCTCCACGGCAAGGACACCTGGACCGTCGAGTGACCCCGCGCGCATTTCCCTAGGGAAATGCGGACCCAGGGCGCATTTCCTTAGGGAAATACGGACCCAGGGCGCATTTCCCTAGGGAGATGCGCGGTCAGGGGCCGAGCACGCGGTCCAGGTAGTCGTTGGTCAGGACCCGCTCGGGGTCCAGCCGGTCCCGCAGGGCGACGAAGTCGCCGTGACGCGGGTAGAGGTCGGCGAGCTGCTCGGCGCCCAGGCCGTGTAGCTTGCCCCAGTGCGGGCGGCCGGCGTGCGCTGCCACGATCTCCTCGAAGGCCGCGAAGTAGGCCCGGCGGTCACCCCGGTGGTACTGGTGCACCGCGACATAGGCATTGGCCCGCTCGTACCCCGTCGACAGCCACATGTCGTCGGGCGCGGCCACCCGCACCTCGACGGGGAAGCTGATCGGCTCGCGGTGCCGCTCGACCCAGGCGACGAGGTCGGTGAGCACGTCGGCGACGGCCTCGCGCGGCACGGCGTACTCCGACTCGACGAAGCGCACCGTCCGCGGCGTCACGAAGACCTCGTGCGAGGGCGCCGTGTACGACCGCTCGGTGAGCGCCCGGGCCGCGACCGCGTTGAAGGGCAGCACCGCCCGCGGCACCGCGGTGAGCACCCGGTTGGCCGCGCCGAAGACGGTGTTGGACAGCAGCTCGTCGTCGAGGCGACGCCGCCAGGGGGCGAGCGGCTCGCCGACGTCGTCGGCGATGAGGTCGTTGGCCTTGGTCTGCACCCGCCGCGTCCCGGGGAACCAGTAGAGCTCGAAGTGCCGGTGGGCGTCGAAGTGCTCCTGGATGCGCGGCAGCACCGCGTCGAGCGAGTCCGGCCGCTCGACCGCCCGCAGGCGGTAGGCCGGCAGGCAGGCCAGCTCGATCTCGGTGACCACCCCGAGGGCCCCGAGGCCGACGCGGGCCGCGCCGAAGAGCTCGGGGTCGCTCTCGTCGACCCAGCGGCTCGCGCCGTCGGGGGTGACGAGGCGCAGACCGACGATGCCGGCGGACAGCCCCGGGAGGGTGGCCCCGGTGCCGTGCGTGCCGGTCGAAGTGGCCCCGGCGAGGGTCTGGGCGTCGATGTCGCCGAGGTTGGGCATGGCCAGCCCCAGCAGGTCGAGGGCCCGGTTGAGGACGCGAAGGGGGGTCCCCGCCAGCACCCGCACGTGTCCGGTGGCCCGGTCGGCGGCGACGATGCCGCTCAGGTGCCTCAGGCTCAGCCGGGTGTCGCCGGCCTGCGCGATGGGCGTGAAGGAGTGCCCGCTGCCGACGGGGCGGATCCGCCGGCCGGCTGCGGCGCTCGAGTGCACCATCTCGACGAGCTCGTCCTGGGTGCGCGGGCTGAGCACGGCCGCCGAGTCGGTGACATTGCCCGCCCAGTTCGACCAGCTGGCGCTGTGGCGGCCGGTCATCCGAAGGTCCTTCCCTCGCCGCGGTAGGTCGGGACGACGTCGACGACCTCGTCCCCGCTGATGACGACGTACTCGTCGAAGCGCTCGGCGAGCTCGCCCGCCTTGGCATGCCGCCACCACACGCGATCACCGATCGCGAGGTCACGAGCGGCCTTGCCCCGCAGGGGAGTCTGCACCTCACCTGCACCCTCGGTGCCGATGAGTCGCAGGCCCTCCGGGTGGTGCACCGACGGGACCCGCGAGTCCCCGGCCGGCCCCGAGGCGATGTAGCCGCCGGAGAAGCAGGTGACGACGTCGGCCGCCGGGCGCCGCACGACGGGCAGGGCGAAGGCCACCGCGGGGTGCGGGGTGAAGGCGTCGTAGCCGTCGAAGAGCGTCGGCCCGATGAGCCCGGACCCCGCGGCCAGCTCGGTGAGCGAGGGATCGGCCCCCGTCACCTCGAGCGAGCCGGTGCCACCGCCGTTGACGATCTCCAGCGGTCCGACGACGGACTCGACTGCCGAGCGCACCCGACCGCGACGGCGTCGCAGCGAGGCATCGCTGCGTGCCTTGACGAGCCGGACCGCCGGCGAGCTGTCGGGCAGCCCGGCGATCTGGGCGTCGTAGAACATCACGCCGACGACGGCGAAGCCGGCCGCCCGCGCGGCCTGCGCGACCTTCGCCGCGGCCCGCGGGCTGCGCGTGGGGCTCCGCCGCACCCCGAGGTGGACCGGGCCGATGCGCAGGGAGGCGTCGACGTCGACGACGACGCGCAGCGGGACCCCCTTCGGCAGCCAGCGGCGCAGCGCGTCGACGTGCTCCACCGAGTCGACGACGACGGAGACCTGGGTCAGAGCATGCTCGTCCGCGGCCAGCCGGTCCAGCGCCTCCCGGTCGGCCGTCGGGTAGGCGACGAAGACATCACGCACGCCCTCCCCCACGAGCCACAGCGCCTCGGGAAGGGCGTAGGACATCACCCCCGCGAAGCCCTCGCGGGCCAGCGCCCGCTCGAGCAGGTACCGCACCCGGATCGACTTGCTCGCCACCCGGATCGGCCGGCCGGCGGCCCGCCGCACGAGGTCGGCGGCATTGGCGTCGAAGGCATCGAGGTCGACGACGGCGAAGGGGGCCGACCGCCCGGCCGTCGCCCGGTCCCACACAGCAGCTCTGCTCACGCCATTGATGTTACCCACAGGTCACTACATGTGACATTCGGGTGAGCGTCACCTGCACGCCACCTCGGCGACGCCGGGGGTGACCTTCGCCTCCCTAGGTTTTCGCCCGTCCCTTGCGCCACCCCGCCCACCCCGGGCCCTCGGAGGAGAAGTCATGACGCCACCCCGCAACGACCGCACCCTGCTGCCGCTGGCCGCAGGCCACCGGGACGGCGGCCGCTCCGCCGCCACCTGCCTGTGGAAGTGCAACGACGCGTGCAGCAAGCCGGTCCCCAACACCTCGGACAACGAGTACTTCGGTGACGTCGTGGCCGCGTCGCGCCGCTCGGTGCTCAAGGCCGGTGGCGCCGCCGCCGCGCTCGCCGGTCTGACGACCGCCGCCGGCACCGCGCTCGCCGAGCCCGCCGTCGCCGCCCCCGGGCCGGGCAAGACCGCCCCCTTCGGCTTCATCGGGATCGACCCGGTCAACGCCGGCACCGACGAGGTCGTCGTGCCCGAGGGCTTCCGCTGGGCCCCGATCATCGCCTGGGGCGACCCGGTCCTCGCCGGTGCCCCCGCCTTCGACTTCGACCACCAGACGGCCGCCGCCCAGGCCGGTCAGATGGGCTACAACTGCGACTACGTCGGCGTCCTGCGCAACGGCAGCGCCAACCAGGCCGTGCTCGTCGTCAACAACGAGTACACCAACAACGAGCTGATGTTCCACGGCTACACCGACGCCGCGTCGCTCACCGACGACCAGGTGCAGATCACGATGAACGCCCACGGCATGACCGTCGTGGAGATGACCCGCAAGAACGCCAACAGCAAGTGGGTCTACACCAAGGCGGCCCCGCTCAACCGCCGCATCACCGCCGAGACCCCCTTCGAGCTCGTCGGTCCGGCCCGCGGCAGCGACCTCGTCAAGACCTCCGCCGACCCGGCCGGCACGACGCCGCTCGGCACCTTCGGCAACTGCGCTGGCGGCACCACCCCGTGGGGGACCATCCTCTCCGGCGAGGAAAACTTCAACGGCTACTTCACCCAGCCGGCCGCACCCTCCGACGACCTGGCCGGCGAGGCCGCCGCCCGCTACGGCCTGGCCGGTGGCAGCGCCGCGCAGCACAACTGGGACCGCCTCGACGACCGCTTCGACCTGACCAAGGAGCCCAACGAGGCCCACCGCCACGGCTGGATCGTCGAGGTCAACCCCTTCGAGCCCGACGCCAAGCCGCGCAAGCTGAGCGCGCTCGGCCGCTTCAAGCACGAGGGCGCCAACGTCGTCGTCGCCGGCGACGGCCGGGTCGTCGTCTACATGGGTGACGACGAGCGCTTCGACTACATGTACAAGTTCGTCTCCGCGGGCACCTACGTCGAGGGCGACGCCGCCGCCAACCGCACGCTCCTCGACGAGGGCGACCTGTACGTCGCGAAGTTCACCGGCAACGGGACCGGGGACGGACTCCACGACGGCACCGGCGAGTGGCTGCCCCTCGTCGTCGACGGCGAGTCCCAGGTCGACGGCATGAGCCTCGAGGAGGTCCTCGTCTTCACCCGGCTGGCCGCCGACAAGGTCGGCCCGACGAAGATGGACCGCCCCGAGGACGTCGAGGTCAACCTCGTCAACGGCCGCGTCTACGCCGCCCTGACCAACAACTCCAAGCGCGCTCCCGGTCAGGTCGACGAGGCCAACCCCCGCGCGAAGAACAAGCACGGTCAGGTCCTCGAGATCACCCCGCGCTCGGGCGACCACACGGTTACCGCCTTCGACTGGAAGCTCGTGCTCATCTGCGGCGACCCGAGCGACCCGGAGACCTACTTCAACGGCTACGACAAGTCGCAGGTCAGCCCGATCTCCTGCCCCGACAACGTCGCCTTCGACAGCTCGGGCAACCTGTGGATCTCGACGGACGGCAATGCGCTCGGCCACTGCGACGGCATGTACCTCATGCCGCTCGAGGGCGAGCACACCGGCCACCTGCAGCAATTCCTCTCCGTCCCGGCCTTCTCCGAGTGCTGCGGCCCGCTCATCGAGTGGGACGACCGCGTCGTCTTCGCGGCGATCCAGCACCCGGGCGAGGACGACGGCGCGAGCACGACCAATGTCCGCAGCCGCTTCCCCTACACGGGCAACACGCAGCCGCGTCCCGCGGTGATCATGGTGTGGCCCGAGGCGAGCAACGAGCCGAAGCCTCCGAAGGCGCCCAAGCCCCCGAAGGAGCCCAAGCCGCCCAAGGGCCACAAGCCCCCGAAGGGCGACACGCCTCGCGGCCCGGTCATCGAGACCGACCGCGTCTGACCCCACCACTCGGGCGGGCCGTCCGCGACCGCGGGCGGCCCGCTCCCCCCATGACAAGGTGAGACCCATGCCCCGCCACCGCCCCTCCCGCCGCGCTCTCGCCGCCGGCGCCCTGCTCGCCCTGGCCGTCACCGGCTGCGGGGCGGGTGGTGACGACCCGCAGGCGTCCGGGACCTCCCCTTCGTCATCTGCGACGTCGAGCACGAAGGGGGCGACCCCCACCTCGTCGTCGACCAGCGCCACCTCGTCGTCGGGCACCTCGAGCACGAGCCATGCCCCCGACCCCGACGTCACGGTGACGCCTGCGGCCGACGCGCCGCAGACCGCCGCCGAGGCGAAGGCCGGCCGGTCCGCTGCCGACGCCTCCGCCCCCGCGACCACGCTGAGCATCCCCGCGGTCGGTCTGTCGACGAAGATCGGTCCCCAGGGCCTGCGCGACGGCAAGGTCAACCCGCGCGCCGGCGAGGTCATCTGGTTCACCGGCTACGACCGGGTCCGGCCGGGGGCTACCGGCACGACCGTCATCGCCGGCCACGTCATCTCGGGCGGGAGGGCCGACTCCTTCGCCGCCCTCGAGCAGTTGTCCAAGGGCGACGGCGTCGTCCTGTCCTACCCCGGCGGAGCCCGCCTGCGCTTCGAGGTGACGAGCACCGACATCGTCGACAAGGACGAGCTGACGACGAGCCAGGACGTCTGGGGAGACAACTCCGACACCCGCCGGATCGTCCTCGTCACGTGCGACGACGAGCTCGGCTTCCGCACCGACGGGCACCGCAAGGCCAACTTCGTCGCCGTCGCAGAGCTGCCCGCCTAAGGCCGGACCGGCGGCGGGAGTAGCCTCGGCCGGTGACCCCTCAACGTGACGCGCGCGGCGTCCTTGCCGCCTGGCTCGCCTACGGCATCTGGGGGCTCTTCCCCCTGTACTTCCACGCTCTCCGGCCGGCCAGCGCCGAGGAGATCCTCGCGCACCGCGTCATCTGGACCTTCGTGCTGTGCGTGCTCGTCCTGCTGCTGCGCCACGAGCTGGTGGCCCTGCTGCGGCAGCTGCGCGGGCGCCTCGCCCTGGGCGTCGGCATCGCCGCCTACCTCATCGGCGTCAACTGGTTCGTCTACGTCTACGCGGTCGGCACGGGGCGGACCAACGAGGCGGCCCTGGGCTACTTCCTCAACCCGATCGTCACGGTCGCCCTCGGGGTGCTCGTGCTCGGCGAGGGCCTGCGCCGCCTGCAGTGGGTCGCGGTGGCGATCGGCGCGATCGCGGCGCTCTACCTCACGGTCGCCGGCGGCGGGCTACCGTGGATCTCGCTGGTCCTCGCGCTGAGCTTCGGTGGCTACGGCCTGACCAAGAAGCGCCTCGGGGCGACCCTGCCGGCGCTCCAGTCGCTCTCGGCGGAGACGATCTTCCTCCTGCCGCCCGCGCTCGCCCTCGTGTGGTGGCTGGGCGCCGGGGGCGAGTCGACCTTCACCGTCGACACCCCGTGGCACCCGCTGCTGCTCGTCTCGGCCGGCGTCGTCACCGCGATCCCGCTCCTGCTCTTCGCCGAGGCGGCCCGACGCATCCCGCTCGTGACGATCGGGCTGATCCAGTTCATCACCCCGGTGCTGCAGCTCGTCGTGAGCGTGACGCTGCTCGGCGAGCACCTCGAGCCGGCCCGGTGGGTGGGCTTCGCGACCGTGTGGGTGGCGCTGGCCTGCCTCACGGTCGACTCGCTGCGCACGGCCCGTCGCCGGCGCCGCCCCGCCCCGGGCGAGTGCGAGTCGCTGGAGCCGGTCGAGCCGGTCTGATCGGGCCGAAGGGAGCGGGCCGGATCAGCCGACCCGGTGGACCACGCCTTCCATGAGGGCGACGAGAGCCGTCTTGGCGTCGCTCTCGGGCAGGCCGGCGAGCGAGTCGGTCGCCCGCCGCCCGACGGCGAGGGTCTCCTCGCGGGCCTGCGCCATCGCCGGGTGCGGCCGCAGCAGCTCCAGGGCCCGCTCGACCCGCTCTGGCTCCTTGAGCTCCGAGCGCAGCAGCTCCTGCAGCTCGGCGTCGGCCGGGTCGGTGGAGGCGAGCGCGTTGAGCACCGGCAGGGTCCGCTTGCCCTCCCGCAGGTCGGTGCCGGGCGTCTTGCCCGTCTCACCGGACTCGCTCGCGATGTCGATGAGGTCGTCGGCGAGCTGGAAGGCGACGCCGAGGTGCTCGCCGTACTCCGTGGCCAGCTCGACGACCTCGGGGCTGCACCCGCCGTACATCGCGCCGTAGCGGGCCGCCGTCGCCACGAGCACCCCGGTCTTGTCGGCGAGCACCCCGCGGTAGTACTCGCGCGGGTCGGTGCCGTCTGGGCAGGGGCGGTCGTCACGGATCTGGCCCGAGCACAGGCGGATGAAGGTCTGCGCCTGGATCTTCACGGCGTCGGCACCGAGGTCGGCGATGATGTCCGACGCGGTGCCGAAGAGCAGGTCGCCGACCAGGATCGCCGTCGAGTTGTCGTAGCGGGCGTTGGCGCTCGGGGCCCCGCGGCGCAGGTCGGCCTCGTCCATGACGTCGTCGTGGTAGAGGCTCGCGAGGTGGGTCAGCTCGACCCCGGCCGCGGCGGCGATGACCCGGTCGTTGATCCCCTCGCCGAGCTCGGCGACGAGCATGGTGAGCATGGGGCGAAACCGCTTGCCGCCGGCCTTGGCCAGGTGGAGGTTGGCCTCGGTGATGAAGTCGTCCTCGCTGCGGGTGCGCTCGACGATGAGCGCCTCCACCTGCTCGAGACCGGCCTGGAGGCGGGAGGTCAGGTCCGTGCTCGCGCCCGGGAGGGCGAGCACGGGCGGCGTCGAGCTGGTCACTGCGTCACCTCGTGATGAAGATGCTGGACTGCTCGGCTAGCTCGAGCAGCGGGCCCGGGAAGACACCGAGGGCGATCGTAGCGATGACGCCGATGACGATGACCACCAGGGACAGCGTGGCGGGTGCGGCGGCGGTCACCTCGCCCGTCGGCTCGGTGAAGAACATGAGCACGATGATGCGCACGTAGACAAAGGCGGTGATCGCCGACATGAGCACGCCGATGACGACGAGGACGACGCCGGACAGGCCGGCGTGCTCGACCGCCGGGAGGAAGGCGACGACCTTGGAGGTGAACCCCGAGGTGAGCGGGATCCCGGCGAAGGCGAGCATGAAGAGGGCGAAGGCACCGGCGAGGTAGGGGTGGTTGCGCCCCAGACCGGCCCACTGGGAGAGGTGGGTGGCCTCCGCGTCGCGCTCGCGCACGAGGTTGACGACGGCGAAGGCGGCGATCGTCGTGATGCCGTAGGCGACGACGTAGAAGAGCACACCCTCGACCGCCGAGCGGTCGAAGCTGATGAGCGCCACGAGGATGAAGCCGGCGTGGGCGATCGAGCTGTAGGCGAGCAGTCGCTTGATGTCGGTCTGGGTCACCGACAGCACCGAGCCGGCGACCATCGTCAGGGCGGCGATGACGATGACGCCCGTCCGCCACTCCCACCGGGTCGTCTCGAGCCCGACGTAGACCAGGCGCAGCAGCGCGCCGAAGGCGGCCGCCTTGGTGCACGCGGCCATGAAGCCGGTGACGGGGCTCGGGGCGCCCTGGTAGACGTCGGGCGTCCACGAGTGGAAGGGGACGGCGCCGACCTTGAAGAGCAGCCCGACGAGGACGAGGACGACACCCGGGAGCAGCAGCCCCTCGAGCTCGCCGGTGGAGGTCGTCGCCGCGGCCGCGATCTCCGGCAGGCCGATCGACCCGGCGTACCCGTAGAGCAGGGCCGCGCCGAAGAGGAAGAAGCCGGAGGAGAAGGCGCCGAGGAGGAAGTACTTCAGCGCCGCCTCCTGGGAGAGCAGCCGACGCCGGCGGGCCAGACCCGACATGAGGTAGAGCGGCAGCGACAGCAGCTCGAGCGCGACGAACATCGTCAGCAGGTCGTTGGCCGCGGGGAAGAGCAGCATGCCGGCCAGCGCGAAGAGGGCCAGGGGGAAGACCTCGGTCGTCGACCAGCCCTTGCGGGCGGCCTGCGCCTCGAGGTCGGAGCCCGGGCTCGCCGCACCCATGGGGGTGAAGGCATCGGCGCTGTCGCCACCGAGGCGGTCGGCCATGACGAGCAGGCCGAGCCCGCCGAGGACGAGCAGGGTGCCCTGGAGGAAGCGGGTCGGGCCGTCGACCGCGACGGTGCCGCCGACGGTCACCCCGACGTGGTCACCGGTGAGGAAGAGCAGCGTGGCCATGGAGGCGACCACGGACAGACCCGTCACGGCGAGGTGTGCGACGTGCTTCGCCCCGCGGGGGACGAAGGCCTCGACGAGGACACCGACGAAGGCACCGACGAGCAGCACGATCATGGGCGCGAGGGCCTGGTAGCTGATGTCGACGGCCTCGAAGGCCTCGGGCACGGTGGGGGGCATCAGTGGTCACTCCCGGAGTCGAGCTGGAGGCCGGCGGGCACGGTCGGGATCGTGTCGCCTACCCCGACGATCTCGAGCGTGCGCTCGACCGCCGGGTTGAGCACCTCGAGGGCCGGCCCGGGGAAGAAGCCGAGCACGACGAGGGCGACGACGATCGGGGCGACGACGACCTTTTCCCGCCAGCCGAGGTCGGGCACGGCGGCGGCGAGGACACCCGCGCGACGCCCTTCGTCGAGGTCGGCACGGACGAAGGGGAGCTCGCTCGCCTCGTCGGTGGCCTCCTGCGCGTCGGTCCCGGCGGTGCCGACGACCGGCGGCGGGCCGGTGAAGACCCGCTTGTAGAAGAGCAGGACGTAGATCGCGGCGAGCACCACACCGAGCACGGCGAAGGCGGTCGCGACCGGCTCGCGGGGCCAGGCACCGGCGATGACGAGGAACTCCGAGACGAAGGTCGACAGACCCGGCAGCGAGAGCGTCGCCAAGCCGGAGAGGAGGAAGACACCGGCGAGCACCGGGGTCACCCGCTGCCAGCCGCCGTAGGCCTCGATGTCCTGGCTGCCGCGGCGCGCGATGAGCATGCCGGCGACGAGGAAGAGGCCGGCCGTCGCGAAGCCGTGGTTGACCATGTAGAAGTTGGCGCCGACCTGGGCCACCGAGGTGAAGGCGAAGATGCCCAGGACGATGAAGCCGAAGTGGCTCACCGAGGTGAAGGCGATCAGGCGCATCATGTCGCGCTGGCCGATGGCCAGGATCGCCCCGTAGAGGATCGAGACGACCGCGAGGGTCACGACGACCGGGGTCGCCCACAGGCTGGCCTCGGGGAAGAGCTGGAGGCAGAAGCGCACCATGCCGTAGGTGCCGACCTTGTCGAGCACCCCGACGAGCAGGGTCGCCACGGCCGGGCGGGAGGCCGCCGCCGCGTCGGGCAGCCAGGTGTGGACCGGCCACATCGGCGCCTTGACCGCGAAGGCGATGAAGAAGGCGATGAAGAGCCAGCGCTCGGTGCTGCCCCCGATCTCCAGGCCGGTGAGGTTGGCGACGAGGAAGCCGTCGGGTCCACCGGGGCCCTGCAGGTACAGGGCGATGACCCCGACGAGCATGATGAGCCCGCCGGTGAGGGAGAAGATCAGGAACTTCACGGCCGCGGCCTGGCGGTGCGCGCCGCCGTACATCCCGATGAGGAAGTACACCGGGATGAGCATCGCCTCGAAGAAGACGTAGAAGAGGAAGACGTCGGTCGCGGCGAAGACGCCGATCATGAAGGGCAGCAGCACGAGCAGTAGGGCGAAGTACCCCTTGTGCCAGGCTCCGCCCTCCGGGGCGTCGTCCCACGCGGCGAGGATGCACACCGGCACGAGGACGAGCGCCATGAGGATGAGCGCGAGCGAGATGCCGTCGACGCCGAGCGAGTAGCTGACGCCGAGCTGCGGGATCCACTCGTGCTGCTCGACCATCTGGAACTGCTCGGTGCTGCCGCGGGTGAAGCTCGTCGCGGTCGCGATGATGCCGAGCACCAGGGTGACCAGGGCGGAGCCCAGGGCGATGGGTCGGGCGAGAGCCGCACTGCTCGACGGGAGGACCGCCACCACGGCCGCGCCGGTGAGCGGCACGACCATGAGCAGGGAGAGCCAGGGCAGGTCGTTCATCAGTTGATCACCCACAGGGCTGCGAGGAAGACGACGACGCCGGAGAGCATCGTCAGGGCGTAGGAGCGGGCGAAGCCGTTGTGGGCCCGCCGCAGCCAGCTCGAGGCCGACTCGATGCCGCGGGAGAGCCCGCCGACGCCGGCGCTGTCGACACCGTCGGTGTCCATCGACACCAGACCGCGGGTCAGCGAGATGCCGGGCCACTGGAGCAGGGTCGCGTTGAGCTCGTCCTGGTAGAGGTCGGCCCGGGCGGCGCGCGTGAGGGCCGAGCCCTCGGGCGCGACCTGCGGGACCTCGCCGCGGCCGTAGACGAGCCAGGCCCACACGGCGCCGATGGCGACGACGACGAGGGTGCCGGCCATGAGGACCGGGATCGGCAGGACCGGCTCGTGGTGCTCGACGTGGCCGAGCACCGGCTCGAGCCAGGTCGTGATCGGCGCGACGGTCGCGAGGACGAGACCGAGCAGGGCCGAGCCGACGGCGAGGACCATCATCGGGATCGTCATCGTCAGCGGCGACTCGTGCGGGTGCACGTCGTCGGTCCAGCGGCGCTTGCCGTGGAAGGTCATGAAGAACAGGCGCGACATGTAGAAGGCCGTGATGCCGGCACCGATGAGCGCGGTGAGCCCGAAGACCCAGGGCCGCCAGCCCTCACCGACGAAGGCGGCCTCGATGATCTTGTCCTTGCTCCAGAAGCCGGCGAAGGGGGGCACCCCGAGGATCGCCAGCCAGCCCAGGCCGAAGGTCACCCAGGTGATCTTCATGACCGTCGAGAGCCCGCCGAAGCGGCGCATGTCGACCTGGTCGCCCATGCCGTGCATGACCGAGCCGGCGCCGAGGAACATCCCGGCCTTGAAGAAGCCGTGGGTGATGAGGTGGAAGATCGCGAAGGCGTAGCCGACCGGGCCCAGGCCCGCGGCGAGCATCATGTAGCCGATCTGGCTCATCGTCGAGGCGGCCAGGGCCTTCTTCATGTCGTCCTTGGCGCAGCCGACGATCGCGCCGTAGACGAGGGTGATCGCACCGACGACGACGACGGCGAGCTGCGCGTCGGGCGAGGCCTCGAAGACGTGGTGGCTGCGTACGACGAGGTAGACGCCGGCGGTGACCATCGTCGCGGCGTGGATGAGCGCGGAGACGGGGGTCGGGCCGGCCATCGCGTCGCCGAGCCAGGACTGGAGCGGGAACTGCGCCGACTTGCCGCACGCACCGAGCAGGAGGAGCAGGCCGATCGCGGTGACGGTGCCCTCCCCCGCGCCGGCCACGGTGGCGCCGACGGTCGCGATGTCGAGCGTGCCGAAGGTCGCGAGCATGAGCGTCATCGCGAGGATCAGGCCGACGTCACCGATGCGGTTGGCGATGAAGGCCTTGTTGGCCGCGGTCGCGTAGGCAGGGTTGTGGTTCCAGAAGCCGATGAGTAGCCACGACGCGAGGCCGACGCCCTCCCAGCCGACGAAGAGCAGCAGGTAGGAGTCGGCGAGGACGAGCACGAGCATCGACGCGACGAAGAGGTTGAGGTAGGCGAAGAAGCGCCGCTTGTCCGGGTCATGCTCCATGTACCCGAGCGAGTACACGTGGATGAGCGAGCCGACGAAGGTGATGAGCAGGACGAAGGCGAGCGACAGCGGGTCGACGACGAGCCCGGCGGTGACGTCGATGTTGCCGGCGGGTACCCAGTCCCACAGCTCGAGCCGGCCGGACCGGTCGTGGGCGTCGGTGCCGAGCATCCCGACGAAGATCGCGGCGCCGACGGCGAAGGAGCCCCACGACAGCGCGGTCGCGAGGAGCGGGCCGAAGGAGTCGGTGAGCCGGCCGCCGAGCAGGAGCACCGCGGCGCCGAGCAGCGGCAGCGCGACGAGCAGCCAGGAGAGTTCGGTGAGCAAGGTGACTCCCTTACAGCTTCAGCAGGTTGGCGTCGTCGACCGAGGCCGACCGGCGGGCACGGAAGACGGCCATGATGATGGCCAGTCCGACGACGACCTCGGCAGCCGCGACGACCATGACGAACATGGCGATCACCTGGCCCTCGACCGACCCGTGCATGCGGGCGAAGGTGACGAAGGCGAGCGAGGCGGCGTTGAGCATGAGCTCGACGCCCATGAAGACGACGATCGCATTGCGCCGCAGCAGCACGGTCGCGCTGCCGATCGTGAAGAGGATGACCGAGAGGTAGATGTAGTTCATCGGGCTCATCGCTCCTGCCCCCCGTCGGTCGTGGTCTCGGCGTCCTCGAGCTGGGTGTACCGCGTCGGCGTGGTGACCTGGTCGCGGGCGACGAGCACCCGGTTGAGCGAGAGCTCGCTGATGCTGCCGTCGGGCAGCAGCGCCGGGGTGTCGACGGCGTTGTGCCGGGCGTAGACGCCGGGGACGGGCAGACCGGCCAAGTGCTTGCCGGAGCGGAAGCGCTGGTCCATCCACTCCTTCTGCGTCGGCTTGGCGATGATCCGCTCGCGGTGGGCGAAGACCATGGCGCCGATCGCGGCGACGGTGAGCAGGCCGGCCGTCACCTCGAAGAGCCAGACGTACTTGCCGAAGACGAGGTAGGCGATCGCCTCGACGTTGCCCGGGTTGGCGTTGACCTCCGCGAGCGAGGGGTCCCCGGAGTAGGAGACCCGGCCGATGGCGCCGAAGAGCAGCGCGACGACGGCGAGCGAGAGCACGAGGGTGAGCACGCGCTGGCCCTTGAGCGTCTCGACGAGGGAGGACGAGTGGTCGACACCGACGAGCATGACGACGAAGAGGAAGAGCATCATCACCGCGCCGGTGTAGACGAAGATGTGCACGACCCCGAGGAAGTCCGCCTCCTGCAGGAGGTAGAAGACGCCGAGGACGATCATCGTCGTCACCATGCCGATGGCCGCGTGAACGGCCTTGCGAGCGAAGAGTAGGGCCAGCGCGCCGGGGACGGCGATGCAGCTGAGGACCCAGAAGACGACGGCCTCACCGGTGCCGGTCATCGGGCCTCCTCCGTGTCGTGGCCGCTCGCGTCCGAGCCGCCCGCGTCGCGGTCGCTCGTGTGCTGGTCGACCCACCGACGCTGCTCGTCGGTGGCCGTCGCGACCTTGCCCTGGTAGTAGTCGCGCTCCTCCGTGCCGGCGACCATCGGGTGCGGCGGGGGGAGCATCCCCTCCTGGAGGGGGGCGAGCAGCTGCTCCTTGGTGAAGATCAGGTCGGCGCGGTTGTTGTCCGCGAGCTCGTACTCGTTGGTCATCGTCAGCGCCCGCGTCGGGCAGGCCTCGATGCACAGGCCGCAGAAGATGCAGCGCAGGTAGTTGATCTGGTAGATGTGCCCGTAGCGCTCACCGGGGCTGAAGCGCAGCCCCCGCTCGTCGTCGTTGCCGCGGCCCTCGACGAGGATCGCGTCGGCCGGGCAGGCCCAGGCGCACAGCTCGCAGCCCACGCACTTCTCGAGACCGTCCGGGTGACGGTTGAGCTGGTGCCGGCCGTGGAATCGCGGCTGGGTGGGCCACTTGACCTCGGGGTACTCCTGGGTCGCCACCTTGCGAAACATCGTCGCGAAGGTGACCCCGAAGCCCGCCACGGGGGCGAAGAGGTCGGCGAAGAACCCTCCCTTGGCGTCGTCGTCAGCCACGGTGCTCCTCCTCGGAGGTCGGCGCATTGGTCGTCGTGGACGGGGTGGGCGCCGGCGCGGAGCCGATGGCGGCGCCGGCCGGGGACGCCTCGACGAGGCGCTGCCCGGGCATCGGGGGCACGGGGTAGCCCCCGGCCCACGGGTCGATCTCGTCGGGCACCTCGGCCGCGGCCTGCTCGGCCTGCGAGCGCGCCTCGACCTTGCTCTCCCAGATCCACGTGGACCCGAGGACGAGCACGCCGAGCACCGAGACGATGATCAGCGAGGAGACGGGGAACTCGACGCCTAGGAGGCCGACGGTGCCGTCGCCGAAGAAGCCGGCGTCCGCGCCGCGGATGAAGGCGACCGCGATGACCCAGGCGACGGTGACGGGGATGAGGAACTTCCAGCCGAAGCGCATGAACTGGTCGTAACGGGTCCGGGGCAGGGTGCCGCGCAGCCAGACGAAGAAGTACATGAAGAGCCACAGCTTGGCGGTGAACCACAGCAGGCCCCACCAGCCGGTGTTGAGCATGCCGTCACCGATGGCGGCGATGCCGGGAGGTGCCTGCCAGCCACCGAGGAAGAGGGTCGTCGCGAGCGCCGAGACGGTGAACATGTTGATGTACTCCCCGAGGAAGAACATCGCGAAGCGCATCCCGGAGTACTCGGTGAAGTAGCCACCGACGATCTCGCCCTCGCCCTCGGCGAGGTCGAAGGGCAGCCGGTTGGTCTCGCCGACCATCGTGATGACATAGATGACGAAGGAGACGCAGGCGGGGACGACGTACCAGAGGTCGCTCTGGGCGGCGACGATCTCACTCGTGCTCATCGAGCCCGCGTACATGAAGACCGCCACGAGGGCCAGGCCCATCGCGATCTCGTAGGAGATGAGCTGGGCCGTCGCGCGCAGGCCACCGAGCAGCGGGTAGGTCGACCCGGCGGACCAGCCACCGAGGACGATGCCGTAGGCCGCGACGCCCGCGACCGCGAGGACGAGCAGCGCGGCGACCGGCAGGTCGGTCAGCTGCAGCGGGGTGTGGTGGCCAAACATCCACACCATCCCGCCGAGCGGCATGATCGAGAAGGCGACGAAGGCCATCGACGCGAAGATCACCGGGGCGATGGTGAAGATCAGGGCGTCGGCCCCCTTCGGCCGCACGTCCTCCTTGAGCATCGACTTCATGCCGTCGGCGAGGGTCTGCAGCAGGCCGAAGGGGCCGTTGCGGTTGGGGCCGGGACGCTGCTGCATCCGGCCGATGACGCGGCGCTCGAACCAGATGACGAGCAGCACGGAGACGAGCAGGTAGACGAAGAGGAAGAGCGCCTTGACGAGCGAGAGCCACAGGGGCGTGTCGCTGAAGTCGGCGGCCACCGGCTTGTCGGCCGCGGCGACGAGGAGGTCGAGCCCCGTCATGCCGCACCCCCCTTCGTCACGGAGACGATCGCTCCGGCCTGTCCGGCGAGGCCGCGCAGGTCGCAGCTCTCGGAGTTGGTCGGCAACCACACGACGTGGTCGACCATGTCGTGGATGACGACGGGCACGGTGACCCGCAGGTCCTCGCTGCTCACGGTGACGAGGTCACCGTCGACGATGCCCATCCCCTGCGCGGTCACCGGCGAGATGAGGGCGCGGGGCGCCTTCGCGGTGCCGGCGAGGAAGGGTTCGCCGTCCTGCAGCGAGCCCTTGTCGAGCATGAGCCGCCAGGTGGCGAGCACGAGCTCGCCGACACCGGGCTCCGGGACGGGGGCGCGGCGCACCCGCGGCGGGTAGCCCTCGGCGCGCGGCGTGGCCGTGGCCTCCATCGAGCGGCGGGCCTCGGCGGTCGTGCGCGTGCCGAGGAAGGCGCCCATCTCGTCGGCGAGCATGTGCAGCACCCGGTGGTCGGGCAGGGCGCTCGTCGCGAGCGCCGCCTCGAAGGGCCGCACCCGGCCTTCCCAGTTGACGAAGGCACCGGCGCGCTCCGCGTGCGGAGCGACGGGCAGGACGACGTCGGCGTGCTCGGTGACGCTGCTCGGCCGGATCTCGAGGGAGACGACGAAGGCCCGCTCGAAGGCCTGCGCGGCCCCCGGCAGCCCGAGGTCGTCGACGTCGACACCGCCGACGAGCAGGGCGCCGACGCGGCCGTCCGCCGCAGCGGCGACCATGCCGGCCGTATCACGGGCTCCGGCATCGGGCAGGCACCCGGCCTCGATGGCGCCCCGCTCGCCCGCGCGACGCGGCACCCAGGCCAGGCGCGCGCCGGTCGCCGTGGCGAGCTCGGCGGCAGCGGCGAGCGCGCCGGGCACGGTGGCCAGACGCTCGCCGACGAGGATGATCGGTCGCTCGCCCCGCAGCGCGGCGTGGGCGGCGACGACCGGGTCGGTGTCGGTGCCGGGGCCGATCTCACCGGCGAGCGCGGTGAGCACCTCGGTCTCGGTGCCGGGCGCGCTCGGGATGAGGGTGCCGCCGAGCTTGTCGAGACCACGGGTGGCCAGGGGGGCGACGGAGTAGACGGCGGTGCCGGCCTTGCGGTGCGCCTTGCGCAGGCGCAGGAAGAGGATCGGGCTCTCCTCCTCGGGCTCGAGCCCGGCGAGCAGCACCGAGCCGGCGCGGCCGATCTCGTCGTAGGTCACGCCCGTCTCGGGCGTCGTGCCGGCGACGTGGCGCAGCAGGAAGTCGCGCTCGTCCGCCGAGTGCGGGCGGGCGCGGTGGTCGATGTTGCCCGTGTGCAGCACCGTACGGGCGAAGGCGGCGTAGGCGTGGGCGTCCTCGACGCTCACCCGGCCGCCCACGAGGACGCCGTGGTCGGTGGCGGCGCGCAGTCCGGCCGCGGCGGCGGCCAGGGCCTCCCGCCAGG
The DNA here is from genome assembly GCF_004025845.1 of Janibacter hoylei PVAS-1. NCBI lineage: Bacteria > Bacillati > Actinomycetota > Actinomycetes > Micrococcales > Intrasporangiaceae > Janibacter > Janibacter hoylei. The sequence goes on from NZ_PIPF01000010.1 coordinate 80,896, forward strand.
AGACGACCCGCAGCTCACCGTCGGCGTCCCGGACCATCGGCAGCTCGAAGCGGTCGCCGAGGTCGGCCGAGACGAAGGCCCAGCGGCCCTTGTCGCAGTTCCACTCCTCGTTGACCTGCGGGTCGTTGCCGGCCAGGCGCCGCAGGACGGTGCCGCGACGGTGGTCGGTGCGAAGGGAGCAGCCGTCGGCGCAGTGCTCGCAGACGTCGGGGGTGGAGACGAGGTCGAAGGGTCGGGAGCGGAAGCGGTAGGCCGCCCCGGTCAGCGCCCCCACCGGGCAGATCTGCACGGTGTTGCCCGAGAAGTAGGACTCGAAGGGCTGCTCCTCGTAGATCCCGACCTGCTGCAGGGCGCCCCGCTCGACGAGCGCGATGAAGGGGTCGCCGGCGACCTGGTCGGAAAAGCGGGTGCAGCGCGCGCACAGGACGCACCGCTCGCGGTCGAGCAGCACCTGCGAGGAGATGTTGACCGGCTTGGGGTAGGTGCGCTTGACGTCCTCGAAGCGCGAGGTCGCCCGGCCGTTGCTCATCGCCTGGTTCTGCAGGGGGCACTCGCCACCCTTGTCGCAGACCGGGCAGTCGAGCGGGTGGTTGATGAGCAGCAGCTCCATGACGCCCTGCTGCGCCTTGTCCGCGACGGGCGAGCTGTGCTGCGTGCGCACGACCATGCCCTCGCTGACGGTCATCGTGCAGCTGGCCTGGGGCTTGGGCATGGGCTTGACGTTGCCCTCGCGGTCGGGCGTCGCGACCTCGACGAGACACTGCCGGCAGGCGCCGACGGGCTCGAGGAGGGGGTGGTCGCAGAAGCGCGGGATCTGGATGCCCGCCTCCTCGGCCGCCCGGATGACGAGGGTGTCCTTGGGGACCTCGACCGGCACCCCGTCGATGCTCACCGTGACCAGCTCGGGAGTCGCGGGGGCGGTGTTCTTGTCGCTCGTGACGGTCATGCGTTCACCTGCGCGCTGTCGTGGTGGGCGAAGAGCGTCGAGGCAGCCGGCGGGAAGAGCTCGGCGGCCGGGGTGTGGCAGCCGGCCTCGAACTCCTCGCGGAAGTGCTTGACCGCCGAGGTGATCGGGCTCGTCGCGCCGTCACCGAGGGCGCAGAAGGAGCGCCCGAGGATGTTGTCGCAGATGTCGACGAGCTTGTCGATGTCCTCGGGGGTGCCCCGGCCGTGCTCGATCCGCTCGAGGATCTGCGCGAGCCACCACGTGCCCTCGCGACACGGGGTGCACTTGCCGCAGGACTCGTGCTTGTAGAAGTCGGTCCAGCGGCTCACGGCGCGCACGACCGAGACGGTGTCGTCGAAGATCTGCAGCGCGCGCGTGCCGAGCATCGACCCGTGCGCCGCCACCGACTCGAAGTCGAGGGGCACGTCGAGGTGGGCGTCGGTGAAGATCGGCGTGGACGACCCTCCGGGCGTCCAGAACTTCAGCGGGTGCGCCGGGTCGCGCATGCCCCCGGCCATGTCGATGAGCTCGCGCAGGGTGATGCCGAGCGGTGCCTCGTACTGACCGGGCCGCTTGACGTGGCCCGAGAGGGAGAAGATGCCGAAGCCCTGGGACTTCTCCGTCCCCATGTCGGAGAACCAGTCGGCCCCCTGGCTGACGATGAGCGGCACCGAGGCGATGGACTCGACGTTGTTGACCACCGTCGGGCGGGCGTACAGACCGGCGACGGCCGGGAAGGGGGGCTTGAGACGGGGCTGGCCGCGGCGCCCTTCGAGGGAGTCGAGCAGGGCCGTCTCCTCGCCGCAGATGTAGGCACCGGCACCGGCGTGGACGGTGACGTCGAGGTCGAAGCCGCTGCCCTGGATGTCCTTGCCGAGGTAGCCGGCCGCGTAGGCCTCCTCGACCGCGCGCATGAGGCGGCGGTAGACGTGGACGACCTCGCCGCGCAGGTAGATGAAGGCGTGGTTGCAGCCGATGGCGAAGCTCGTGATCGCGACGCCCTCGACGAGGAAGTGCGGGGCGGCCATGAGCAGCGGGATGTCCTTGCACGTGCCCGGCTCGGACTCGTCCGCGTTGACGACGAGGTAGCGGGGGCCGCCGTCCGGCGGGGGCAGGAAGCCCCACTTCATGCCGGTGGGGAAGCCGGCGCCGCCACGACCGCGCAGGCCGGAGTCCTTCATCGTCTGCACGAGGTCGGAGGGGTCCTCGCCGAGGGCCCGGCGCAGGGCGGAGTAGCCGTCGTGCTCCTCGTAGGTGGCCAGGGCCCACGACTGCGGGTGGTCCCAGAACCTCGTGAGGATCGGCGTCAGCGTCGTCATGCCTGCCCCTCCTTGCCGTCACTCGTCGGGCGCTCGTCCGGCTCGTTGGCCGGGGTGTCGACGGAGGTCTGCTCGCCGGTGGCGGTGCCCTCGGTCGACGCGTCGTTGGTCGGCGCCGCGTCGGGGGTGGCGTCGCCGCTGTCGGGAGCCGTCCACCCTTCGCGTCGCGCCAGCTCCACCCCGCGAAGGGAGGCCGTCCCGGCTCCGACGCCCTCGTCGGCCAGCCCGTCGGGGAAGCCGGCGAGCACGCGCGAGACCTGCTTGAAGGTGCACACCCGGCTCGGCCCGCGCGTCGGCGCCACCGGCGCACCGGAGCGCAGGTCGTCGACGAGCTGCACCGTGGAGTCGGGGGTCTGGTTGTCGAAGAACTCCCAGTTGGTCATGACGACCGGGGCGTAGTCGCACGCCGCATTGCACTCGATGCGCTCGAGGGTGATCTTGCCGTCCTCGGTCGTCTCGTCGTGGCCGATGCCGAGGTGCTCGCTCACCGTCTCCCAGATCGCGTCGCCGCCCATGACCGCGCACAGCGTGTTGGTGCACACGCCGACGGTGTAGTCGCCATTGGGGTGGCGCTTGTACTGGGTGTAGAAGGTCGCGACGCCCGAGACCTCGGCCGTCGTCAGCCCGAGGGCGCTCGCGCAGAAGTCGATGCCCCGACCGGTGACGTAGCCGTCGATGCTCTGCACGAGGTGCAGCAGCGGCAGCAGCGCCGAGCGCCGCTGCGGGTACCGGGCGATGACCGCCTCGGCGTCCGTCGACAGCTGCTCGAGGACGTCCGCGGGGTAGGGCTCCTTGCTCTCCGACGGCACGTGCAGGTGCCCCGAGGCGGTCTGCTCTCCGTAGTGGTTGACCATCAGCGGTCCACCCCTCCCATCACCGGGTCGATCGAGGCGACCGCGACGATGACGTCGGCGAGGTTGCCCCCTTCGCACATGGCCGCGACGGCCTGCAGGTTGTTGAAGCTCGGGTCCCGGAAGTGGGCCCGGTAGGGGCGGGTGCCGCCGTCGGCGACGACGTGGCAGCCCAGCTCCCCCTTCGGCGACTCGATGCCGACGTAGGCCTGCCCGGGCGGCACACGGAAGCCCTCCGTCACCAGCTTGAAGTGGTGGATCAGAGACTCCATCGAGGTGCCCATGATCTCGCGGATGTGGTCGAGGCTGTTGCCCTGCCCGTCGCCACCGACCGCCAGCCGGGCCGGCCAGGCGATGCGCTTGTCGGCGACCATCGTCTCGCCGGGGTGGCGCTGCAGCTCGTCGGTGACCTGCTCGACGATCTTCAGGCTCTCGCGCATCTCGTCGAGGCGGATGCACAGGCGGTCGTAGGCGTCGGCACCCGTGCGGGTGATGACGTCGAAGTCGTACTTCTCGTAGCCGCAGTAGGGCGTCAGCTTGCGCAGGTCGTGCGGCAGGCCGGTCGAGCGGAGCACCGGACCGGTGATGCCCAGCGCGGTGCACCCGGTGAGGGAGAGGACCCCGACGTCCTTGGTGCGGCCCTTGAGGATCGGGTTCTCCAGCAGCAGCTTTTCCAGCTCGCCGATGCCCTTGCGCACCTGCGGCACCATCTCGCGGATCTTGTCGATCGCGCCGTGCGGCAGGTCCTGGGCGACACCGCCCGGGCGGATGTAGGCATTGTTCATCCGCAGGCCGGTGATGTTCTCGATGACCGACAGGATCCGCTCGCGCTCGCGGAAGCTGATCGTCATGATCGTCGTCGCGCCCATCTCCATGCCACCGGTGCCGAGACAGATGAGGTGGCTGGAGATGCGGGTCAGCTCCATCATGAGCACCCGGATCGCGCTCGCGCGCTCGGGGATGTCCGCCGTGATGCCGAGGACCTTCTCGATCGCCAGGCAGTACGCGGCCTCCTGGAACATCGGCGTCAGGTAGTCCATCCGGGTGCAGAAGGTGACCCCCTGCGTCCAGGTGCGGAACTCCATGTTCTTCTCGATGCCGGTGTGCAGGTAGCCGATGCCTGCGCGGGCCTCGGTGACCGTCTCGCCGTCGAGCTCGAGGATGAGCCGGAGCACCCCGTGGGTTGACGGGTGCTGCGGGCCCATGTTGAGGACAATCCGCTCCTCGGGGTTCATCCCGAGCTCGCCCATCTCCTGGTCCCAGTCGCCGCCGGAGACGTTGACGACGTGACCCTCGGCGAGGTCGTCGGCGCCGGGAGTGGCATGCACCCCGGTGTGCGTGCGTGTGCGAGCCATCAGCTGTACGACCTCCGCTCGTCGGGCGGCGGGACGGTGCCGCCCTTGTACTCCACCGGGATGCCACCCAGCGGGTAGTCCTTGCGCTGCGGGTGCCCGGCCCAGTCGTCGGGCATGAGGATGCGGGTGAGCGCCGGGTGCCCGTCGAAGACGACACCGAACATGTCCCACGTCTCCCGCTCGTGCCAGTCGGCCGCGGGGTAGGTGGCGACGACGCTCGGGATGTGCGGGTCGGCATCCGGCGCGGTGACCTCGACCCGCAGGCGGCGACCGCCGTGGGTGATCGAGAGCAGGTGGTAGACGACGTGCAGCTCCGCGCCCTCGTCCTGGGGGAAGTGCACCCCAGAGACCGACATGCACATCTCGAAGCGCAGGTCCGGGCGGTCGCGCAGCGCCCGCATGACGACCGGCAGGTCCTCGCGGCGCACGTGCAGCGTCAGCTCGTCGGCGTGGACGACGACCCGCTCGAGCAGGTCGCCACCCGTGGCGTCGGCGAGCCGGTCGACGATCTCGTCGTACCAGCCGCCGTAGGGGCGCTGGGCGGCGCCGGGGAAGGCGACGCTCGTGCGCAGCCCGCCGTAGCCCGAGGTGTCCTGCCCCTCCCGGGCACCGAACATCCCGCGACGCTCGTCCCGCACGACGGGGGCGTGCGCGGGGTCGACCTCGCCGGCCCCCTCCCCTTCGACGTTGCTGTACTCGACCGGCTGGTTGCCGCCGGTCAGGCCCTGCGTCGACGGGAAGCCCTTGTTGGCCGTGCCGCTCAGGCCGACGCCATCCGGGTGCACGCCCTCGGCGGGCGTGTCGAGCTCGTCACTCATGCGAGGAGGTTCCTTCCGAGCAGGCCCTCGTGGTCGTGCGTCGGGGGCTGCAGCTCCGTCGGGGTGGCGCCCAGCGCGGCCTGCTCGGCGGCGCGGGCAGCGGCGACCCGGTTGACCCCCAGCGGGGTGCTCTGGATCTGCTCGTGCAGGGTGATGATCGCGTTGAGCAGCATCTCCGGCCGCGGCGGGCAGCCCGGCAGGTAGATGTCGACGGGGATGATGTGGTCGACGCCCTGGACGATCGCGTAGTTGTTGAACATGCCGCCCGAGCTGGCGCACACACCCATCGAGATGACCCACTTCGGGTTGGCCATCTGGTCGTAGACCTGGCGCACGACGGGGGCCATCTTGTTGCTCACGCGGCCGGCGACGATCATCAGGTCGGCCTGGCGCGGCGTCGCCGCGAAGCGCTCCATGCCGAAGCGGGCCAGGTCGTAGTGCGGCGTGCCGACGGCCATCATCTCGATGGCGCAGCAGGCCAGCCCGAAGGTCGCGGGCCAGATCGACGCCTTGCGCATGTAGCCCGCAAGGTTTTCGACGGTCGTCAGCGCGATACCGGCCGGCAGCTTCTCTTCGATCCCCATTGATCCTTCTCCGTCCTCGTCAGTCCCACTCGAACCCACCGCGACGCCACACGTAGGCGTCGGCGATGAAGAACGCGTTGAACAGGAAGAGCACCACGGCACCGAGCGTGAACGCCCCCAGCTCGTCGAAGGCGACGGCGAAGGGGTAGAGGAAGAGCGCCTCGATGTCGAAGATGATGAACAGCATGGCGGTGAGGTAGTACTTCACCGGGAAGCGGCCACCCTCCTCCGCCTGCGGCGTCGGCTGGATGCCGCACTCGTAGGCCTGGGCCTTGGCGACGTTGTACCGCGCCGGACCGACGACGAGACTCGTCCCGACCGACACCAGGGCAAAGCCCAGGCCGAGCGCGAAGAGGATGAGCAGCGGGATGTACGGGTTCATCGCTGCGCCTCGCTTCCTGATCTGTGATGCACGCCACGCACGATCCTAGGGGTGACCCGCGACATGATCGCGGCCGGCTCACGCATTGGGGGCCACCTTCGTCATGAGGTGCACCAGACGGTCGTCGAGACCGCCGCCCTTCTCCTCCGGCAGGTTGGCCATGAGCTTGAGCATGAACTTCATGAGCGTCGGCCGCGGCAGGCCGTACTTCGTCGCCAGGCGCATGATCTCGGGGCGGCCGATGAGCTTGGCGAACTGCGCGCCGAGGGTGAAGTAGCCACCGTGCATGTCCTTCATCCGGCCGATGTACGAGGCGAGCACCCGCTCACGCTCCGCCGCGCTCGGCCGCGCCAGCGCCTGGACGATCGTCTCGGCCGCGGCGTGCCCGGCCTCGAGCGCGTAGTCGATGCCCTCGCCGTTGAAGGGGTTGACCATGCCACCGGCGTCGCCGACGAGCATGAGGCCGTCGGCGTAGAGCGGCTGCCGGTTGAAGGCCATGGGCAGGGCCGCGGCGGTGATCTCGCCGGTGATCGTGTCCTCGTTGATGCCCCACTCCGCCGGCATCGTCTCGACCCAGCGACGCATGACGTCCTTGTAGTCGGTGCGGCCGAAGGCCTCGGAGGTGTTGAGGACACCCAGGCCGACGTTGGAGCGACCGTCACCGAGGCCGAAGAGCCAGCCGTAGCCCGGCATGAGGATGCGCCCCCCTTCGGGCGTCGTCGACCACAGCTCGAGGTGGCTCTCGAGGTAGGCGTCGTCATGACGGGGGGTCTCGTAGTAGGCGCGCACCGCGACGGCCATCGGCCGGTCCTCGCGCTTCTCGCGGCCCATCTTCACCGACAGACGGGAGGAGACGCCGTCGGCGGCGACGACGACCGGCGCCCGGTAGGTCTCGGTCTCGCCCGTCGCGCGTCCCCGCTCGTCGACGACCTTGGCGACCACGCCGACGATGCGGCCGCTCTCGTCGCGGACCGGCTCGGAGACGTTGCGCCCCTCGAGCAGCTCGGCACCGCACGCCGCGGCGTGCCGGGCCAGCACCTCGTCGAGGTCCGCACGGGCCCGGACCATGCCGTACCCGGGGAAGGAGGTGACGTCCGGCCAGTCGAGCTGCAGCCGCATGCCGCCACCGATGATCCGCAGGCCCTGGTTGTGGGCCCACCCGTCCGTCTCAGACAGGGGCACACCGAGGTTGATGAGCTGGCGCACCGCGCGCGGGGTCAGGCCGTCGCCGCAGATCTTGTCGCGGGGGAAGCGTGACTTCTCGAGCAGGACGACGTCCTTGCCCGCCTTCGCCAGCCAGGCGGCGGTGGCGCTGCCACCCGGCCCGGCTCCGACGACGATGACGTCGACACTGCGGTCACCATCGGCCGCAGGCAGTGCACTGGTCACGGAAGTTCCTCAGCTGCTTGTGAAGCATTTCACGATCGCGGGAGACACTACCCGCCGGAAACCTTGCCGCTCACGCAGGTAGACCTAACCTTTGGTCGCCCGGTCCCGTGGTCGCGTGCAGGCTTCGCTCGTGCCTCGCTACGCCTTGACCGCTCGATGGAGCGCGACGACCCCACCCGTGAGGTTGCGCCACTCCACCTCGGACCACCCGGCGCCGGCGACCATGCGGGCGAGCGGCTCCTGCGCGGGCCAGCTCTGGATCGACTCCGCGAGGTAGACGTAGGACTCCGGGTTGGAGCTCAGCCGCCGCGCGACGGGCGGGAAGGCCGCCATGAGGTACTCCGAGTACACGGTGCGGAAGGCCTTGTTGACCGGCTGGCTGAACTCGCAGATGAGCAGCCGACCCCCCGGCCGGGTCACGCGCAGGAACTCCTCGAGCGCCACCTCCGGCCGCACGACGTTGCGGAAGCCGAAGGACATCGTCACGACGTCGAAGGAGGCGTCGGCGAAGGGGAGGCGGGTCGCGTCGGCGGCGGTGAAGTCCAGCTGCGGGCTCTGCTTGAGCCCCTGCCGCAGCATCCCGAGGGAGAAGTCGGCGGAGACGACCTGGGCGCCCGCACGTCGCAGCGGCAGCGAGGAGCTGCCGGGGCCGGCGGCGATGTCGAGGATCCGCTCACCCGGCCCGGGGTCGATGGACGCGAGGACGGCGCGACGCCACAGCCGCGTCTGACCCAGCGACATGACGTCGTTCATCAGGTCGTACTTCGCGGCGGTCTCGTCGAACATCGCGGCGACGTCCTTGGGGTCCTTCTGCAGGGTGGCGCGGCTCATGTCCTCATCTTCGCACCCGCGGTCGTAGGCTGTTGCCCGCCATGACCTCACCTTCGCCTGCCGCCGACACCACCCCCGTCGGCACCCCGCACCCCGCGCTGGTCGTGCGCACCGTCTCCGTCCCCGCCTCGCGCGTCGGCGACCTGCTCGCCCTCCTGCCCGAGCCGCAGGACGCCGGCGACATCGTCTCGTGGGTCCGCAGGGGCGAGGGCTTCGTCGGGTGGGGCCGGGTCGCGACCTTCCGCGCCACCGGTGCCGACCGCTTCGAGCACGCCCAGGAGTGGTGGCGGGCCGTCACCGCCGAGGCCATCGTCCGCGACGACGTGGACGAGCCGGGCACCGGCCCGATCACCTTCGGCTCCATGGCCTACTCACGTCGGTCGGAGACCGAGTCGGTGCTCGTCGTCCCCGAGGTCGTCGTCGGCCGCCGGGGCGACCTCGCCTGGGTGACGACCACGACGACCGACGCCACGGTGCCGCCGGCCGACGAGCCGCTCACGCAGCAGCCGGCCCCGACCAGCCCCGGCGAGGTCGACTTCGTCGACCGTGACCTCGACGCCCCCTCGTGGGCGCTCGCCGTCGAGGAGGCCGTCGCCCGGATCAGCGCCGGAGCGCTCGACAAGGTCGTGCTCGCCCGAGCCGTCCAGGCCAGCGCCTCCCACCGCATCGACCCGCGGTGGGTCCTCACCCGGCTCGCGGAGGACTACGACACGACCTGGGTCTTCGCCGTCGACGGCCTCGTCGGCGCGACGCCGGAGATGCTCGTGCGCCTCGAGCGCGGGCTGGTCACCTCCCGCGTCCTCGCCGGGACGATCCGCCGCACCGGCGACGACAGCCACGACCTGGCCCTCGCCGGGTCGCTCGCCCGGAGCAGCAAGGACCTCGAGGAGCACGAGTACGCGGTGCGGTCGGTGGCCGACGCGCTCGCCGCGCACACGTCGTCGATCAACGTGCCGGACTCCCCCTTCGTCCTCCACCTCAACAACGTCATGCACCTGGCGACGGACGTCGCCGGCGTCGTCGACGACCGGTCGACCTCGCTGGCCCTCGCCGCCTCGCTGCACCCCTCCGCCGCCGTGTGCGGCACCCCCACCCGTGACGCCGACGACGTCATCGCCGAGCTCGAGCAGATGGACCGCGGGCGCTACGCCGGCCCCGTGGGCTGGATGGATGCCTCCGGCGACGGCGAGTGGGGCATCGCGCTGCGCTGCGGGTGGTACGAGAGCGCGCAGTCGCTGCGGCTGTACGCCGGCTGCGGGATCGTCGCCGGCTCGGTGGCGGCCGACGAGGTCGCCGAGTCGATCGCCAAGCTGCTGCCGATGCGCACCGCGTTGGGCGGCTGAGTCCTCAGCCGAGCGCCGCGGCCACGGCGGCCCGCACCCGCTGGCCGGCTGCCCGCCGCCCGCTGCCGCTCACGGGCACCCGGATGACCCGGATGCCCGGGCTGGGCTGACGGAGCAGCCCGGCGAGCTCGTCGGTGGTCCAGGCGGTCGTCGCCGGCACGCCGTGGGCCGCGCAGAGCAGACCGATGTCCGTCCCGGTGGGCGTGGTGAAGAGCCTCGACAGCGACCCCGCGAGCTCCGGCGCGCCGTACTCGAGCGTGGTGAAGATGCTGCCGCCGTCGTCGTCGAGCACGACGATCGTCAGGTCCGGCCGCGGCTCGGCGGGGCCGATGAGCAGGCCGTTGGCGTCGTGGAGGAAGGTCAGGTCCCCGAGCAGCGCGACCGTCGGCGCGGGGCGGGAGAGGGCGAGCCCGATCGCCGTCGAGACGCAGCCGTCGATGCCTGCGAGCCCCCGGCTGGTGACGACCTCGACATCGGGCCGTGGGTGGGCGACCCCGTGGGCGAGGTCGCGGGCGACGCTCGAGCTGCCGACGAAGAGCGCGGCGCCCGGCAGCAGCGTCTCGTGCAGGGCGCGAGCGGTCGCGGGCCCACCGGCCTCAATCGGGACGGCGGCGGCGATCCGCTCGCCGGCCTCCAGCCAGGTCCTGGCGAAGGGGGTCACCCCCACCTCCTCCCCCGTGAGCCGCAGTGCGGCGAAGGGGTGGACCGCGGAGGCCGCGTGCGCGGCATCGGCCCAGCCGTCCGCGCCGGGCTCGCCGGAGGTGACGACCTCGACGCGCAGCCCGGGGGCGCGGGTGAGCGCCGGGACGGACCGGCCGAGGGTCGGTCGCCCGACGACGAGCAGGCGCCGGGGCAGGTGCTCCCCCACCCAGTCGGTCGCCGTGAGGAGCAGGTCGCCGTGGGGCAGGACGAGGTGGTGCGTGCCCGGCCCCGGCTCGGCGATGACCGGGGCGCCGTGGTGGGCGGCCCAGTCGAGGGCCGCCCGTCGGTGCTCGGCGGTGGGCAGCTCGCCGATGACGACGAGCGTGTCCGGCTCGTGCGGCAGCGGTGACCCGGCCCCGTCGGTCACGGTCGCGGGGGCGGGCAGCTCCACCCGGGGGCAGGCGTCCGACGGCTCGGGAGCCGCCGGGTCCGGGCCCGCCGACCCGACGAGCGACTCCGGGGCCAGCGGGTCACGGTAGGGCAGGTCGAGGTGCACGGGGCCTGCGGACCCGGGTCCTGCCAGGGCGCCGGTGGCCGCCGCGACGGCCCGCGCGGCCGCGGTGCGCCAGGCCGGCTCCTGCCGGGCGGGGTCGCTCGGGGCCTCGAGCTCGAGCGCGAGGCGCACGTGCCCGCCGAAGACTCCGACCTGGTCGGTCGCCTGGTTGGCCCCGACACCACGCAGCTCGGGGGGCCGATCGGCGGTGAGCAGCAGCAGCGGCACGGCACCGTGGTGGGCCTCGAGCACGGCGGGGTGGAGGTTGGCGACGGCGGTGCCGCTCGTCGTGACGACGGCGGCGGGGCGTCGTGAGGTCTTCGCCAGACCGAGTGCGAGGAAGGCAGCGCTGCGCTCGTCGACACGGACGTGCAGCCGCAGCCGGCCCTGCCGCTCGAGCTCGTGCGCGGCGTACGCGAGCGGCGCCGAGCGGGAGCCGGGGCAGAGGACGAGCTCGCCGACACCGAGTCGGACGAGCTCGTCGAGGAGCACGCGGGCGCCGGTCGTCGAGGGATGCACCCGCACGATCCTGCCACCGCACGGATCTCACCGGCGCGCGACGTCGTAGTCGGTCGTCACCGTCGCCCCGGGACCGTCGCCGAGGTAGGGCACCGCGTCGGCGCGCCAGGCGGTGATCGACGGGTCGTCGCTGGCGTCGACGAGTTGCGCGGCCTCGGCGTAGCGACCGTTGTCGTGGGCCTGCGTCGCCCGCCCGTCCTCGCCGAGCTCGTCGGCGAGGGAGCGCTCGACCGTCACCCAGCTCGCCCGGTCGGGGTTGTCCGCCCCCTCGAGCGCGGGCACGGGGTCCTCGGTGTGCTCGATGCTGAGGACCGAGACCTCCGGTGGCACGTCGAGCGAGGCGATCGGTGCCCCCGAGGTGACGACGTGGGTAACGCCGAGGCGATCGCGCAGGCGCGGGTCCGCGGCGAGCGCCGCGGCGACGAGTCCGCCCTGGCTGTGACCGGTCAGCATGACGCGCGGCGGCCCGGTGTCGCCGACCCGGCGGCGGGAGTCCTCGAGCGCGCTCACCACGGCCGTCATCGTCGCGGTCTGCCGCCCGGCGACGAGGAGCACGTTGCTCGTCATGTCCCACGGGTTGTCGCCCGACCTCGGGTCGAAGGTCTGGGTGCCGGGCACGTCGACGACCCACGCCCACCCGCCGTCGGGCTGCGGGATCCCCGTGACGCGCACCCGAGACCGACCCGACGTCGGCCCGTCCCCCGCGACGAGATCGGCGATCCCGCGCGGGCGCACCCCGACCTGCGGCTCGCGGGCGCGCACGGTCGCGTGCCGCCCGGACTCGTCGAGGACCACCCCGCGCGTCGCGGCGAGCACGACGCCGAGCGCCTCCGTCTGGGTGCGCGGCGGGTAGACGGCCCCGGCTCGTCCGCTGCGCCGGGCGAGCCACAGCCCGAGCACCGGCAGTCCCTGCCCGAGTCCGAGCAGGAGCCCGTCGAGGCCGTCGGCGGCGGCCGGGACGATCCACGGGTGGTCGAGCACGATCTGGTCGATCCCCTCGCCGAGCCCCAGACCGACGCCCACCACGGCGTCGCGCGCGCCGGGGACCGCGAGCACGAGCGGGACGACCGGAGCGACGGCCAGCCCGACGCCGAGTGCCACGGGGGCGATCGTGCGCCCCACCCAGGCACCCGCCTGCGTCGCGATGCCGTCGGCGAGCGACTCCACCGCCTCCTCGGCACCGCGGTAGGTCCGGACCGCCGTCGTCGTCGCGAGCGCGGTCGCCGTGACGTCAGCAGCGGCACCGGCGGCGCCATGCGGCCCGATGCAGCCGAGCAGCGCACCCTCGGCGGCGAGGTACTCCACCGGGGCGAGCAGCCCGGCCAGCGCGAGCCGGGGGTCCGTGGCGGCGAGGCCGATCGACGCCGCGACCTCGCCGAGGTCGAGCGCCAGGCTGCGCAGGCGACGAGCCGACTCCTCGAGCTCGTCGAGCCCGACGGACAGGCCGGCCGCTCCGCCCGACACCTCGATGGCGCTCACCGGCCGACCCCCGCGGTCAGGTCGACGGCACCGACGAGGTCGAGCCTCTGCTCCGCGACGTGCTGCAGCGTGCGCACGCGCTGCGCAGCCCGACGCACCCGCTCGGCGAGGGCCGCGATGTCGTCGGCGTGCTCGGCGACCCGCTCACGGTGCAGCGTCGCGGCCTCGCCCCGCCAGGTCGTGGCGGTCGCGACCCGCACCTGCAGCGCCGTCACCTCGAGCCGTGCGGCACAGCGCTCGAGGCGGTCGGCGGTCGTCGTCAGCTCCCCCGGGAGCAGTGTCCCCGTGTCCATGGGTCCACCTCACCGCGGCTCGGCCACCTCCGCCGGACTCGCCTGCGGACTGTGCACGGGCGGACGCGCCGGGCGCCGGCTGTGGATCAGGTGCGCGCCGCGCTCGCAGCCCGCACCCGCTCCCGCCACCAGTCCACCCGTGCGGGCGGCGCCGCGTGCCGGGCGAGCAGGTCCGGGTCGACGACGACCTCCCGGACGGGCAGCGCCCCCTCCGCCGGCAGCAGAGGCTCCCGGCTGACGTCGGCGGCCAGGAGTGCGCCCGTCCCGAGACCGCACGCGTGCCCGAGGTCGGGCAGGGCCGCCGCGAGCGCGACCCCGGCCCGCAGACCGACGCTCGAGTCGATGGCTGAGGAGACGACGGCCGGCAGCCCGCAGTCGGCGACGACCTCGAGCGCGTGGGCGACTCCTCCGAGCGGGGCGACCTTGACGACGACGACGTCCGCCGCCTCGAGGCGAGCGACCTCGAGCGGGTCCTCCGCCTTGCGGATCGACTCGTCGGCCGCCACCGGCACGTCGACCCCGCGCCGGGCGAGCTCGACCCGCAGCCGGGCGAGGTCGTGCACGTCGGCGCAGGGCTGCTCCGCGTACTCCAGGCCGAAGGGGGCCAGTCGGGTCAGCACGTCGACGGCCTCGGTCAGGGACCAGCCGCCGTTGGCGTCCACCCGCAGTCGGGCGTCGGGCCCCATGGCCTCGCGGACCGCTGCGACGCGGTCGAGGTCGTCCTGCTCGCCCTGGCCCCGCTCGGCGACCTTGATCTTCGCCGTCGTGCACCCGTCGTAGCGGGCGACGACCTCGGCGACGTCGGCTGCGGGCACGGCGGGCACGGTCGCGTTGACCGGCACCCTGGCCCGCCGCGGCTCCGGCCAGCCCTGCCAGGCCGCCTCGACGGCCGCGTCGAGCCAGCGCGCGGCCTCCTGCGGTGCGTACTCGACGAAGGGGGCGAACTCCCCCCAGCCGCGCGGCCCCCGCACGAGCGCGACCTCGCGCTCGGTGACGCCACGAAATCGGGTGCGCAGGGGCAGGGTGACGACGTGCAGCCCGTCGAGCAGCTCGTCGACGGCGACCGCGGGGCTCATCGGTCTCGGCTCGAGAGCACGCAGAACTCGTTGCCCTCGGGGTCGGCGAGGACGGTCCATGTGACCTCGTCGTCGTCCTGGCCGACGGCGGCGCGGGTGGCTCCCTTCGCCAGCAGTGCCTCGATCTCGGCATCGCGGTCCTGACCGACGTGCGGTGCGAGGTCGATGTGGAGACGGTTCTTGACCGTCTTGCCCTCGGGTACCGGGACGAAGGAGAGCATCGAGCGCCGCGCCAGCCACGTGGCCGTGTCGTCGACCGGGTCCTCGCTCGCCTCCGGTGGCAGCACCTCGCACTCGTGCTCGTCCTCGTAGCCGATCCGCCACCCGAGTACGTCGGCCCACCAGCGGGCGAGGGCCCGGTGGTCGCGGGCGTCGACGGTCAGGGAGTAGAGGTGCAGGGCCATGCCCCCGACGTTAGTCCGACAGCCGGGCGAGCCGGGCCCGCAGGAGCGCGAGTCGGTGGGCATTGCCGTGCAGCTCGATGTACCGCTCGCCGTAGACGGACAGGAGTGCGTCGTCGAGACGGCGCACGGCGCCGGGCGGGTAGCGGTAGCCCATGTGCGCGTCGATCGCGGGCACGTCGACCTCGCGCAGCACCTCACGCAGCTCGGAGAGCGAGCTGATGCCGAGCTCGAGGAGCAGCCCGCTGATCCACGCGTAGTGGTCGGTGCGCGACCACCCGGCGTCGACGAACTGCCCGGCGAGGAAGGCGGCGAGGTCGGTCGCCCCGATCCGCGGGTCGTCGTCGTCCTCGGTCGGCGAGGTCAGCTCGTCACGGTGCCGGTCGCGGATCGAGGAGAACTGCTGGTCGGCGAGCTCGAGCAACCCGGCGGCGAGCGTGAAGCGGCGGTCGAAGTCGGGCGCGTGCTCCGCGGAGACCGACCCCTTGTAGCGCACGTCGTGCTCGAACTCCGCCCACGCGTGCTGGAGCACCGTGCGGATCTGCACCGACGCGGGGCGCTCGCGCGGGATGCCCGGCTCCTCCCGGTCCTCGCCCAGCCCCACGAGCAGGTGACGGCTGGAGTATCCGAAGCGGCCGGCCGCCGCCGTCTCCTGACCCATGTCGCGGTCCTCGAGCACCGCGAGCTGGGAGGAGAGCAGCTGCGCCACGGCGTCGACGTCGGCGAGGACGTAGGTGACGACCCGGACCCCGATCTGGTCGGTGATGTCGGTGAGCGGCTTGGGGTGCGCCAGGCGCCCACCCGGCAGCCGCCGCGCGGCCTTGCCCGCGAAGGACTCGACCGTCTTGGTTCGCCCGCTCACGGTCAGGTAGTTGATGCCCGCGTCGTCGAGCAGCCGGGTCACCAGCGCCACGTAGGCGTCGGTGACCCCCCGCAGCTCGTCGATGCTCGCCGCGTACCGCTGGACTGCCCGGCGCACCCGGGTCGACTGTGTGGTCGCCATGGGGACAGCCTGCCCGACGCGGGTCACATGACCTTGCTGATCGCCTTGGTGAGCTCGTTGACGGCCAGGGCGGCGAAGGCCGCCGCGCACAGGACGAGGGCGACGTTGGCCGGCCAGCGGTTGCGCCACTGCACCGGCACCCGGTCGGTGTTGAGCAGCCAGAGCAGGGTGACCGACAGGAAGGGCATGAAGAGCGCGCCGAGGACGCCGTAGGCGAGGATCAGCCAGATCGGCTTGCCGAGGAAGAGCATCGCCATCGGTGGGATCGTCAGCCACAGGATGTAGGCGCGGTACCAGGTGCCTCCGGCGCGTCGCGCCGGGTCGTCCTCGGCCAGGCCGCGCAGGTGACCGACGAGGTCGGCAAACATGAGCGAGACGCCGTTCCACACCCCGAGCAGCGAGGACATCGCCGCCGCGAAGAAGCCGACGAGGAAGACCTTGCCGGCCCAGTTGCCGTACCGGTCTGCGAGGACCGTCGACAGGTCGAGCAGCCCCTTGTCCCCGTCCTCGACGGCGATCTGCGCCGAGTAGAGCAGCTCGGCACCGACGACGAGGGTGGCGAGCACGAAGATGCCGGTGATGACGTAGGCGACCGTGTTGTCGATGCGCATGACCCGCACGTGTCCGGGGGTGTCCCAGCCCTTCTCGCGCAGCCAGTAGCCGTAGGCGGCCAGGGTGATCGTGCCGCCGACACCGCCGGCGAGCGCCAGCACGTTGACCAGACCCCCGTCGGGGATCCACGGCTTGATGCCGGCGAACACGTCGAGCAGGTTGGGCAGCGTCATGATCGCGGCGCCGCACATCGTGACGAACATCAGGCCGACGAGTGCCGCGCAGACCTTCTCGAAGACGCCGTAGCGGCCGAGCCAGACGAGGGCGGCGCCGGTCAGACCGGCGATGATCCCCCACCACGTCACCCCGAGGACCGGGAAGAGGGAGTGGAGCGGCAGCCCCGTGCCGGCCATCGCCGCCGCGCCGTAGACGAAGCCCCAGATGACGATGTACGGCACGAAGTACACGTGCGTCCATCGACCGAGGCTGGACCACCCTTCGAAGATCGTGCGTCCGCTCGCCAGGCTGTACCGGCCGGCGCCCTCGACGAGGACGATCTTCATGATGCAGCCGACGACGACGCACCACATGAGGCCGTACTCGTACTTGCTGCCGGCGATGAGGGTTGCGACGAGGTCGATCGCGCCGACACCCGTCGCGGCCACGACGATGCCGGGGCCGACGAGCGACCACCTGCCGGTGCTGACCTGGGGTTCGCGTGCTGGGGTGGACACGTGCTGCTCCTGCCGTGGACTGCTGGGTCGATGCCGACGTGTGAGTGTAGTCACAGCCACGTAGGGTCTCTCGCGTGGACATCGCACTGACGCTCGTCGCGATCGCCCTGGCGATCGTGCTCATCCTCCGGTTCAAGGTCGACCCGGTGATCTCGCTGATCATCTCGTCGGTCTTCCTCGGCCTCTCCGCCGGCGTCGGGGCCGCCGACACCGTCGCGGCCATCACGACCGGCTTCGGCGAGATCATGGGCGAGGTCGGTCTGCTCATCGGCTTCGGCGTGCTCATCGGCTCGCTGCTGCAGGCGACGGGGACCTTCCGCGCCCTCGTCGAGGTCATCGCCCGCCGGGTCGGGCGCAAGCTGCCCTACGCGATGGCCGCGGCGCTCTCGGCGGTCTTCCCCTCGATCTACGTCGACGTGCAGGTCGTCCTCGCCTCCCCGATGGCCCGCCAGGCGGCGCCCGTCGTCGACCGGCGCAAGGGCCTGCCGTGGCTCGCCGGCGCGATCGGCATCGGCATCTTCGCCGGCTACGTCTTCGTCGTCCCCGGCCTGGCCGCCGTCGCCATCTCCGGCCAGCTGAAGCTGCCGCTCGGCGAGTACCTGATCTTCGGCGCCCCGATCGGTGTCGCCACCGCGCTGCTCACGACCTTCCTCTTCCGCCTGCTGCTGCAGACCCGCTTCTGGGACGAGCGCACCGACGTCGACCCCAACGAGGAGGAGCACCCCGACAACCCGGGCCACGCCGCCTACCTCGCCCGCGGGGAGATCGGGCACGAGAGCACCGGCAGCTCCGCCGACGCCGACCTCGACGACCCTGACGCCGTGCCCGAGCGGGCCCTGCGCCTGCCGCTGCTGCTGCGCCTCACCCCGATCCTCGTCCCGCTCGTGCTCATCGCCTTCGGCGCCTTCATGGACCTCTTCGACGCGAGCAACGGGGCCATCGCCTTCGTCGGTGACGCCAACATCGCGCTCTTCGTCGGCCTGCTCATCGCCTTCGTCATCGGCCGCTCGACGCTCGGCTCGGACGGCACCGAGCAGGCCCTCTCGGGCGGCTTCCGCACGACCGGCGAGATCCTGCTCATCACCGGCATCGGCGGTTCGCTCGGCGCCGTCATCACCGAGACCGGTCTCGACACGACCCTCGAGGGCCTCTTCTCCGCCGACGCCGGCGCGCCGGTCCTCGTCACGGTGCTGCTCGCGTGGTTCATCGCGGCGCTGCTGCACTTCGCCATCGGCTCGGTGTCGGTCGGCGCGATCACCGCCTCCGGCATCATCGGCCCGGTCGTCGCCTCGACCGGTGTCTCGCCGGTCGTCGTCGCGCTCGCCATCGCCTCCGGTGCGATGTTTGCCCTGCACGTCAACAGCAACTTCTTCTGGATGTTCAAGAGCCTGCTCGGGCTGTCGACCAAGGGCGCGCTCAAGACGCTCACCCTGGCCACCTCGCTGGGCGCCGTGGTCTCGCTGCCGATGGTCCTGCTCGTCAGCCTCGTCGCCTGACGGGGCGCCCCCTTCGACCTGCGGTCGTTAGGCTCGCCCCCGTGAGCGCACTGGACAACGTCAGCGAGACCTTCGACCCGCAGGCCTGGGAGGTGGTCCCCGGCTTCGAGGACCTCACCGACCTCACCTACCACCGCGCCAAGGACGTCGGCTGCGTGCGGATCGCCTTCGACCGGCCGGAGATCCTCAACGCCTTCCGGCCGCACACCGTCGACGAGCTCTACCGCACCCTCGACCACGCCCGCCGCACCCCCGATGTCGGCGTCGTCCTGCTGACCGGCAACGGCCCGACCCCACGCGAGGGCAGCAGTGCGACGACCGAGGGCTGGGCCTTCTGCACCGGCGGCGACCAGCGCATCCGCGGCCGCTCCGGCTACCAGTACGCCGCCGACCCCGGTGGCGACGACTCCGCGGCCGGCATCAACGAGCGTCGGGTCAAGGCCGAAGGGGGGCGCCTCCACATCCTCGAGGTCCAGCGCCTCATCCGCACCATGCCCAAGGTCGTCATCGCGCTGGTCGGCGGGTGGGCCGCCGGCGGCGGGCACTCGCTGCACGTCGTCTGCGACATGACCCTCGCCAGCCAGCACGCGCGCTTCAAGCAGACCGACGCCGACGTCGGCTCCTTCGACGGCGGCTACGGCAGCGCCTACCTCGCGAAGATGGTGGGGCAGAAGCGCGCTCGCGAGATCTTCTTCCTCGGCCGCGCCTACACGGGCCAGGAGATGTACGAGATGGGCGCGGTCAATGCGGTCGTCGACCACGCGGAGCTCGAGGTCGAGGGGCTGCGGATGGCCCGCGAGATCATGGCGAAGTCGCCCACCGCGATCCGGATGCTCAAGTTCGCCTTCAACCTCACCGACGACGGGCTCATGGGCCAGCAGGTCTTCGCCGGCGAGGCGACCCGCCTGGCCTACATGACCGACGAGGCGGTCGAGGGGCGCGACCAGTTCCTCGAGAAGCGTGACCCGGACTGGTCGCCCTTCCCTTGGTACTTCTGATGCCCATCACCCCACTCCCCTTGCCGCCCGGCCCGGCCGCGCTCGAGTCGCTCCCTTCGCTCGAGCAGGCGCTGACCGGCACCGCGCCGATCCACCCGCACGCCCCCGGCGAGCACCCGAGCCTGCCCGAGGGCGAGCTGCCCGGCGACCTGGCCGTCGCCATCGCGACCTCCGGCTCGACCGGCACGCCCAAGCTCTCGCTGCTCACCGCCGCCAACCTCATCGCGAGCGCGGAGGCCACCGCCCAGCGGCTCGGCGGGCACGGCCAGTGGCTGCTCGCGCTGCCGCCGCACCACATCGCCGGGCTGCAGGTGCTGCTGCGCAGCATCGCCGCCGGCACCACCCCGGTGGCGCTCGACCCGTCGGCGGTCACCCCCTTCGCGCTGGTGGAGGCGGCGGCGGGCATGCACGCGCAGCGGCGCTACACCTCGCTCGTGCCGACCCTGCTCGCCCGGCTCGTCGACGACCCGCTCGGACTCGAGGCGCTGCGGCGCTTCGACGCCGTCCTCGTCGGTGGGGCCGCTACCCCGGCGGCGCTGCTCGACCGCGCCCGGTCTGAGGGCGTGCGCGTGGTGACCACCTATGGCATGTCCGAGACCGCCGGCGGTTGCGTCTACAACGGGCAGCCGCTCCAGGGGGTCGCCGTGCGCACCGACGCCGCCAGCGCCCTCGAGATCGGCGGCCCGGTCGTCGCCCACGGCTACCTCGGGGTCGAGACCGGAGCCTTCCGTGACGAAGGGGGCCAGCGCTGGTTTCGCACCGGCGACCTCGGCTCCGTCGACGGCCGGGGCCGGGTGAGCGTCACCGGCCGCGCCGACGACCTCATCAACACCGGCGGCCTCAAGGTCGCGCCGCGCGTCGTCGAGGAGGCCGTCCTCGCCCACGTGCCCGCCGTGACCGAGGCGGTCGTCGTCGGCGTCCCCGACCTCGAGTGGGGCCAGGCCGTCGCGCTGGCGGCGGTCACCTCGCCGGGCGGACCGCCGCCCGGGCCGGTCCCGGACGCCGGGGTCGCCGAGATCCGCGAGATGCTGCGGCCCCACCTCGAGGCCGCCGCGCTCCCCCGCCGCGTCGTCGTCGTGCCCGAGCTGCCGATGCGCGGGCCGGGCAAGCCGGACCGGGCCGCCGTGGCGCGTCTGGTCGGGGGCTGAGCGCCTCGTAAGATCGCCTCTCGTGGCCACCATCAAGCAGTGGGTCGCCGGCGCCCGTCCGCGAACCCTCCCCGCAGCACTCGCCCCCGTCATCGTCGGTACCGCTGCGGCAGCGGCCAACCGTGATCTCGAGGAGGGGACGAAGGGGGCCAACCTCGGCCTCGCACTGCTGGCGCTCATCGTCTCGTGCTGCCTGCAGATCGGCGTCAACTACGCCAACGACTACAGCGACGGCATCCGCGGGACCGACGAGGAGCGCGTCGGCCCGGTGCGGCTCGTCGGGCAGCGCCTGGCCAACCCTGACAACGTCAAGATCGCGGCCTTCTCCTTCTTCGGGCTCGGCGCCTTCGCCGGCTTCGCGCTCGTCGCGCTGAGCCAGGCGTGGATCCTCCTGCCGATCGGCGCGCTGGCGATCCTCGCCGCGTGGCGCTACACCGGCGGCGACAACCCCTACGGCTACCGGGGCCTCGGCGAGGTCTACGTCTTCGTCTTCTTCGGGCTGGTCGCCACGCTCGGCACGCAGTTCACCCAGATCGGTGGCATCACCGCGGTCGGTGTGCTCGGCGCGATCGCGGTCGGCTCGCTCGCCAGCGCGATCCTCGTCGCCAACAACCTGCGCGACATCCCCACCGACTCGGTGACCGGCAAGACGACGCTCGCCGTGCGCCTCGGCGACGCGCGCACCCGGCAGCTCTACCTCGGGCTCTTCGCCGTCACCGTCGTGTGCACCCTGCTCATGGCGATCTGGCGACCGTGGGCCCCGATCGGCCTCATCGGGCTGGTCATCGCGTGGCCCGGCATCCAGGCCGTGCGCGGCGGAGCGACGGGCAAGGAGCTCATCCCGGCGCTGGCCCTCACCGGCTTCGCCGAGCTCATGTGGGCGGTCTGGCTCTTCGCGCCGCTCGCGCGCTGAGACCCCGGCGAGTCGAGCGCTCACACCTCAGCGGAAGGTCTCGGGCTCCTCGCCCTCGGGCGCCGACTCCCGCTCGCGCGCAGCGTCCTCGACGGCCTCGTCGGAGTCGGGGCGCTCCGAGCGGGCTCGCGCCTTGGCCTCCTGGCGCGCCTGGATCTGCTCGATCATCTCCGCGCGGAAGGGCCGCAGCACGATCGCCGAGACGACCATCGACAGCAGGGCCGCGATGACGACGAGCCAGGGCAGCTCGTTGGGCTCGCGCAGGCCGACGAGCCACAGCAGCGAGAGGCAGCCGAAGAAGATCAGCATGCGGAGCAGGGTGTAACGGACCACGGGTACTCAGAACCTCACTGCGCGTAGCTGTGCTGGCCGATGAAGTAGAAGTTCACGACCGTGTAGTTGATGACGATGCACACGAAGCCGGCGACGGCGATCCAGTTCGCGGTGCGGCGCGAGGTGTTCTTCGTCGCGCGGGCGTGCAGGTAGGCGGCGTAGACCGTCCAGATGACGAAGGTCCACACCTCCTTGGGGTCCCAGTTCCAGTAGGCCCCCCAGGCCTCGCGGGCCCAGATCGCGCCCGCGATGAGCGTGAAGGTCCACAGCGGGAAGCCGATGATGTGCAGGGAGTACGACAGCTTTTCGAGCGTCGCGGCCGGCGGCAGCTTGCGCCAGAAGCGCTCGCTCCCGACCCCCCGGTCGCTCATGAGGTAGAGCGCGCTGATGATGGCCCCGACGACGAAGATGCCGACCGACAGGGTCGCGACGGTCACGTGGATCGGCAGCCAGTAGGACTTCAGCGAGGGCACGACCTCGTCGGCCTCGACGTACCAGGCGGTCGAGGCGACCATGAGCAGCAAGACGACGAAGGCGGTGACGAAGACGCCGAGCCAGCGCAGGTCGCGGCGCAGCCCCGCGACGGCGAAGGTCGCCATGGCGAAGAAGGCTCCCGCAACGCTGAACTCGAAGAGGTTGCCCAGCGGGAAGCGCTCGACGGCGAAGCCGCGGCAGGCGAAGGAGACGAGCAGGAAGAAGGCACCGAGCCAGGACATCGAGCCGGCGATGCCGGCGGCCTTGCGGGCCCGCGCGGAGGTCTCGGCGGGCTCGGCGGCGGGGGCGGCGCCCCCTTCGGCCGTGGCGTCACCCTCGCCGCCGCCGACGGTCGCGGGCACCTTGGCCTCGACCTCGGCCTGGTCGCGCACGGGCACGGCCTGCGAGAGGTAGAAGGCGTAGCAGAGCATGGCCATGGTGATGACCAGCGCGGCCGAGGCCAGCGCGTAGTTGGCGTACTGGGCCAGCATCTCGTTCGTCATGATGTCCTCGATTGTCCCACGAGCTCGTCGCGGATCTCCTCGACGACCTCGAGGAGGCCCTCGTCGTCGTCCTTGCTCATGCCGCCGACGTCGACCCTCACGACGTCGCCCTCCTGGACGAGTCGCACGAAGACTCGGCGGCGCTTGATCGTCAGCGTCGCGATGAGCCCGGCGAGGGCGAAGAGCGCCGACCACAGGGTCAGCCCCTTGCCCGGGTCGTGCCGGACCGAAAATCCGGCGAAGCGCTCGACCCCGTCGAAGGTGATGGTGCCGCGGTCGCCGGGCAGCTTCGCCCCTTCGCCGGGGGTGAGCCACAGCCGCATCTGGTCGGAGCCGTCGGCCGTCTCGACCTTGGTCATCGACGCGGTGTCGAGCGTGAAGACCGACTGCGGGCGCCCGTCGGGGAAGAGCTCGCCGGTGTACATGCTCATCGCGAGCGCGGGGCTCTTGGTGTCGGGGAAGACCGAGATCGGTCCCTGGTCGGGGTCGATGTAGGCGGTCGGCAGGAAGAGGCCGACGAAGCCGAACTGCTCGGGCGAGGCCGCCCCGACCTTGATCGCGCCGGTCGAGCGGTAGTTGCCGTCCTGCGCGAGGAAGGGGGTGGCCCCCTGGTAGAGGACCTTGCCGTCGTCGTCCTTGACGGTCACGACGGGCGCGTAGCCGTTGCCGAGGAGGAAGACGGTCGCGTCCTGCATCTCCAGAGGGTGGTTGACCTTGACGCTGTCGGTGAAGGCATTGCCGTCGGCCTCGGTGACCTTGACGTGGGCCTCGAAGTCGCGCGGCTGGCCGAAGGTCTGCGCCGTCGGCTCTCGGTCGTTGAAGTCGGCGGTCATCTCCTCGACCTCGATGGCGAAGGGAGACAGCGAGGACTCGTCGACGAGCGGGCCGGGGGCGAAGGTGTCGTAGCGGGTCACCGTGTTGACGAAGGAGTCGCCCGAGGGGACGACGACGTCGGCCTTCCAGCCCCACAGGTGGCCGACGGCGACGCCGATGATCAGGGTGACGAGCGCGGTGTGGAAGACGAGGTTGCCCGTCTCCTTGGCGTAGCCCTTCTCCGCGGAGACGGAGACGTCGTCGTGGCTCGCGACGCGGAAGCGCCGCCGGCGCAGCACCCGGGTCGCCGCCTCACGGGCCGACGCCAGGTCGCCCGCGAGCTCGCCGGAGGCGTGGGCCTCCAGGCGCGCCAGACGCTTGGGGGCGCGCGGCGGCTTGCTGCGCAGCGCCCGCCAGTGGACGCCGGTGCGGGGGACGATGCAGCCGATGAGCGAGATGAAGAGCAGCAGGTAGATCGCGGAGAACCACGGCGAGCTGTAGACCTCGAAGGCGCCGAGCTTGTCGAGCCAGGGGCCGGTCGTCTCGTGGCGGGCGATCCAGTCGGCGGTGCGGGCGGGGTCGATGCTGCGCTGGGGGAAGACCGACCCCGGCACGGCACCGACGGCCAGCAGCAGGAGGAGGAAGAGCGCCGTGCGCATGCTGGTCAGCTGCCGCCAGGCCCATCGCAGGTAGCCGACGACGCCCAGGCGTGGCTGGGTCACCTCGGGCCGGGTCTCGCGGGCCATCAGATGAAGACCTCCATGTCGCTGAGCAGGCGGGTCTGCAGCCACTGGGTGAGCGCGTCCCACGCGCCGGTGAGCAGCAGCAGGCCGACGATGATGAGCAGGACGGCGCCGGTGACCTGGATGGCCCGCTGGCGTCGGCGCAGCCAGGCCGAGACCGGAGCCCACCGCTCGTAGGCCGCCGCGATGAGGACGAAGGGCAGGCCCAGCCCCAGGCAGTAGGCGACGGCGAGCACGACGGCTCGGGTCGTCGACGCGTCGCCGGCGAGGTTGAGGGTGAGCACGGCCGCGAGGGTCGGGCCCATGCACGGGGCCCAGCCCAGGCCGAAGACCGCGCCGAGGACCGGCGCCCCGGCGAGGCCGGCGGCGGGCCGCACGGGCAGGCGCCAGGTGCGCTGCGACCCGGCGCCGAGGAAGACGAAGGCCATGAGGATGACGAGCACACCGCCGATGCGCATGAGCAGCTCGCGGTGCTCGCCGAGGGCCTGGCCGATGCCGGCGACGAACATCGACAGCAGGATGAAGACGGCGGTGAAGCCGAGGATGAAGAGCAGCGTGCCGAGCACCATCCGGCCACGGCTGCGCCGCTCGAGCGCGACGTCGGACAGCCCGGTGACGTAGCCGAGGTAGCCGGGCACGAGCGGCAGCACGCACGGCGTCGCGAAGGAGACGAGACCCGCGAGCGCGGCGACGAGCACGGCCAGCGGCAGGGCACCGTCGGCGATCTGGTCGCTGAGCATCAGTCGCTCTCGGCCAGGGTGTCCTCGACGGCGCCGACGAGGGTCTGGGTGGTCACCGGGCCGAGGACGACGGCGGCGATCCGCCCGTCGCGGTCGAGGATCGCGGTCGACGGCTGGGTCGTCATCTTGCCTTGCATGTCGATGGCGGTCTTGCCCGACTTGTCGTAGACGGAGGGCCAGGTGAAGCCCCACTCCTCGCCCTGGGCGCGACCGGTCTCCTTGGAGGACTCGCGGTAGTTGATCCCGACGAACTCGACGTCCTCCCCCTTCGTCTCGTCGAAGGCCTCGACGAGGTGGGGGGCCTCCTTGGCGCACGGGCCGCACCAGCTGGCCCAGAGGTTGACGACGACGACCTTGCCGCGCTGGTCGGCGCTGTCCCAGGTCGCGCCGTCGATCGTGTCGCCGGCGAGCTGCACCGGCTCGCCCCGCTCGTCGGGGGCGAAGAGGGTCATCGACCCGTCGCCGTTGCGCGAGCCGACCTCCTTGGCCGCCTTCTCGGAGGCGGACTCACCGCAGGCGGCGACCCCGCCGGCGAGCGCGAGGGCGCTCACCGCGGCGACGAGGGTGCGGGTCAGTCGGTGGTGTCTCATCGAAGGGGGGTCAGGCTCCGGGGGTCGTGGCGGCGTGGGCGTAGAGGTGCGCCGCCGGTTCGCTGTAGGTGACGTCGGTGACCTCGTCGCCGGTGAAGGTCACCGAGGTGAGGGAGGCCAGGTTGCACTGGCGCCGGCGCGGGTCGTGCCAGAGGTTGCGCTG
This sequence comes from Janibacter hoylei PVAS-1, assembly GCF_004025845.1. Lineage (NCBI taxonomy): Bacteria > Bacillati > Actinomycetota > Actinomycetes > Micrococcales > Intrasporangiaceae > Janibacter > Janibacter hoylei. The sequence continues at coordinate 106,880 of NZ_PIPF01000010.1, forward strand.
CTCGAGGACGCTGCGGATGGTCCAGATCGGCAGCTGGTGGCTGACGATGAGCACCTCACGGCCGCGGGCGTGGTCACGGGCGTCCTCGATGGCGGCCATCATCCGCTTGCCGATGACGCGGTAGGGCTCGCCCCAGGTCGGCTTCGTGGGGTCACGCAGCCACCACCAGCGGCGCGGGTCGAGGAGCAGCCGCTTGCGGAAGCGCCGCCCTTCGAACTTGTTGCCCGCCTCGATGACCCGCGGGTCCACGATCGCGGTGAGTCCGTGGCGCTCGAGCGTCGGGGCCGCGGTCTCGGCGGTGCGCTCGAGGGGGCTGTGCACGACGAGACCGAGGTCGGCGTCGGCGAGGTGCTCGGCGACGGCCTCGGCCATCTCGCGGCCCAGCGCCGACAGGTGGTAGTCGGGCAGGCGGCCATAGAGGACCTTGTGCGGGTTGTCGACCTCGCCGTGGCGCAGCAGGTGCACGACGGTGCGCTCGGTGCCGGGGCGGGCGCCGTGCTCGGCGTGTGCCTCGCGGGCTCCGGCGGCGGCTTCGCCGGCGGCGTCGGCCGCTTGGGCAGAGGTCTCCGCGGTCTCGGTGTCGACGGGCAGGTCGGTGCCGGACTCAGGCATCGGCTCGGTCATGGCCGGGATTGTCCCACCTCAGTCTGAGAGGGACCTGCGGTGGTCGACGACGGCGTCGTAGAGCGCCTTCTTGGAGTGGCCGGTGGAGGTCGCGACGGCCGCGCAGACGTCCTTGAGCCGGGCCCCGCGGTCCTGGCGGGAGAGCACCTCGGCGACCGCGTCCTCGATGGAGATGCTCGTGCGCTCGGCCCCGCCGACGACGATGGTGATCTCACCCTTGACCCCCTCGGCGGCCCATCCGGCGAGCTCGGTGAGCCCGCCGCGCCGCACCTCCTCCCACGTCTTGGTCAGCTCGCGGCAGACCGCCGCCGGGCGGTCGGCGCCGAGCACCTCGGCCATCGCCTCGAGGGAGGCGGCGATGCGGTGGGGCGCCTCGAAGAAGACCATCGTGCGCCGCTCCTGCGCGACCTCCTCGAGGAGGCGACGGCGCTCACCGCCCTTGCGCGGCAGGAACCCCTCGAAGGTGAAGCGGTCGACGGGCAGCCCCGACACGGCCAGCGCCATGAGCACGGCACTCGGTCCGGGCACGCACGTCACCTGCTCGTCGACGTCGATGCACGCGCGGACGAAGCGGTAGCCCGGGTCCGACACCGACGGCATGCCGGCGTCGGTGACGAGGACGACCCGCTCCCCCTTCGTCACGGACTCGAGGAGGTCTGCGGTGCGGGCCGCCTCGTTGTGCTCGTGGTAGCTGACGACTCGCTCGGGCAGGGTGACGTCGAGCTTCGCGGCGAGGGCGCGCAGCCGCCGGGTGTCCTCGGCGGCCACGACATCGGCCCCGGCGAGCTCCTCGCGCAGGCGGGGGCTGGCGTCGCGCGGGTCTCCGATGGGTGTGGCGGCGAGGACGAGTGGCATGGCTCCATCATCCCAGCCCTGCTCGCTCGCCTACGATGACGCCCATGGACCGGGGGCAGCAGCTGCGCGAACGCCTGCTCGGCTTCCGGCCCACCGAGACGCTGTGGGGCTGGGCCGGCCCGCTCCTCTTCGCCGCCATCGGCGGCCTCCTCCGCTTCTGGGCCCTCGACCGCCCCCACCAGCTGGTCTTCGACGAGACGTACTACGTCAAGCAGGGCGTCTCGATGCTCGACCACGGCGTCGAGATGCAGTGGAACGGCGACGGCGAGCAGGTCGACCCGCTCTTCACCCACGGCACGACGGCCGTCTTCAACACGACCGAGGGCGACATGGTCGTCCACCCGCCGGTCGGCAAGTGGGTCATCGCCTTCGGCGAGTGGGTCTTCGGCTCGACGTCGAGCTTCGGGTGGCGCTTCTCCGTGGCGCTGCTCGGGACGATCTCGATCCTCATGGTCGGCCGGATCGCCCGCCGCCTCTTCCGCTCGAGCTGGCTCGGGGCCATCGCCTCCTTCCTCATGGCCTTCGAGGGGCACCACTTCGTCCACTCCCGCACCGGCCTGCTCGACATCATCCTCATGTTCTTCGCGCTGGCCGCCTTCGGCGCGCTCCTCATCGACCGCGACCGGGGGCGGGAGCGACTGGCGGCCAAGGCCGCCCGTCTCCCCGCGAGCTTCGCCACCGGCCCGTGGCTGCTGTGGCGCCCGTGGCGCCTCGTCGCCGCCATCTGCCTCGGGCTGGCCTGCGGCACGAAGTGGTCCGGCCTGTACTTCTTCGCCGCCTTCGGCCTGATGATCGTCTTCTGGGACATCGGGGCACGCAGGGCGGCGGGCGCCCGCCACTGGATCATCGCCGGCATCGGCAAGGACGGGGTGTGGGCCGGCCTGTCGATGACGGCCGTCGTCCTCGCCACCTACCTCGCGTCGTGGGTCCAGTGGTTCCGCACCGACATCGGCTACAACCGCACCTGGGCGGTGGACAACCCCGAGCAGGGCGTGCAGTGGCTGCCGCCGGCGCTGCGGTCGCTGTGGGAGTACCACGTCGTGGTCCTCGACTTCCACGACGGCCTGACCAAGCCGCACACCTACGACTCCAACCCGTGGTCGTGGATGGTCCAGTCCCGCCCGACGTCCTTCTTCTACGAGTCGCCGACCCAGGGCATGACCGGCTGCGACGTCGAGAAGTGCTCCAAGGCGATCACCTCGCTCGGATCCGTCTCGATCTGGTGGCTTGCGACGGCGGCCCTCTTCTTCCTCGTCTACCACTGGGCCTTCAAGCGCGATTGGCGCGCCGGGGCGGTCCTCGCCGGCTTCGTCGGCGGGTGGCTGCCGTGGTTCTTCCTCCAGCACCGCACGATCTTCACCTTCTACACGATCGCCTTCGAGCCCTGGGTGGTCCTCGCGGTCGTCTTCGTGCTCGGCCTGGCCCTCGGCCCACCGGGCGCCGACGCGCGCCGCCGCCGCATCGGCCAGCTCGTCGTCGGGGCCTACTTGCTCCTCGTCCTGGCCAACTTCGCCTTCTACTGGCCGATCTGGACCGCGCAGGTCATCCCCTACGACCACTGGCGCTGGCGCATGTGGTTCCCCAGCTGGGTGTAGCGGAGGCACGCGTGTCAGTCACCCCTCGTACCCTCGGGGGCATGGACCTCCCCCTCGTCGACGGCGCACCGCAGGCCGCGGTCATCACCGCGGGCGACCTGCGCCACGGACGAGAGTGCGAGTACGGCCTGCTCGTCGACCTCGACGTGCGTCTCGGGCGACGCGAGCCGGTCGTCGCCACCGTCGACCCGGTCCGTGAGCGCTTCGGCGACCTCGGCCGCGAGTACGAGCAGGAGGTCACCGCCGCCCTGAGCGCGCAGGTCGGCGCCGGGGTCGTCGACGCCCGCCGCCTCGGCCCCGACGAGGTGCTCACCGTCCTGCGCGACCCCGCGACGCGTCTCGTCCACCAGGCCGCCGTGCGCGGGGAGCGCTTCGTCGGTCGTGCCGACCACCTGCTGCGCGGGCCCGACGACCTGTGGGTCGTCGCCGAGACCAAGCTCGCCCGCCGAGCCCACCAGCACGCCCAGCTGCAGGTGGCCGCCTACGCCCGGGCCCTCGCCGACGCGGGGGTGGGGGTCGCTCCCTTCGTCCGCCTCATCCTCGGTGACGGCAGCGAGGTCGACATCCCGCGCGAGGACCTCGCCGACGAGCTCGCCACGGTCCACACCCGCCTCCTCGAGGTGCTCGACACGCACGCCGCCGAAACGGGGCCGGTCGTGTGGGGCGACCCGCGGTGGCGGGCCTGCCTGTTTTGCGACGCCTGCCGGGCCGAGCTCGCCGTCCGCGAGGACGTCGGTCTGACCGCGGGGGTCCGCGCGACGACCCGCGCCCGGCTGCTCGACGCCGGCGTGACGACGGTGACTGCCCTCGCCGGGCGCACCGAGCCGGTCGAGGGCATCGACCCCGAGCAGCTGGCGACCCTGCGCAGCCAGGCCCGCCTGCAGATCGTCGAGCCGACGCCCGAGGCACCCCTGCCCTACGAGGTCTTCGCCCCCGAGCGCCTCGCCGACCTGCCCGCCCCCAGCGAGGGTGACGTCTTCTTCGACTTCGAGGGCGACCCGGTGTGGCGCGGCGACTCAGCGACCGACCAGGGCCTGGAGTACCTCTTCGGCTCGCTGACCGCGAGCGGCGACTTCGTCCCCTTCTGGGCCCACGACCGCGAGCAGGAGCGGGCAGCGCTCATCGGCTTCGTCGACTGGCTGCGCGCCCGGCTCGAGCGCTGGCCCGACCTGCACGTCTACCACTACTCCGGCTACGAGCGGGCTGCCCTCGCCCGGCTCGCCGCCCGGCACGCCGTCCGCGAGGCGGAGGTCGCCGAGATCCTCGACGGCGACGTCTTCGTCGACCTCTACGCCGCGGTCAAGTCGGCCGTGCGCATCGGCTCGCGTTCCTACTCCATCAAGCGGCTCGAGCCGCTCTACATGGGCGACGAGCTGCGCGACGACTCCGGCGTGACCGCCGGCGGTGACTCGATCATCGAGTACCAGCGATACCGCGAGGCGGTCGCGGCCGGCGACGCGACCACGGCCGCCGAGCGCCTCGAGGACCTGCGGCAGTACAACGAGTACGACTGCCTCTCGACGCTGCGGCTGCGCGACTGGCTGCTCGCCCACGCGGGCTGACCCGTCATGTCCCTCCGCCGTCGCCGGGTCGCCGCCGCGGCACTCGCCGCCCTCACCGTCTGCGTCGTCGTCGTGGGGGTCAGGGCGGCCCATGGCGACGGTGAGCCGACGACGCAGGTGAGCCCGGTGAGCACCAGCACGACGACCGCCACCACGACGGCGGCGCCCTCGCCGACGACCTCGGCGCGTCCGACGCTGCCCGACTACCGCTCCACCGGAGACTTCTCCCGCAGCCCGACCGGCACCCCGGTGCGCGGTCGCAGCACCGGCCAGCTCGTCACCTACCGCGTCGAGGTCGAGCGCGGCTCGGGCGTGACGACGAGCGAGTTCGCCGCCACGATCGACCGGACCCTGCGCCACGAGCGGGGCTGGACGCGCGGCGGCCACTGGCGCTTCCAGCGGATCGTGCGCCACGAGCCCGACGTGACGATCCGCCTGGCCACCCCGCGCACGGTCGACCGCGCCTGCGGCGCCGCCGGTGCCGACACCGACGGCTACACCTCCTGCCGGGCCGGCTCGGTCATCTGGCTCAACCTCGACCGCTGGTACATCGGGGTCCCCCACGTGCCCAACCTGCACACCTACCGCGCCTACCTCATCAACCACGAGGTGGGCCACGCGCTCGGCCGCGGCCACGAGCGCTGCCCGGGCCGGGGCCGACCCGCGCCCGTCATGGTCCAGCAGACCCTCGTGCTCGGCGGGTGCATCCCCAATGCGTGGCCACGCACGCCCGGGGGCCGCCCGATCACCGGCCCGCCGGCCGAGTAGTTGTCAGCCATGGTCGTACCGGGCAGGGGTGTGGTGCGCTGCGCCCGTGCCGCAGCCTGGGCCTGCGCGGCCCGGCGGCCTGTCGGTCGGCGCCCACCTCGTCGGTGGCGGCGGGCTCCCTTCGGCCGGTGGCGCACGCCGACCCCCCCGCAGCTCGTCGGTATGGGCCGCGAAGACCTCTTCGTCCGGCTCCGACCAGTCGAAGCGCCGTCGGGCCCGACGAAGTAGCCGTCGAGCGAGATGTTTATCGAGTAGGTGACGAGGCGGGGCGTGGGTGCCATGGACCGACGCTACTGGCGAAGGGGAGCCCGTCACCCCTCGTCGTCGGCGAGCGCCGACAGGTAGCGGTCGGTGATCCGCGACTGGACGCGCCGCCCCACCTGTCCCGCGAGGCGGGCCAGACGGGACGACGGACGGGAGACGGCGGTGATGGTGAGGGTGACGTCGCCCGTTTCGCCCAGCTCCACGACGAACGACTCCTCGCCGCCCTCAGGGTGCCCGGGGAGGGTGCCGTAGGCGAAGCCGCGACGGGTGGGCTCGTCGACCACGTCCACGACCCGCACCGGCGCCCGCAGGCCCAGCCGCCCCACGCCCAGGCGCAGCTCGGCGACCGCTCCGGTCTCGACCCGCTCGTGCGATGCCGTGGCTCGACGGTGCATCTGCCACGTCAGCAGGGCATCGGCGGCCCGCTCGAAGTCCGCCAGCCCCGATCCGACCCGACGGCTGCGGCGCAGCTCCGCGAACCCGCCCGGCGCCACGCCCGTGCGCGTGCACCCGACAGCGGCTTAGGTGAGGGCGCGCTGGTCCATGCTCGCCATGCTGGCACGGGGACACGACCGAGCCCGGCTCTACGACCGACGTTGTCCCCCTCGCTCGGTAGCGTGACCTGCGGGAGGCGAGAGCAATGGCGAACGGTTCACAAGCGGGCTGGTATCCGGACCCCATGCGGAAGTTTCAGCATCGGTATTGGGACGGCAGCCGCTGGACGGAGCACGTCAGCACAGGCGGCGAGATGTCCATTGACCCTCTGCCTTCGGCCCCTGAACCCACAGCTCACATGCCGCCCACCGAGGCAGGGTTTCCCGCCGAGTCGTCTACCGCGGTCGCGTCTTCTTCAGAAGGCGCGACCACACCCCCACCCGTAGAGGCTCAGACACCACGCGTTCCCAGTGGGCCAACGCAAGGTGGAACCGGGTGGACTCCCAACGAAAAGATCACGACCTTCAACGCCAAGCGTGTGGCACACGAGCTTCAGGTCGAGAACCAGCGGCTCTTGGGCTCCCTGGAGCAGTGTGAGCGACTGCTGGCGGAGTTGGGTGCGCTCGACGTTGCCGCGCGGGAGCAGCGCATCGAAGCGCAGAGACAGACCGAGGAAGCTGTAAGACAGCAGGTGGCCCAACTGCAGCGGCAGGTCAACGACCTCGAACGGCAGGTCATCGTCAACCGCGATCGTCTAATCCTGGAGGAGGTCGGCCTCTTCGACTTCGAGCATCCGGCGGAGGCCTCAGCCGCACTGGCCACCGAGCTCGAGGCTCTGCGCTCTGACATCCGACAGACGAACAAGATCGGTTCTGCGATCACCGCCGCGCCGAACTTCACCTTCAACAACTCTCTCGCCAAGGGAAAAACCTTCGTCAACCAGATGAGTCGCATCATGCTGCGTGCCTACAACGCCGAGGCAGAGAACGCCGTCAAGACGGTGAAGGCCGGCAACCTCACCTCGGCGCAGAAGCGCCTGTCCACAGCCCGAGAGCAGATCGCCAAACAGGGGCAGATGATCGACCTCGCAGTCACCGACCAATACCACCGACTCCGCCTCCGGGAGCTTGAGCTTGCGGCCCGTCATGAGCAGGCAAAGGCTGCCGACCGGCAGCAAGAGCGCGAGCGTCGTGCAGAACTCCGAGAGCAGCGCGCCCTTGAGGCCGAAATCCAGCGTGAGAAGGACCGCCTGGCAAAGGAGCGCGGCCACTACCTCAACTCCATCCAGCGCCTGCGGGACTCCGGCGACACCACCAGCGCGGAGTCGCTTCAAGCAGAACTCGACCGCATTGACGCGGAGATCGCCGCGGCGGACTACCGTGCGGCCAACATCCGAGCCGGGTATGTCTACGTCATCTCCAACATCGGCGCCTTTGGTGAAGGCGTCGTCAAGATCGGCATGACTCGGCGCCTCCAACCCGAGGAACGCATCCGCGAGCTAGGCGATGCGTCCGTGCCGTTCAACTTCGATGTGCATGCATTGTTCTTCAGCGACGACGCGGTCACGATCGAGGCGATGCTTCACCGCGAATTCGCCCGTCAGCGACTGAACAAGGTCAACCACCGACGGGAGTTCTTCCGAGTCCATCCACAGTCGGTCCTTGACGCCCTCACCGAGCACAACGTGTCCGTCATCGAATTCAACACACACGCTGCGGCCGACGACTACCGCATGAGCTGGCCTGACGGATACCCGGCCAGCGCCGACTGACAGCCACAGAGTTAGGGCACGGGGGCCGATCGGGCGGGCCTCGAGCGGCTCAATGCCGAGTGGAGGTACCGCCGGGGTACCAACTCCCCCGCCGATGGCCGGGCACAGTCGTGATGCACCCCAAGAACGACGAAGGCCCCCGGCGTGGTGCCGGGGGCCTTCGGTGGTGGAGCTGAGGGGATTCGAACCCCTGACCTTCTCATTGCGAACGAGACGCGCTACCAACTGCGCCACAGCCCCGAGAACGTCGGTAACCATAACACCGTGATGACGCGTCGCCACAATCCGTGCGGTTACAGTCGACAGACCCGACCCGAAGGACGTGCATGAGCGACAAGCGCCGCCCGAAGGGGGTCCGGTTGCCCCGTCTCCCCCGCCGGCTGCCGCAGCTGCCCCAGCTGCCGGCACCACCTCCGCAGGAGCGACAGATCGTCATCCAGACGACCCCTCCCGGTGCGGGCGGCAGCGGGGCGGTGCCGCCGGCCTTCAGGGCCGCCTCGGAGTGGGTGTGGCGCTCCCTCGTCATCGGCGTCGGCATCATCGCCCTGCTGTGGCTCATCTCGAAGCTCTCCGAGGTCGTCTTCCCCGTCATCATCGCCCTGCTGCTCGCGGCGCTGCTCGAGCCGGCCTTCCAGCGCCTGCGCGCCGTCCTGCCGCGCGGCCTGGCCGCCGGGGTGACGGTGCTCGGCACGCTCGCGGTGCTCGTCGGTCTCTTCAGCTTCGTCGGCAACCAGTTCGCCTCCCAGCTCGACGACATCGTCAGCCAGGTGAGCCAGGGCGTCGACGAGTCGCGCCGCTGGGCGGTCAACACCTTCGGCCTGACCGAGGGCCAGATCACGACATGGGTCTCCGAGACGTGGAGCCAGCTCACCGAGGGTGACGCCCTCTCCTCACGCGCCGCCCAAGCGGGGCTGACGGTCGGGCAGCTGCTCACCGGCTTCTTCCTGGCGATGTTCTCGCTCTTCTTCTTCCTTTACGACGGCGCGGGCATCTGGGCGTGGGTCGTACGCCTCTTTCCCCGCGGTGCCCGTGCCAAGGTCCTCTCCTCCGGGGCGATCGCGTGGAACCAGCTCAAGGCCTTCACCCGCGCGACGATCCTTGTCGCGGGCACCGACGCCCTCGGCATCGGGCTGGGCGCCTTCGGCCTCGGCGTCCCCTTCGCCTCAGGCATCGCCCTGCTCGTCTTCATCGGTGCCTTCATCCCGATCGTCGGCGCCCTGATGTCCGGCTTCGTCGCGGTCGCCCTCGCTTTCGTCGCCAAGGGCCCGATCACGGCGCTCATCATGCTCGGCATCGTCATCGCCGTGCAGCAGGTGGAGTCCCACCTGCTGCAGCCGCTGCTCCTCGGCCGGGCCGTGCGCGTCCACCCGCTCGCGGTCATCCTCGGCATCGCGACGGGCATCGTCGTCGGTGGTGTCATCGGCGCCCTCGTCGCCGTGCCGCTCGTCGCGGTGCTCAACGCGGTGGGGCACAACCTGCTCGACCCGGTGCCCGAGGACGTCAATGAGCCCGCGGACCTCGCCGACCCGCAGGAGCGCTCCGAGATCCGGGAGGACATCGCGCAGGACACCGCCCGCTCGAGCATCGAGCCGGGCGAGTCCCCCTTCGACGTCTAGTCGGTCAGCCCCAGCCGGCGATGGCCGGCAGGTCGTCGTCCTCGACGTCGATGACCTGCGGGGTCTCGTCGTCGGCGGCCGGCGCAGCGGTCGGAGCCGGGGCGGGCTCCCGTCGGGCGGCGGCCTTCATCGTGTAGACGGGCCGCGGGACCGGGGTGGGCTCCCAGGTGCCGGGCTCCGGGGTGGTGGCGATGGGCTCCTCGACCTCGTCCATCTCGGCGGCAGCCGCTGCAGCGACCGCGGGAGCCGCGACGTCGTAGATCCGCTCGGCACGCCGGCGCGGGGCGGGCGACGCCTCGCGCGCGGCGGGCTCGGCCCGACGCGGGGTGGGAGCGGTGGCGGTGGCGGTCCGACGCTCCTGCGCCCGGGCACGACCGCGCGCCTCGCGCTCGGCCTGCACCGCCTGTCGCAGCCAGCCGAAGGCAGCGACGGTCCCGACGAGCCAGGCGAGGGCGACCCACCAGGTCAGCGGGCCGAAGGCAGCGACGAGGGTGACGACGGGCAGCAGCACGAGCATCGTCAGCAGCACCAGACCGCGGACCCGACGCGGCGCACCGACGACGGGCTCGACCATGCGGGCCCGGGCGGGGGCCCCGGCGTGCTTGACGGTCACCTCGGGGCGCGCAGTGCGCGCCGGGGTCACGGCGTAGGAGCGCGGCGTGGGCTCGGTGGCCTCACGACGCAGTCGGTGGTCGTCGAGCACCCGCATCGCGGCGGAGAAGCGGTCGACGGATCGCACGGTGGAGAGGTGGTCGCGGCGCTTGATCCAGTACTGGAGGAGGTAGACAGCCCAGATCGCCACGACGAGGACGAAGATGAGGCTGCTCGGCTGCACGGACCCAACGCTAGGCAGTCACGTCGTCAGGGTGGTGCAGGCTGGTCGGTGTGTCGCGCACGTGACGCCTGATGTTGGTGTGACAGACGTGCTCGCAGCCCTCCGGGACCCAGCTCGTCGGTGACGACGGCGAAGCTGCGGTGGTCGCGCCAGGCGCCGTCGATGTGCAGGTAGGCACGCCGCAGCCCCTCCTCGCGCAGGCCGAGCTTGGCCGCGACGGCCAGGCTCGGCGCGTTGTCGGGGCGGATCTCCAGCTGCACCCGGTGCAGTGCCCGGCCCTGCGGGTCCATGAGGTGGTCGGCGAGTATCGCCACGGCCGTCGGCGCGATGCCTCGGCCGGCGACCTCGCGCCCGACCCAGTAGCCGATGCTCGCGGAGCGCAGCGCGCCCTCGACGATGCTGCTCGCCGCGACGAGACCGACGATCGCGGAGTCGACGACGATCGCCAGGGTGAGCCCGGTGCCGGACCTCGCCTCGGCGTCCAGGGCCCGCACGTACCCGCGGAAGTCGGCGGCGATGTCGCGCCGCGGCACCCCGCCCGGTGGCGTCGTGGGGTCCCACGGCGTCAGCCAGTCGGCATTGCGGCGGCGCAGTGCGATGAACTCGTCACGGTCACCACGCACGAGCGGACGAAGGGAGATCCTCTCGCCGTGCACGGTGGCGCCGGTGAGCACGACCCCGCGCCGGCGCCTCACCGGGGCAGCTCGACCCGCCCCTCGAGACGGGCCCCCTCCGGCAGGGTCGCCGGCTCGGTGGCGACGACCTCGACGTCGCCGACGGCGCGCACGTCCGCGCCGAAGGTGACGTCACCGGTCACCTGCAGCGAGGTGCACTCGCGCAGCGACGGCACCCCCTGCGGGAAGCGGGCGTCGAAGTCGTGGATGAGCTTGTACGTCGGGTCGAGCCGCACCGTCGGGTCGCCGCGGTCGATGGTAGAGACGACGCGCCACCGCTCGTCGAGCTCGAAGACGTCGGAGCGCAGCAGGAGCAGCTCGTTGGTCGTCTTGACGGGCCGGAAGCGCGAGCGCGGTACCCGCAGCGCGACGCTGCCCTCGAAGGCCTCGACGGCCGAGCCCATGGCCGACTCGATCTGGATGACGGGGGTGGAGTCGGGGCGGGTCGGGTCGACGGTCTTGCGGTTGACGATGATCGGCAGGCCGAGGTCGCCGTCGCGCTCGCGCAGCAGCTGGTCGAGCCGGTCGAGGTCGACCCACAGGTTGTTGGTGTTGAACCACTGGTGCCGGCGGATGTCCTGGAAGTGCTCCTGGTCGTCGTCGACGACCATCGCCGACTCGCGCAGGACGAGCTGGCCGTCACTGCGGCGCACCGCGAGGTGGCCACCCTTGCGGTCGTTGAGGGTCCGCTCGGCGACCTCGACGGCGAAGGGGATGCCCTCCGCCACCATCCAGGCCGCGATGTCGGGGTCGCAGGTCGCGCCGAGGTTGTCGGAGTTGGAGATGAAGGCGTAGCGGATCCCGGCCGCGCGCATGCGATCGAGCAGGCCGGAGGCGGCGAGCGCGACGTAGACGTCGCCGTGACCCGGCGGGCACCACTCGAGGTCGGGGTCCTCCGCCCACGTCACCGGGGCGAGGGTCTCGGCGTCGAGCTTGGGCTCCATGTTTTGCAGGAAGTCCAGGGGCAATGCTTGGTCGGCCATCTGCGGGTACCGCTCGAGGATCTCGAGCGAGCGCTCGCGGGTGCGGAAGGAGTTGAGCAGCACGAGCGGCGGCCGAGCCCCAAAGCGCTCCTCGAGGGCGATGAGCTGGCGGACGATGACGTCGAGGAAGGTCTGTCCGTCGCGCGCGACGAGTGCCGCCTTGGGCCCGGCCATGCCCATGCTCGTCCCGAGGCCGCCGTTGAGCTTGACGACCGCGACCCGGGCGAGGGCCTCGCGGCGCGCCTCGTCGTCGACCTCGAGGGCGGCGAGCTCGGGCACGTCGACGAGCGGCTCGAGGGTGTCCTCGCGGACCATCCCCTGCTCGCCTGCCGCCAGCTGCTCCCAGTAGTGCTCGAAGACGGTGATCGCCCGCTGGTCCACCCCCGCTGCAGCCATCCGCTCGACGGCCCTCGCACACCCCTCGCGACTCATGGTGGTCACCTTACGATGTCGTCCCATGACACTCGGCGCGCGATCGAAGGGGGAAACCCGCCGCCTCCTGCGGGCGCGGCGGCGCGAGATCGTCGCCACCCGTGACCTCATCGCCGACGGCGCCGCGATCGCCGCCCAGCTCGAGGCGTCACCGCCGGCCGGGTGGTCGGCCACGACGCCCGGGACGGTGCTGTCGTACGAGTCCCTCCCCCACGAGCCCTCGACGGTCGCGGTCAACGACGCCCTGCGGGCTCGCGGCCACCGCGTGCTCGTGCCGATCACGCTGGACGACATGCAGCTGGACTGGTGCGACCTCGACGACCCGGGGCGGACCCCCTTCGGCATCGACGCACCGACCGGGGCCGACCTCGTGCTCGCCCCGGGGTTGGCCGTCGACCGCGACGGCACCCGCCTGGGCCAGGGCGGCGGCTGCTACGACCGGGTGCTGCCGATGCTCGCCCCGCACGTGCCCGTCGTCGTGCTGCTGCACCCCGGCGAGCTCGCCGACGAGGCGCTGCCACGGGAGCCGCACGACGTGCCGGTCGCCTGGGTGCTGAGCGCCCTCGGGTGCGGCCCCGTGGCCCCCGACGGGACGACGAGGTGATCTCGAGCGGGCAGACGCCCGGCTTCGACCTCTCGGAGCTCTCGCTCGCCCTGCTCGCCGGCTCGCTCGTCCTCGTCGTCGCCGTGGCGGCCGTGCGCCTGGCCAACCGCGCCGGGCTGCCGACCCTGCTGCTCTACCTCGCGATCGGGCTTGCCCTCGGCCAGGAGGGCCTGGGCATCCCCTTCGACTCCGACCAGGCCGCGCAGGTGCTCGGCTACTGCGCGCTCGTGCTCATCCTCGTCGAGGGCGGCCTCACGACGTCGTGGTCCTCGATCCGGGCCTCGGTGGCACCGGCCCTCGCCCTGTCGACCGTCGGGGTGCTCGTGTCTGTCGCGGTCGTGGCCGTCGCGCTGCACGAGATCCTGCACACCGACTGGCAGATCAGCCTGCTCATCGGCGCGATCCTCGCCTCGACCGATGCCGCCGCCGTCTTTTCCGTCCTGCGCGTCGTGCCGCTGCCCCGCCGGCTGTCGGGGATGCTCGAGGCCGAGTCGGGCTTCAACGACGCCCCCGTCGTCCTGCTCGTCACGGCCCTCTCGCTGCAGCTGGCCGACCCCGCGGAGGCCGAGCCGTGGTGGCAGATCGGGCTGCTCGCCATCGCCGAGCTCACCGGTGGCGCGCTCATCGGGCTCGCGATCGGCTGGCTCGGGGGCAAGCTCATGCGACAGCTCGCGTCAGGCACCTCCGGCCTGTTCTCCCTCGGGGTCGTCGGCATCGGCGTGCTCGCCTACGCGGCGGCCTCGACGGCGCACACCTCGGGCTTCATCGCCTGCTACCTCGCGGCGCTCGTCCTGGGCAACATGCACCTGCCGCACCGGCAGTCGGTGACCGGGTTCGCCCAGGCGCTCGGCTGGCTGTCGCAGATCGGACTCTTCGTCATGCTCGGCCTGCTGGCCCGCCCCTCCGGCTTCGTCGACGAGGTGCCCCGCGCGATCCTCGCCGGGCTGGTCCTGCTCCTCGTCGCCAGGCCGCTCTCGGTGATCGTCTCCCTCACCCCCTTCGGCGTACCGTGGCGGGAGCAGGCCTTCCTCTCCTGGGCCGGCCTGCGCGGGGCCGTGCCCGTCGTCCTCGCGACGGTGCCGATCACCAACAACGTGCCGGGTGTCGAGTGGGTCTTCGACCTCGTCTTCATGCTCGTCGTCATCTTCACCCTCGTGCAGGCGCCGCTCATGCCGCGGGTGGCCCGCGCCCTGCGGGTCACCGAGCCGGGCCGGGCCGCTGACGTCGTGGTCGAGGCCATGCCGCTCGAGGAGCTCGGGGCGGAGATGCTCGACGTCGCCGTCCACGAGGGCTCCCGCCTGGCCGGGGTCGAGGTCTACGAGCTGCGCCTGCCGCAGGGGGTCAACGTCTCCCTCGTCGTCCGCGGCGCGGAGACCTTCGTCCCCGACGCGCACACCCGGCTGTGGACCGGTGACCGGCTGCTCGTCGTCACCCCCGGCGCGCAGCGCGAGCGGGCCGAGCACCGGCTGCGCTCGGTCGCCCGCCACGGACGCCTGGCCGGCTGGCACCGCGACGTATGATGGCAGGGCCATGCCTACCTATGCCTACGCCTGCGCCGACTGCGGCCACGCCTTCGACATCGTCCAGTCCTTCAGCGACGACGCGCTGACGACGTGCCCGCAGTGCCAGGGCCGTCTGCGCAAGCAGTTCAACGCCGTGGGCGTCGTCTTCAAGGGTGGCGGCTTCTACCGCAACGACTCGCGGTCGACGAGCGCGAGCAGCGACTCCGCGACCAGCTCGAGCTCCTCCTCCGACTCGTCCACAGGCTCGACCGCCTCGACGACGTCGTCCACCGCGAGCTGACGCCACTCCCACACGCCTTGGGCCGGCCCTAGCGTCGGGCCATGGCCACCTCGCGTCTCGCGCAGCACCTCCCGTCCCTCTTCGGGCCCTCCCGTCGGGCGGCCTGGCGGCTCTCGCTCGCGCGCCGGCTGCTCGCCGTGAGCGCGATCCTCCTCGCCCTCCAGCTCGTCCTCGGGGCCACCGGCGGCGAGTCCACCGAGCCGGTCACCGACCCGGTCGGTGACGGACCCCAGCTGACCCTCCCCCTCGCCCTGCCCGGCGACCACCTCGCGACGGATGACGAGGTCGACGTCTACCTGGCCGGTCGCGCGACCCCGCTCGCCACGGGCGCTCGGGTCACCGGCACCTCCGAGGGCGCGTCCGGGCAGTCCGTGGCCCGGGTCGTCCTGCAGCCGGACGAGATCCGCACGATCCTGCGCAGCATGGGGCCGGGCGGGGCTTCCGAGGGCGGTTTCGTCGTCGTGACGACGGGCTGACGGACGCGCCACGGGGGTCTCTTGCGGCGCAATGTGAGTCCGGATGGTTCACACTGTCAGGCGAGTGACGTTCGCGCGTCACGCCCCTGTACCCCATCCGAAGGGAGACCCTCATGAAGGGCTTCAAGGACTTCCTCATGCGTGGCAATCTCGTCGAGATCGCCACCGGTCTGATCATGGCGACCGCCTTCGCGGCCGTCGTCACCAATTTCACCAACTTCCTGCTCGAGGTCGTCGGTCGCATCACCGGCGGCAAGGAGTTCAACTTCGATGACATGGAGATCCTCGGTTTCCAGACCATCGGTCCTCTCCTGACCGCCCTCGTCGCCTTCCTCATCATGGCCGCGGTCGTGTACTTCGGTGTCATCAAGCCCTACACCGCGATGCGCCAGCGCTTCGTCGCGGCCGAGGAGGAGACCACCGACGAGTCCGTCGAGCTGCTCCGCGAGATCCGCGACTCCCTGCGCGCCGGCCGCGCCTGAGTCACGCCACACGGGTAGACCCCGGCCGCACGGTGATCCGTGCGGCCGGGGTCTTCTGCTGTGCGCCCGCGGGCGCGGCGCGGCGCGAGGAGGGCGTCACTCCCAGTGCGGCGGACGCTGCTCCTGCAGCCAGCGGTCGTGCTCGTCCTCGTCGGGGCGCTCGCCCCACCCGCGGTCGGTGTCGTCCGAGGTCTGCTCGGGGGTCGAGCGGCGGCGGGGCGCGACCCGCGGCGTCTCCGTGGTCCCCTCCTGCGGGGTCTGCTCCGGCTGGTCGGTCATGACGCGTCTCCCTCCTGGGCGATGGCCTCACGCACGGCCCGGGTGACCAAGGCCTCCTGACGGGCCGGATCGGCGAAGATGTCGACCGCCCACAGCCTCAGGTGGTGCCAGCCGAGGTCGGTGAGCCGCTCGACGAGGATCCGGTCCCGCTGCCGGGTCGAGGCCAGGCCGGCGTAGCCGGGCCCGTCGACGTCGACGGCGACGAGCATCCGGCTACGGTCGCGCGGGTCGGCGACGGCGATGTCGACCCGGTGCTCCCCGGAGCCGACGTCGGTGGCGACGACGAGCCCGCCGTCGCGCAGCCGCCGGACAAACCCGGCGAGCAGTGGGCTCAGCTCTGCGTCCTCTGCGCTGCCTCGCGGACCACCGACCGGCGACGGGGCGGCGATGCCCTCGAGCAGCGTGCGCAGGGCCCGGTGCCCGGGCAGCGATCCCCGCTCACCCCCGAGGTCCTGCGGGTCGATCGTCGTCACCCAGACGATGGTCCGGCGGGCTCTGGTCGCGGCGAGCAGGACCAGCTCGGCACCGGTGACGCCACTCAGCGCGCCGAGGCGCTGGATGACCCGTCCCTGCGGCGAGCGGCCGAAGCCGACCGAGACGATGACCGCGTCGCGCTGCTCGCGCTGCCACCGGTCGGCCGGCTTGATGACGAGGGGCTCGGGCAGGTCACGCAGAGCCTGGGCGATCTCAGGGTCGGACTGGCTCGCCTCGGCCACCGCGTCGGCGATGCGGTCGGCGTGCCGCTGGCCGAAGGTCACGACACCCAGCGAACGGCGGGGCTTTCGCTGGAGGTGCTGGCGGACCCGGGCGACGACGGCCTCGACCTCCGCCGTGGTCGACTCGACGAGACCGGTGCGCTCGTCGAGGACACCCACGCCCTCGACGCGCTCGAGGTGCACCGCGTCGTGGGGTGCAGGGGCCGGCGGGTGCACGACCTCACCGGCGGTGGCGGCGCCACCGAGCAGGGTGTCCACGCGCGGTCGCGGATAGGCGCTGTCGCGGAGCGCGCGCGTGGGCAGGACCCGCGCCGTCAGGTCGGCGAGCGAGGTCCGCGGCCGGCCGGGGGCGGGCACGCCGGCGTCGGCGGTCCACGTGTCGGGGGGCAGCTGTCCGCGGTCGCCGATGACGAGCAGCTGGCTCCCTCGGGCGATGCCCGAGAGGGTGCGGGCGAGGGTGGTGCGCGAGGCGTCGTCGACGACGACGAGGTCGAAGGTCTGGTCCCGGGGCAGCACCTGCCCGACGACGAAGGGGGCCATGGCCCAGGCCGGGGAGGCGGCCCGCAGCAGCCCGCCCCAGCGACCGAAGGCACGGTTCCACGGCAGCGACGGGCGCAGCCCCTCGTGGGCGGCAGCCACCTCGCGGGCGGCTGACCGGTGCCGTCGCCCGTCGGCGTGGAAGCGCTCGCGCTGTCGGGCGGCGACACGAGCAGCGTTGGCGCCCAAGCTCGCCCGGTCGGCCTCGACGAAGGTCCGCAGCGCCTCGTCGAGCTGTTCGCCGGTCACGCCGGCGACGCGCTCATCCTTGCCCGCCTCGGCGAGCACCGAGGTCCACCACACGAAGAGCACCTCGTCCGCCACGGACGACGGCGCGACGCGACGCGACGCGAGGTCGTCGAGGAGGTCGCCGAGGCCGCGCTTGCGCAGGTCGTCGAGGTCGTCGATGACCTCCGGCACGGCCCGGGCACCGGCCACGTCCTTGCCGAGCTCGTCGAGGCGCGCGGTGAGCTCCTCCCACGGGGTGTCGAGCAGGTCGCCCCCCTTCGCCGTGTCGCCGATGACGGCACCGACGTGCGTGAGGTCGGCGTAGACCCGCTCGTAGGCGGTGTGGGCGCGGTCCATCTCTGCCGGGATGCGCGGTCGACCGCCGCCACCGGTGAGGCGGGACCAACTGCTGCGCTGGCGCGCGGCGAGCTGGAGGGCGGCGTGCAGGTCCTCCGGCGGGCGCCCGGGCCGCAGCAGGCGGCGCGCCTGAGCACGCAGGCGGCGCCGCTCGACGACCCCGAGGGGTTCGCCGTCGACGGTGAGGCCCTTGGGCCCGGTCGCCGCGAGGAGGTGGTCGAGGGGGGTGTCGAAGACCTCCGGCCGGAAGACGTCGACGGTGTCGCGGATCTCCTCGATGCCGGCGAGGAAGCGCCCGTGGTCGGCCGGGCAGGACGCCCGGGGCTCGGCGATGTCGGCGAAGACCTCGCGCACCGTCGTGCGCAGCTGGGCGAGGGTGCCCTCGGGTCCGCGCAGCCGGTCGATCGCGGCGAGCACCTCGTCGACGTCGGCGGCGCTGTGCAGCCGGGCCCCGGCCCACGGCTCGTCCTGCCGCCCGGGCCGCCAGGCCTTGCGTGTGGCGACACCGGTGAGCTGGGTGACGAGGGCGTCCCTCCCTTCGGCATCAAGCGAGGTGAGGACTCGGCCGGTGAGCCGCACGCGCGAGCGCGGGGCGGGACGGCGGGTGCTCAGACCGACGATCGCGTCGTGGGCGTCGGCGATGGAGACCCCCCACGGGGGCCGCGGCTCGTGCCGGGCGTGGGTGTGCCCGTCGAGGACCTTGGCTGCGGCGGCGGCCCGGCGCCCCGGGCGGTCGAAGGAGCGCTCGCTCTCCGGGAGGCGGCGCGGCCAGCGCTCGACGACGATGGTCGGGTTGACCTCGGCGGCGGGGTCGGTGACGTGGACGAGCAGGTCCTCGAGGCCGGCGGAGGCGAGCTCGTGCGCCACGGCGTCGATGGCGGCGGTCTTTTCGGTGAGGAGGAGGACGCTGCGGCGCTCCCCCGCGGCCTGTGCGATGACTGCCGCGACGAGCTGCGCGATGCCGGTGCCGGGCGGGGCGTCGACGTAGAGGTCCTGCCCGTCGGCGACCCGGTCGAGCACGGCCTGCTGGTCGGCGGTGATGTCGAGGACGGCGCTGTCGGCGACGCTCGGCGGCTCCTGCTCCGGCGCTTCGACGGGCCGACCCCGCAGGAGGGTCGCGGCCGGGCCGTCGGCGGTGAGCTCGCCGAGGTCGGTCAGGTCGGCGAGCGCCTCCGCCTTGCCGTAGGGGTAGGCGGCGATGACGATGCGCGAGGTGATGTTGAGCTCGGGCAGGTCGGCGCACATCTCGCGCAGCGCGTCGAGCACCGGTGTGGGGTTGAAGCCGCGGCCGTCCCCCCGGCCGAGGTCGGCGAGGGCTTCGCCGTCGATGTCCCGACGCAGGGCGCGCCGCAGGTAGGTGAGCAGCGCCGGGTTGACCTCGGCGCGGGGTGCGAGGTCGAGCGCGAAGTCCGACCCGGGCCGCAGCCGCCGCAGGGAGGCGCGTCGCAGGATGACGGGCGCGAGCGGGCGGTCGACCTCCCCGGGCACGTGCCAGGAGGCGGAGCCCATGGCGAGGAAGCAGGTGTGCACGCCGTGCTCCTGCGCGATCCGCTCGACGTGCTCGGTGAGCTCGGCGGCGCGGCGCTGCGCCCGCAGCAGCGCGCCGGGCTCGCGGACGAGGTCGGAGAGGCGGGCGTCGCGGCCCGAGAGGAGCATGGCGATGCCGCCGGGGTGGGCGGTCGTCAGGTCGACGACGTGGGGGTCGCGGGACGGCCAGAGGAGCGTGTTGGGACCGCCGAGCTCCATGAGCTCACGGCGCTGGGGGGACACGTCTGCCGGCACCGGGGCAGGGGTCGTCGGCGGCAGGGTCACGGCGCCAACGCTAACAATTGCGACCGCGCCCGAGCGGGACCAGCAGGCCGACGAGCAGCGCCGCGCCGCCCGCGAGGAGGGCGAGGGCGGGGTAGCCCCACCAGCCGACGACGACTCCCGCGAGCGCGCCGCCTCCGCCCCCGGCCAGCCCCATGGCCACGTCGGCGAGGCCCTGCGCCGCAGGCCGCTGGCGAAGGGGGATCGCCCCCGTCAGCAGGGTCGACCCGGCGATGAGGGTGCACGACCAGCCGAGGCCGAGGAGCACGAGCGCGAGGGTGAGCACCGCGGAGTGGCCCTCGGGTGAGGTGGCCGCGAGGACGCTGGCGGTGAGAAGGATCGCGGCGCCCAGCCCGATGACGGCCCGGCCACCCCACCGGTCGACGGCCCAGCCAGTGACGGGCGACAGGGCGTACATGCCGACGACGTGCAGCGAGATGACGAGCCCGATCACCTCAAGGGTCGCGTGGCCGTGCCGCATGTGCAGCGGGGTCATGATCATCACCGAGACCATGACGGTGTGCCCGAGTGCCATGGCGAGCACCCCGGTCAGGGCGTCGGGGTGGGATCGGATGACGGCCCAGCCGCGGGTGGGCGGCTCCCCGGGGCCGGGTTCGTCGTGGTCGACGTGCAGCTCGCGGGCGGTGAGCAGCGGGTCGGGGCGCAGCGCGACCAGGAGGACGAGGCCGGCGAGGAGCACCGCCACGAGCGAGAGGACGTAGGGTCCGACGAGCACGGGCAGGTGCAGCCGCTCCGCCACCCACCGTCCCGGACCGGTGAGGTTGGGGCCGGCGACGGCGCCGACGGTCGTCGCCCAGACGACGATCGACAGGTGCCGGCCGCGGTGGTCCTCGTCCGCGAGATCGGTCGCGGCAAACCTCGCCTGCGAGTTGGCCGCCGTCGCACCGCCGAAGAGCAGGAAGCCGGTGATGAGCAGCGGGAAGGACCCGATCGCCGCCGCGCCCACGATGAGCAGTGCGCCGCCGACGGCGAGGGCGTACCCGAGGACGAGGCCGGGGCGTCTCCCCTGCGTCGCCATGACCCGGGCGACGACGATGGCGGCCAGCGCACCGCCCAGGGTCTGCGCGGTGCCGCCCAGACCTGCCCAGGCCTCGCTGCCGGAGACGTCGGCCGCGAGGAGGGCCCCGACCGCGGCGCCGGCACTCACCCCGACCCCACCGATGATCTGCGAGCCCGCCAGGGTGGCGATGGTGCGCCGCTGCAGCGCCTGGGTGATCACCGAAGGGAGTATGACGCGTACCCTGTCCCTCGGCGTGGTCCCGCACCGCGTCGGGCCTCCGTAGCTCAGGGGAAGAGCACTTCTCTCCTAAAGAAGGTGTCGCTGGTTCGAATCCAGCCGGGGGCGCCGCTAGTTTTGGGGTTGTTCGCCAGCGTGGGGGCCCTCGTCCGGGTCAACTCGCCCGCTCCTCAGCCGCCCGGCGGCGTTGATGTCACCTGGTCCCCCTTCTCCGGGCAACCAGGTGACAGCAAGGCCGCCAGGTGACATCAACGATGCCAGGCGACGCCGGGGCGCACTGATCCTCGACGCGTGCGGCCACCATCTCGGCCACCCGCGCATCACGCCCTTCGACACAACACGCCGTCGCCCTCGCCTGCACCGCCGCAGACGCCCTCTCGAAGCCCTGTTCGAGGGCGTCAAGAGGGTGGCAGGAGATTCCTTCGGGAACCTGCCGAGCCGGGCACCTGCCGCGCGTGCCCCCGGCACCGGCGGCGCGGTCACCTGCCGTTAAACTAGGAGCCCGTCCCCGGACTCGTCGAGAGGCCTTCGTGACCCTGCTGCTGCTTGCCCACTTCGCGGCGGCAGCAATTGCGCCCGGACTGGCCAAGAGCCTCCACCGCCGGTCCTTCCTCGTCCTGGCCCTCGTCCCCGCGGCCACCTTCGTCTGGCTCCTCGCCCAGTCCGGCACCGTCACCGAGGGCCACACCCTCGTCGAGCAGATCCGCTGGGTCCCCCAGCTCGGCATGGACTTCTCCCTGCGACTGGGCACCCTCCAGTGGCTCCTCGGCCTGCTCGTGAGCGGCGTCGGCGCTCTCGCGCTCGTCTACTGCGCCTGGTACTTCAAGCCCGACGACCCCAGCCTGTGGCGCTTCACCGGGGTCTTCACCGCCTTCGCGGGCGCCATGCTCGGGCTCGTCCTCGC
Source organism: Janibacter hoylei PVAS-1 (assembly GCF_004025845.1). Lineage (NCBI taxonomy): Bacteria > Bacillati > Actinomycetota > Actinomycetes > Micrococcales > Intrasporangiaceae > Janibacter > Janibacter hoylei. The sequence continues at coordinate 128,747 of NZ_PIPF01000010.1, forward strand.
CGACAACCTGCTCGCGCTCTACGTCTTCTGGGAGCTGACGACGGTCTTCTCCTACACCCTCATCGGACACAACCCGGTGCGCTCGGCCAACCGGCGCTCGGCGATGCAGGCCCTGCTCGTCACGACCTTCGGTGGCCTGGCGATGCTCGTCGGCACCGTGATCATCGGCCAGACGTCGAGCTACACCATCAGCGAGATGCTCGCCTCGCCGCCGCCGGCCGGCGCCCTGACGACCGTCGCCGCACTGCTCGTCCTCGCGGGCGCGCTCACCAAGTCCGCGCAGATCCCCTTCCACTTCTGGCTGCCCGGCGCCATGGCCGCACCCACCCCGGTGAGCGCGTACCTCCACGCCGCGTCGATGGTCAAGGCCGGCATCTACCTCGTCCTCCTCCTCGAGCCGGCCTTCGCCGACGTGCCCGGCTGGCGCCCCGTGCTCGTCGTCCTCGGCCTGTGGACGATGATCGTCGGCGGCTGGCGGGCGCTGCGGCAGGACGACATCAAGCTTCTGCTCGCCTACGGCACGGTGAGCCAGCTCGGCTTCATGACCGTGCTCTCCGGCATCGGCTCCAAGGCCGCCGCCCTCGCCGCGCTCGGCCTCGTCCTCTCGCACGCCCTCTTCAAGTCCGTGCTCTTCTTCACCGTCGGCATCATCGACAAGGGCACGGGCACCCGCGACCTCACCCAGCTCCACGGCATCGGCCGCACCGCCCCGGTGCTCGCCGTCGTCGCGACGATCTCGGCCGCCTCGATGGCCGGCCTGCCGCCGCTCGTCGGCTTCGTCGCCAAGGAGTCGGCGCTCACCGCCGCCATGGAGTCCGCCCACGGCCCGCTGTCGACGGCGACCGGCTGGCTCACCGTCGCCGGCATCGTGGCGGGATCGGCACTCACCGTGGCCTACTCCGCCCGCTTCGTCTGGGGTGCCTTCATGACGAAGGGGGAGACCGGCGCCGCCGCGCGGCCCACCCCCTTCGACGCACCGCGCCCCCTGCTCATCGCCCCGGTGCTGCTCGCCGCCGCCACCGTCGCGGCCGGCTTCCTCGGCGACCCGCTCACCGAGCTCTTCCACCCCTACACCGCCTCGCTGCCGGGTGAGGAACCCGAGCACCTCGCGCTGTGGCACGGCCTGACCCCCGCCCTCGGGCTGTCCGCCGTCGCCATCGCCGGCGGCCTGACGCTCTTCGCGCTGCGGGCCCCCTTCGCGCGGCTGCAGGCGCGCCTGCCCGACGTCGCCGACGGCGAGCGCGTCTACCAGCGCTTCATGAAGGCTCTCGACCGCTTCGCCGTCGAGGTCACCGCCCTCTCCCAGGGCGGCTCGCTGCCCACCTACCTCGCCGCGATCTTCCTCGTCGTCCTCGCCCTGCCCGGGGTCGTCGCCGCCACCGCGCTGCCCGGCGCGCAGGTGCGCCTGTGGGACACCGTCGCCCAGGCCGTCGTCGCCGCCCTCGTCATCGCCGGCGCCGTCCTCGCCGTGCGCGCCCGCAACCGCCTGCAGTCGGTGATGTTCGTCGGGACCACGGGCTACGGCCTCGCGCTGCTCTTCCTGCTCCACGGCGCACCCGACCTGGCGCTGACCCAGGTGCTCGTCGAGACCTTCAGCCTCGTCCTCTTCGTGCTCGTCCTGCGCAAGCTGCCCGAGTCCTTCCGCCGCCGCCCGCGCTCCGCCCGCCGCTCGTGGCGTCGCTCCTGGCGGCTCGCCCTCGCCGGCTCCATCGGTCTGGCGATCTCGACGCTCACCGTGGTCGCGGCCAATGCACGAGTGCACGAGCCGATCTCCAAGGCCTTCCCGCAGGAGGCCTACGACTTCGGTCACGGCCGCAATGTCGTCAACGTGACGCTCGTCGACATCCGCGCTTGGGACACCCTCGGCGAGATCTCCGTGCTCGTCGCCGCCGCCACCGGCATCGCCAGCCTCGTCTTCGTCCGCACCCAGGACGTCGAGCGCTCGTGGACCCGCCGCCGCAACCAGGGCGCGGTCATGGCCTCAGTGGTGCGCGAGCGCCGCTCGGTCATCCTCGAGACGGCCACCCGGCTCGTCTTCCACGTGATGATCCTGCTCTCCCTCTACCTGCTCTTCGCCGGCCACAACCAGGTCGGCGGCGGATTCGCCGGCGGCCTCGTCCTCGGCCTCGCCCTGCTCGTGCGCTACCTCGCCGGTGGCCGCGCCGAGCTCGACCGTGCCGCCCCGGTGAGTGCCGGTCTCGTCCTCGGCGCCGGGTTGGCCGTCTCCGCGGTGTCCGCCCTCGCCCCCCTCGCCTTCGGCGGCACCGTCCTGCAGTCCGCCGTCCTCGAGGTCGACCTGCCGATCTGGGGCCACGTCAAGATCGTCTCCGCGCTCGCCTTCGACATCGGCGTGTACCTCATCGTCATCGGGCTCGCCCTTGACGTCGTCCGCTCGCTCGGCGCCGGCATCGACAAGCAGGCCGAAGAGGACGAGGTGACCGCATGACCGCCATCGCGCCCAATCTCAGCCTCGTCGTCGTCGCCGGCTTCCTCATCGCCACCGGTGTCTACCTGCTCCTCGAGCGGGCCCTGACCCGGCTGCTGCTCGGCATCGTCCTCGCGAGCAACGGCGTCGCCACGCTCTATCTCGTCGTCTCCGGACCGGCCAAGGGCGCCCCCTTCGTCGGCTCGAGACCGGCCGAGGAGATGAGCGACCCGCTCCCCCAGGCCATGGTGCTCACCGCGATCGTCATCGCCCTGGCCTCCGTCGCCTTCGTCCTCTCCCTCGCCTACCGCCAGTGGCGGATCACCGGCAGCGACGACGTCCCCGACGACGCCGAGGACGAGCTGATCAAGCGGCTCGCCGAGCGCGACGAGGTCTCGAGCACCTACGACCCCGACACCCAGTCCACGACCGAGGCAGACGAGGAGGACGCCACCGCATGAGCTCCGCCAACCTCCTGCCGCTGCCGGTCCTGCTCCCCCTGCTCGGAGCAGCGCTCACCCTCGTCGCCCGGCGCCACCGGCGCACCCAGGTCGCGATCAGCCTCGGCGTGCTCGCCGCGAGCCTCGCCGTCGCCGTCACCCTCATGTACCGCACCCACGAGGAGGGCCCGATCGCCCTGTGGCTCGGCGCGTGGAGCGAGCCCCTCGGCATCGCCCTCGTCGCCGACCGGCTCTCGGCGCTCATGCTCCTCGTGAGCAGCTTCGTCATCCTCGTCGTCCTCGTCTTCGCCATCGGGCAGGGCGTCGCCGACGGTGACGATGACTCCCCCCTCGCGATCTACTTCCCCACCTATCTCGTGCTGTCGGCCGGCGTCTCCAATGCCTTCCTCGCCGGTGATCTCTTCAACCTCTTCGTCAGCTTCGAGATGCTGCTCTTCGCCTCCTTCGTCCTGCTCACCCTCGGTGGCAGCGGCGCGCGCATCCGGGCCGGGACGACCTATGTCATCGTCTCGATGGTCTCCTCCTTCCTCTTCCTCGCGGCCATCGCGGCGACCTACGCGGCGGCCGGCACGGTCAACCTCGCGCAGCTCTCCCTCCGCCTGCCCGACATCGACCCCACGGTGAGCCTCGCCCTGCAGCTCATGCTGCTCACGGTCTTCGGGATCAAGGCGGCCGTCTTCCCGATGTCCGCGTGGCTGCCCGACAGCTACCCGTCGGCGCCCGTGCCCGTCTCCGCGGTCTTCGCCGGGCTGCTCACCAAGGTCGGCGTCTACGCCATCGTGCGCACCCAGTTCCTGCTCTTCCCCGACTCACCGCTGCACCACCTGATCATGATCGCGGGACTGCTGACGATGCTCGTCGGCATCCTCGGAGCCGTGGCGCAGCCGGGCATCAAGCGGATGCTCTCCTTCACGCTCGTCAGCCACATCGGCTACATGCTCTTCGGCATCGGCCTGGCGAGCGAGCTCGGCCTCTCGTCGGCGGTCTTCTACATCGCCCACCACATCACCGTGCAGACCGCGCTCTTCCTCATCACCGGGCTCATCGAGCGGGTCGGCGGCTCGACGGTCATCGACCGGCTCGGTGGCCTCGCCGCGACCTCCCCGGTCCTGGCCATCCTCTTCTTCGTCCCCGCGATGAACCTCGCCGGCATCCCGCCCTTCTCCGGCTTCGTCGGCAAGGTGGGGCTGCTCCAAGCCGGAGCCGAGGACGGCAGCGCCGTCGCGTGGACACTCGTCGTCGGGTCGGTCGTCACCTCCCTGCTCACCCTCTACGCGGTCGCCAAGACGTGGAGCCACGCCTTCTGGCGCCCGCGCGCCGAGGACGAGAGCGACCGCGCCTTCGCCTTGCCGACCCTCACCCCGTCCTTCGGCCGGCTGAGCGACGCCATCGGGGCCGTCGTCGCCGCGCAGCGCCCCTCCACCCCCATCGCTCCACCGCCGCCCGCTCAGCCCGTCGAGCGGCCGATGCCCCCGCTGATGCTCGGCGCCGCGAGCGCCGTCGTCGTCTTCAGCCTCGGCCTCTCGCTCTTCGCCGGGCCCCTCTTCGCCTACACCGACGCCGCGGCCCAGCAGATGATCACCCGTGACGGCTACGTCAAGGCCGTCCTACCGCAGGAGGGGCCGTGAAGGACGCCGACACGAGCACGGCCGCTGCCACCCGGCGCGGCGGCTGGCAGCCCCGCGCGATCATCGCCCTCGCCGTCGTCTGGGTCCTCCTGTGGGACCGGGTCACCCTCGGCAACGTCGTCAACGGGCTGATCATCGGCGCCGTCGTCACCCAGATCTTCCCGCTGCCGTCGGTCCAGTACTTCGGCCGGATCCACCCGTGGCCGCTCGTCCAGCTCATCGCGCGCTTCCTCGTCGACCTCGTGCAGGCCGCCGTCCAGGTCGCCGCCGCCACCCTCAGCCCGCGCCCCGCGCAAGGCGGGTCGATCGTCGCCGTCCAGCTGCGCACCCGGTCGGAGTTCTACATGACGATCGTCTCGGCCCTCGTCTCCCTCGTGCCGGGCTCGATCGTCGTCGAGGCCCGACGCCGCGCGGGCATCCTCTACGTCCACGGCTTCCACGTCACGACCCCCCAGGAGCTCGAAGAGCTGCGCCGGGACGTCCTCGCCGTCGAGACCCGCGTCGTGCGGGCCATCGGCACCCGCGAGGAGATCACCCTCTGCTCCGAGGAGGAGGCATGAGCATCATCCTGGCCATCGCCCTCGGCATGCTCATCTGCGCCGCCGCGCTCGTGCTGGTGCGCGTCGCGCTCGGCCCGACCAACCTCGACCGGGCGCTCAGCCTCGACGTCCTCATCGTCATCGTCACGGGCATCATCGCCACGCAGATCCTGCGCACGGACGACCCCGGGCCGCTGCCGATCATGGTGGTCTTCAGCCTCACCGGCTTCGTCGGCTCGGTGTCCGTCGCCCGCTTCATGGCCCGCAAGCAGGACGACGCATGAGCTGGCAGGAGATCTGTGACCTCGCCGGGGGCATCAGCCTGCTCCTCGGCTCGACGATCGCCCTCGTCGGCGCGATCGGTCTGGCCCGGCTGCCCGACATCTTCGGCCGCATGCACGCGGCGACCAAGCCGCAGACCCTCGGCCTGCTGCTCATCCTCGTGGGCCTGGCTCTCAACGTGCGCACCTGGGCCTCGGTCGCCACGCTCTTCATCGTCGTCGGCGCCCAGGCCCTCACCGCCCCGGTGACAGCCCACATGCTCGGCCGCGCCAGCTACCGCACCGGCGCCTCCGAGGACGACCTGCTCCACCACGACGAGCTCGGCGAGGACTACCGGCGCATGACGGAGCAGCAGGCCACCGGCGACGAGGCCTGACCGCACGACGAAGGGGGCGGAGGGAGATGATCTCCCTCCGCCCCCTTCGTCATGGGGTGGGCCTGCTCAGACGCGGCCGTACCCGGAGACGCCGTCGAAGATCGGACGGATCGAGATCGACTTGCCAGTGCGCGGTGCGTCGATCATCATGCCGTCGCCGACATAGATGCCGACGTGCCACGAGGGCGAGCCGAAGAAGACGAGGTCACCCGGCTGCGGGTTGGACACGGGGGTCGCGGCGGCCTGCTGGGCCGTCGTGACGCGCGGTAGCGACTTGCCCGCCTTGGCGAAGACGTACTGGGTGAAGCCCGAGCAGTCGAAGCCGGAGGGGGTGGACCCGCCGTAGACGTAGGGGACGCCGATGTACTGCTTGGCGATGGAGATGACGTCGGAGCTCGCGGAGGAGGCCGCGGCGGGGGCGGGCTCGCTCTTGGCCGGGGCCGGGGCCTGACGCTCCTGCGAGCGGCTCGGCGCGGTGGACTCGGTGCGCTCGCTGGCCTGCTCCTCGCGGGCGGCCTGCTCCTGCTCCTGCTCGCGCTGACGCTCGGCGGCGGCCTCCTGGCGGGCCTGCTCGCGCTCGGCGCGGGCCCGCAGCTGGGCCGGGGTGGGGCCGGTCGGCTTGGCGACGGGCTCGACCTCGATCTTGCCGAAGGCGGCGTCGGTCGCCTTCGACGACGTCGTCGTGGCGGGCGCGGTGACCGCGGCGGCGGGAGCGGCCGGGGCGGAGGCGGTCTGGACCGGGGCGGCGTCGACCTCGGCGGTCGAGTCGGCGGCCTGGGCGGGGATGGCGATCGCGGCGATCAGACCACCGGAGGCAGCGATGACGGCCGAGCCCTTGGCGAGGGGCGTGCCCGCTTGGCTGACGATCTGGCCGAGCTCGGACACGGGGTTGTAGCGACCGGCGGCGCGGTGGCGCCCGACGTTGTGAGACAAGGTGATGACCTCTATCCCGCCTGCGGGGTCAGCTGTCGGGTTCGAGCCAGAGGTCTGGCCCGGCCCTGCGACACCGGACCGACCTGGCGGTCCGCTGCGTCCCAGGACTTCACCCCGAGGAGCATCCGCGATGCCCCGCCAAAACGTGGGTCCCCCGCTCCTGTCATGCGGTGTCGTGCAGATCCGTCGGGTGCGGTGACAGGACTCAGCGTCCGCGTGACGGGTCCGCCCAGGGGGAGCGGACCATCAGACCGTACCCGCAGATCACGGCAATGTCACGCCGAGGTCACGAGAGGTCACGGAGCGACCAGCTCGACGAAGACGTGCTCGGCGACGTCCTTGGGCAGCGACACCGCGTCGCCCGGCTGGGCACCGACCCGCGCGACGATGACGCGGTCTCCCTCGGGGGTGACGTCGACGACCTCACCGGGGCGCAGCCGCGCCTCGGTGAGCAGCTCCAGCGCCTCGTGGTCGACCTGGGCCGGCTCGCCGATGCGGCGCACGCGGTACTGCCCCGTGGGCTTGCCCTGCGCGACCTGGACGAGGCTCTGCAGACCCTCGAGGTAGTCGATGCTCGCCTCCTCGTCCGAGAGCAGCTCGTCGAGGCCGGGGATCGGGGTCCCGTAGGGCGACTCCCGGTGCTCGGGCAGCATCGCGAGGATCTTGCGCTCGACGCGCTCGCTCATCACGTGCTCCCACCGGCAGGCCTCGTCGTGCACGTGCTCCCACTCGAGACCGATGACGTCGGCGAGCAACCGCTCGGCGAGGCGGTGCTTGCGCATCACCCGCGTGGCGAGCAGCCGCCCTTCGTCGGAGAGGACGAGCCGGCGGTCCTCGCCGAGGCTGACGAGGCCATCACGCTCCATGCGCGCCACGGTCTGCGAGACGGTCGGGCCGGAGTGGCCGAGCCGCTCGGCGATGCGGGCGCGCATCGGCGGGATGTTTTCCTCCTCGAGCTCGAAGATCGTGCGGAGGTACATCTCGGTGGTGTCGATGAGGTCCTTCACGAGCCCCATCATGCCCTGCCCGGCGGCGCCGCGGGCCGCCGCGTCAGGCCGCGGAGCGCTCCCGGTCGGCGCGTGGGATCCACAGGCTCGTCCAGGCCAGCCCCGCGAGGCCGAGGGCCCCGAGCGCCACGGCGGCGGCGGGCAGCGAGACGAGGGTGGTGACGGCGCTCAGGCCGAGCGAGCCGCCGGCGTGCCCCACCTCGCCGGTGAGCCGCCAGGCGCCGAGGAACTGGGCCCGGTCGCGGCTCGGCGCGGCGTCCGCGCCGAGGGTCATGACGATGCCCGACCCCAGCCCGTTGCCCAGGGCCATGGCGAGCGCGACGGCGAGCAGCTCCCCCTTCGTGTCGGCGAGGGGCAGGGCGACGAAGGAGAGCGAGACGACGCCCAGCAGCGCCCCGACGACCCACATCCGGCCGAGCCGGTCCATGACCCAGCCGCCGGGGTAGACGAGGACGAGCTCGGCGAGACCGGCGACGGCGAAGATCTGCGAGGAGTCGACGCCGTCGAGGCCGATGTGCAGCGCCCACAGCGGCAGGATCGCCAGCCGGGCGGAGCGCAGCGCCGAGATCACCGTGACGCCCAGGCCCTGGGTGAGCAGCAGGCGGGCGTGCCGCCGGATGACCCGGAAGACCCCGGTGTGCGGCTCCTGCGCGCGGGCCCGCTCGTGCTCACCGGTGAGGTCGGGTGCGGTGAGGACGGTCAGCACGGAGCCGACGGCGAGGAGCACGGCCAGCCCGTAGGCCCCCTGCAGGCCGAAGGGGGCGATGGCCAGCGACCCGACAACCGGCCCGAGGAGCAGCCCGGCCCGCATCGACCCACCGAGCAGGGACATGCCACGGGCGAGGAGCTGCCGCGGCAGGACGTCGATCATGAAGCCCTGCCGGGCGAGGAAGAAGGCGGAGGAGGCGAGCCCGCTGACGAGCAGCGCGACACCCATGAGCCACAGCGAGGGCGCCCACCCCGCGACGGCGAGCGCCGCGACGTCGAGCAGGCCAGCGCGGACGAGGGTCGCGCGCTCGCCGATGCGGGCGACGAGGGCTCCGGCGGGCAGGACCCCGACGAGCTGCCCGACCCCGGTGAGGGCGACGACGAAGGCGGCGGTGCCGAGGCTCGCGCCGAGCTCGTCGGCCCGCAGCGCAGCGACCGGGATGACGGCGCCGGTCGCGGCGGCGGAGAGGAAGGTCGGCCCGAAGGCGGGTACGGCGATGCGCCTCCAACCGAAGGTCTCGCGCGTACTCATCCCCCTCATCCTCTCCTGCCGGCTCGTCGCTAGGTTGGGGTGGTGCACACCACAGCCGAGACGACGACCGTGTCCACCCTGCGCGCCGGCCCCCCGGGCACCGGCAACGGCGGCTGGTTGTGCGGGCTGCTCACCGAGCGCCTCGACGACCTCGTCCCCGCGGAGGGGGACCTGACGTCGGCGACGGTCCGCCTGAGCGCGCCGACGCCGCTCGGGCGTCCCCTGCGGTGGGAGGTCGACGGCACGGTCGCCGACGGCGCCGAGCTCGCGGTGCACCTGCTCGACGGCGACACCCTGCTCGGCACGGCCCGCCGCACGACCGCCCCCGACCTGACGGTCCCCGCACCGGTCGACCTCGAGGCGGCCCGGACCGCGGCGGCCGGCGTCGACGCGAGCGACCACCCCTTCCCCGGCTGCTACGTCTGCGGGCCCGAGGCCGAAGGGGGTCTGCGCGTCTTCGTCGGGCCGGTCGCCGGCCGCGACGACGTCCTCGCCTCGCCCGTGACCCTGACCGAGGAGGGCCTGCCGCCGGTGCTCGCAGCGCTGGACTGCCCGGGCGCCTTCGCCGTGGGCTTCGGCGAGGAGGCCTTGCTGCTCGGCACCCTCACCGCCACCGTCCACGCCGAGGTGCCCGTGGGCCGCGAGCTCGTCGTCGTCGCGTGGGAGATCGGGTGCGAGGGCCGCAAGCGCCACAGCGGCACCGCCCTGCTCGACGGCGAGCGGGTGCTCGCGAGCGCAGCCGCCACCTGGATCGTGGTGGCCCGATGAGCCGCCCCCTCGCCCTCGTCACCGGCGCCAGCTCCGGCATCGGGGCCGCCACCGCGCGTGCGCTCGCCGCGGCCGGCCACGAGGTGGTCTGTGCGGCCCGCCGCACCGACCGCATCGCCGACCTCGCCGCCGAGATCGACGGGCGCGCCGTCACCTGCGACGTCACGGACGCGGCCTCCGTCGCGGCGTTGGCCGCCGAGATCGGCGACCGCCTCGACGTGCTCGTCAACAACGCGGGTGGCGCCTTCGGCCTCGACCCGGTGGCCACGGGTGACGTCGAGGACTGGCGAGCCATGTACGAGGTCAACGTCATCGGCACCCTGCGCGTGGTGCAGGCGCTGCTCCCTTCGCTCGTCGCGGGTGAGGGGGTCATCGTCAACGTCGGCTCGACCGCCGGCCGCACCTCCTACGAGGGCGGCGCGGGCTACACCGCGGCCAAGCACGCGCTCGCGACGATGACGGAGACGATGCGCCTGGAGCTCGTCGACCAGCCGGTGCGGATCACCGAGGTCGCGCCGGGGATGGTGCACACGGAGGGCTTCTCCCTCACCCGCTTCAAGGGAGACGCGGAGCGCGCCGAGCAGGTCTACGCCGGCGTCGCCGAGCCCCTCGTCGCCGAGGACGTCGCCGACGCGATCACCTGGATGGCCACCCGCCCCCCGCACGTCAACGTCGACCTGCTCGTCATCAAGCCCCGCGCGCAGGCCGCCCAGCACAAGGTCCACCGGGAGATCACATGAGCCTGCCCACCCCCGCCACCCCCGAGGCCGTCTTCACCTACGCCGCGCCGCGCCTGAAGTTCGGGCCCGGAGCCGTCAGCGAGATCGGTCACGACGTCGCCGGGCTGGGCGCCCGGTCGGCACTCGTCGTCACCGACGCGCGGCTGGCCGCCACCGGCCACCCCGAGCGGGTCGCCGAGGCCCTGCGCTCGGCCGGGCTGCGCGCCGAGGTCCACGACTCGGCCGCCGTCGAGCCGAGCGACGCCTCCCTCGCGGCCGCCGTCGAGAGGGCGAAGGGGGCGGCCCCCTTCGACGCCGTCGTCGCCGTCGGCGGTGGGTCGAGCATCGACACGGCCAAGGCGGTTTCGCTCCTGCTCACCAACCCCGGCGAGCTCATGGACTACGTCAACGCGCCGGTCGGCGGCGGGCGGGCGCCCGAGCAGCCGGCGCTGCCCCTTGTCGCCGTGCCGACGACGACGGGCACCGGTGCGGAGTCGACCACGGTCTGCGTCCTCGACGTGCTCGCGGCCAAGGTCAAGACCGGCATCAGCCACGAGCGGCTGCGGCCGGTGCTCGCGGTCGTCGACCCCGAGCTGACCGCCACCCAGCCGCCCGGGGTCACCGCCTCGGCCGGGATGGACATCCTCTGCCACGCCCTCGAGTCGTGGACCGCGCGGCCGTACACGAGCTACGAGCACAAGACGCCTGAGCAGCGGGTGCCCTACTGCGGCTCCAACCCGATCTCTGACCTCTATGCCGAGAAGGCGATGCGCCTGCTCGCCGGCGCCTTCCGCGGTGCCGTAGCGGGCGAGGAGCGGGCCCGCACCGACATGGCGCTCGCGGCGACCTTCGCGGGGATGGGCTTCGGCAACGCCGGTGTCCACGTGCCGCACGCCAACGCCTACCCGGTCGCCGGGCGGGTCCACGACCTGGGCTCGGCCTTCCGCCCCGACGGGTACGACGTGGAGGAGGCGATGATCCCGCACGGCATGGCGGTCGCCTCGACCGCTCCGGCCGCCTTCGCGATGACTTTCGCAGCCGACCCGCAGCGCCACCTGACCGCCGCCGCCTGGCTCGACCCGCAGGGCCTCGACGCCGACGTCCCCGAGCCCGAGCGCCTGTCGGCCGTGCTGCGCCGGCTCATGCGCGACATCGGGCAGCCCTCGGGGCTCGCCGAGATCGGCTACGGCGAGGCGGACGTCGACGGCATCGTGTCCGGGACCATGCAGCAGCAGCGCCTGCTGGCGACAGCGCCGCGCGTCGTCACCGAGGAGGACCTCGCCGGGGTGGTGAGGGCTTCGATGCACCACTGGTGAGTTGGGCGATTGATGCTCCGCGGCGACACACCAAGGCTGATATTCCCCACACTGCCACCAGCCGAGAGTTGAACGACAACCCTCCGTAGCGAAGCAGTTACAGGTACGTCAGCCACCCTTCGCTGTAATAGCGCACTCTCGAGGGCGCGAGAGCGCGCTCGATCTCAGCCGCAAGCGACATTCCCCGCGCGTCCAGCTCATCGATATGGCCAGCGAGCGAGCGCCGCTCACTCAGGCCAAGGGGGACAACAACTTGATAGTCAGCGTTCCACGCGACGATGCGAGCGACCAAGTCAACAGGGAGCCCGGCCCGGTCGATCACAAGGTGGCCTTCGGACTCTTCGCGCAGGGAAGGATCAATGTAGTCGGCGGAGAGCGTCAAGTACCTCATGGCTTCCACGCCCGATGGAAGATCACGCCCGTGTCGGGGTTTATCGGCTCTTCACCCACGATGAGGGTGCCGATCCGACCTGAAGTCTGCAACTGCCCCTGCCAGCGCAGGACCAGGTTGGGGTCAATTGCAGAATCGGACGGTCTTGCAGGAACCACCGTCGTGTTGCCGTCGAACTCGCTGAGTGTCCCGACGGCAACACCCGATGGCGAGGCCGCGATCGGGTGTCCGCCCATGGACGATGGCAATGTGCCGGTCACCGGGTCTAGGACCAACACAAGGCTGTTCGGAAAAGTTGTCGCGATCTGCAGCATCAGCCGCCACCACCCAACCGATTCATCCTTGCGATGAACAGCCCTTGCTCCCGACTGCAAGCCAAGCAGTGGGGGTACACCTCGAAGGGCCCATCACTCTGCGAAATCGGCGGTTGGGGATCTGGGATCGCGCCCCCCGACTTGGTCCCTGAGGTCCTTACCCCGCATCGATGACAGCCCGTATCACTCATGATCTCGTTCAACTCGTCGCGCTGCCCTCGCGTGAAGTCCCGAGTCGTCGCCTGGGATCGAGCGGCGAGCAAATGGGCCCGGAGACAACAACCCGTCACCTGTCCTTGCGGCAACACCACTTACGCGAATCGAAACCGCCGCCCTCAAGGGCGCGACTGGAGGCTCCGTCGGCCACTCGGGTCGCGTCGATTCCACAGGCCGAGGTTCAGGGTGTGAGCCGGTCTCGTAGGCGTGGGCAGCCATGTCGTAGGTGGTGGCGAAGGCTTGAGGCAGGGCTGTCGCGCTGGATGTCGACCAGCCCAGAAGCGCCGCACAGACGACGAAGAAGCCGACCACGCGCCCCAGGCACAAGCCGTCACGCGTCATCGCGCATCGCTTCCAACGCGAGCCGAGCCAACTCTCGTATGCGGTGCCATTCAAGCGAGTGACGAAGCGCCCCCGCATCCCAGGGCACATTATCGCTCGAGAGCGCGCGGTCGATGTCCGAAAGGCGATCCTGAAGTTCTCGGTCGGAGATCTCAAGTAGTGGACTCAGCACCCTCCACACGTCGTCGAACTCAAGCCCGAGTTCGTCGATCGATCCCTCAATACCGAGGTTTCGCAGGTACTGCAGTTGGTCGTCCGCAGGGGAACTCAGTCTGCGCAGAACTCCCTGGGCAGCTTCGAGCCAGTGTTCACGGGGCGTCGATATCGTCATCGGATGATCCCGCCGAGGTCGCCGTTGGGCCCGACCACGCGCCAGTACGGATCAGGCCCGTGGTGTCCCCCGCCGGGGTGCCAACGGATTTGGGGTCCAGTCGGGTTGCCAGCATCGTTGTACTGACGGAGTACCCATCCCTGGCCTTGCCGACTTCCCTTGCCGAGGGTCTCTACTTGCCAACCAGGCGTACGGCCAATCATCGATTCGACCTGAGCCGGCGACTTTCCCACGAGCAACCGCGGGTTGGTCATCACGTCGTCAACGGACTCCAAGTACTTCCCGACCGGCCGTAGTGCCTTGGAACCCGTGTTTGCGGCGACTGGCGACGGGTTAGTCAGTCCCGCTTCCTTCTTGACCGGCGGTCCGGGAAGGAGGTCCGTGAGGCACGGGCCGACCTTGGCATACTGGCCGTTCGTGATGTGTTGTGGAGCGTTGAGTGCGTCGAGCGGAACAAAAATGCTGATGCCGAAAGATGTGGCGTTGGCCGCGTAAGTCTCCGTGCGACTCGCTTCGTATGTCGGGGTCCCGGTCGGGACGGTGCTATAGGTGAAGGCCCCTGGCTCGAGGAAATCCGATGCGCGAATACCCTTGAACAAGTCACCCCCAGTTAGGAGGTCGCCAGGCACCCAGGCCACATCGGCGAGCCCAGCCGCTCCGAGACCAACTCCCGCTCCTAGGTCTTCCAACCAGCGCGGGATTTCCCCGGATGGGTCGACCATCGTCAGAGGCCGTGCGTTGACGTACAAGTACGGGTTGCTCGCAGGGTTGGGCGGGCCGAGCGTGATCGGGTCCGGAGCGAAGAAGGCGCCGATGCCCAGGTAGTCCCGGGCCCGTAGGTGGATCGTGCCGGTGAAAGTATCGGTGTACTCGCCGGTGTACCCGATCTCCGGGGCCACCCGAGTCGCGGACTTGCTGGGAGTCTCCTGCCGGCCAAACGCTTGGTAGTCGTGGCGATAAGCCGTCGCGCCGTCCGGCTTGAGCACCTCCCTCACCAAGCAGGAGTCCAAGGAGTCGGATGGCACTGATGCTGGCGCCCACAGCTCGTTGAGGAACGTGACGGGAGTTGCTGCAACAGTCCGCGCGTGGAGCATAGAACTGCGAGCCGAACCGACTACCTGCCCGGGCGCACTGACCCCAAGCGCTAGCGCCACAACGACCCACACTGACACCACAAGACGACTCAACACAGCAAGCCCTCCCCGCGCGATGCCGTCGCTCCCCCGGATGGTGCACGAGCAGCGAGTCACATCTTGGCAGAGCAAGCGCACCCCGGCGACCCGGCGCGGGAGTCAGTCGAAACCTCACCAGCGATTCATGTATTCGCCGCCTTCGCTCGGGCTCGCCCGTCCGTTCGCCAACGCCGACCTGTCAGGGCTGGAGGCGCTCAACCCGCCAGGCGGCGGGCTCGTCGAGCCCCCCTTCGCCCCCCCTCGACCAACGGAACCGGTCGTGCAGCCGGTTGCTCCGACCGGCCCACGCCTCGACCTCGTCGCAGACGATGCGCCAACCGCCCCAGTGCTCGGGGCGGGGCACGTCACGGCCCTCGTAGCGAGACTCGACTTCAGTCCAGGCGCGCTCGAGACGCTCGCGGCCGTCGATGGGCGCTGACTGGTGCGAGACCCACGCGCTCAGCTGGGAGCCACGGGGGCGCTCAGCGAAGTAGGCGTCGATCTCCTCCCCGCCGATGCGCTCGGCGCGTCCGCGGAAGCGGATCGCACGAAACATCGACGGCCACGTCAGGGTCGCCGCGACGAAGGGCGTGGCGGCGAGCTGTCGGCTCTTCGCCGACTCCAGGCTCGTGACGAAGCCCGGCCCGCGGGCGTCGAGGAAGCGCATGAGCACCGTGCGCACATCGGGTCGGCCCTGCTCGTCGACGGTCGCGACGGCGAAGGACAGCGGCTCCGGCACGTCGCCACGGTCGACCTGACGGGCCCGCGCCGCGTCCACCCACGACGTCACGAGAGCGAAGGGGGCAGCCGGCACCTCCCCTTCGGTCAGGCCCTCGCCGGAGTAGTCCACGTGGTCCGGCCGCGGCGGGGTGCGCGGGATGATCCCGTCAGGGGAGGCACTCATGGGCGCCAGCGTACGGCCGTCTCCCCCAGCGCGACCGGACCGGCGGGTAGCCTGCCCGGGACCACAGTCCCGCCCATCCCCTGGAGTCCGCATGCGCCCTGCCGCCCCGCGGCGCACCCGCCGTCAGCGCACCTGGTGGCGCGACCTGGTGAGCACGGACCTCGACCAGATGGGCCGCTCGTACCGACCGGCGATCGACGGCTACCGCGGGCTCTTCATCATCCTCGTCATGCTGTACCACTTCGGGGTCACGCAGCTGACCGGCGGATGGGTGGGCATCAACCACTTCTTCACCTTCTCCGGCTTCCTCATCGGCGGCATCCTCATCAAGGAGTGGCAGCGGCGGGGCCGGATCGACGCCGTGCGCTTCTACCTGCGGCGCGCTCGCCGGATCGTGCCGGCACTCGTCCTGCTCGTCGTCGCGGTGCTCGTGCACACCCTGCTCGTCAACTCCGGTGACCGGCCGCAGACCGCGGGCGATGCCTTCGCCAGCCTGACCTTCTGGCAGAACTGGCGCCTCATCGGCCGCGACGACCAGTACTTCGACGTGCTCGTCGAGCCCAGCCCGCTGCGGCACGTGTGGACCCTGGGGGTGGAGGAGCAGTTCTACCTCCTTGCGCCCTTCCTCGTCGCTGCCGTCCTCGTGCTCCGGCGCCGGTGGGCGCGCACGGCCGCCGTCCTCGGCCTGGCCGGGGTCAGCGCCGCGTGGACCGCGATGCTCGCCGACGGCGGCGCGACCGGCTCGCGCCTCTACTACGGCACCGACGTGCGGGCCCAGGCGATCCTCGTCGGCGTCGCCGTCGCGATGCTCCTCACGCCCGACCGGCGTGGTGACGCCCCCCGCCTCGGCCGCTCGACAGCCGAAGCCATCGGCTGGGCCGGCACCCTGCTGTCGATCTCGGCCTTCTTCGTCCTCGACGAGACCGGCCGGTGGATCTTCGAGAGCGGCGGCATGCTCCTCTTCGCCGTCATGGCCGCGTGCATGGGCGCATCAGCGCTCGACCCCCGCCCTCTGCTCATCAACCGGATCATCAGCTGGTCGCCCCTCGTGCACCTCGGCCAGATCTCGTACGGTCTCTACCTCTTCCACTGGCCCATCTCCCTGTGGTTGCCCGTCGACGGGCTCCCGCTCGTCGTCGCGATCGCGATCAAGCTCGCCCTGGCCTGGGTCTGCGCCGTGCTGTCCTACCGCCTCGTCGAGCTGCCGGTGATGATCGACGGCTTCCGCGCACTCGTCCCCCGCAGCCTGGGCCGCACCGCCCGGCAGTGGGCTCCGGCCGGAGTCGTCGCCGCGCTCGCCGCCGTGGCCTACGCCCTGAGCACGGTGTGGTCCCCGCTCATCGACGGGGACTGGGACGGCCGCCCCCTCGCCGCCGCGGCCGAGTACCAGCAGCCGGCGCAGGACCTGCGCGTCTCGGTCGTCGGCAGCTCGATCGCGCAGTCGATCCGCGACGGCTTCGACGGGGGCGACTACCCGGGCCTGGACGTCAGCGGCCACACGCGCCGCGGGTCCTGCAACCCCGTACCCATCACCTTCAAGTACCTCGGTGGTGGTGAGGTCGAGGAGGACGCGACGTGCGCCGCCTGGCGCGAGAGCTGGCCCGACGAGGTCCGCGGGGCGGACGCCGACATCGTCCTGTCCCCCATCGAGACCGCCCTGACCCAGCCGATCGTCCTCGACGGCCGCACCGTCGAGCCGGGCACCGAGGCGCATGCTCGCGAGGTCCGCCGCGCCCTCGACGCCCTGCTCGAGCAGACCCGCCGGGCTGGCGCCCGCCAGCTGCAGCTCATCAACGCCACCTGCCACGACGACCCGGCCACCGTGCGTGACGGCGAGGAGCTCGGCGCGGTCAAGATCGACCCGTCGCCCACCAACGAGGTCGTGTCCCGCTGGGCGAAGGGAGTGCAGGACCAGCGCGGTGACGTCTCCGCGGCGGTCCTCGACCTCAACTCCGCCGTGTGCGGGGAGGGGTACCGCTCGCAGATCAACGGCGCCGAGCTCTACGCCGACCGGGTGCACTTCTCCCGGCAGGGCTCCGAGCTCGTGTGGACCTGGCTCGCGCCCGAGATCGTCACCGCCTGGGGCTTCCGGGACGCGTGAGGGTCACCGGTCGGCGTAGTTCCTGCTGACCTGCCCCAGCAGCCACTTCCACAGCATCGGGGTCACCTCCGGCGAGAAGTGCAGGAAGTCGTTGTAGACCTGCACGCCGTGCAGCTCCTCGGGGTACCCGTCGGCGCACAGCGCCCCGTCGAGGTCCACGACCCGCACGTCGTCGGGGTGGGTCTCGGCCCAGGACTCGACGAGCCCGTTGAGGATCTCCGGGTTCTTGTACTCCGCGAGCATCTGCGGCTCCGACTCCAGGACCGCCTGGACCTCGTCCGGGATGTCGTCGGGGGGCAGGCGGCAGGGCACGTTGACGATCTGCACCTGCTCGGCCCCGGCTCCCTTCGCCTGGTCGTAGACGGTCTCGAAGCGATCGGTGATGACCTGACGGAAGCGCGGGTCGTCGAGCCAGAGCCGCTCGCCGTCGACGATGTGCGGCAGCCCGACGAGGGGCGAGGCGAAGAGCATGAGCACCTGGTCGTCGGCGGCCTCGAAGTCGGTGGTCCACTGCTTCTTCTGCGTGACGCACCACGGCTCGGTCTTCTTCGACAGACCGGGAGCCCAGCTGATCGGCTCGTCGAGGAGGTCGCAGCCCTCCCGTGCGTGGTTGTCGATCTGCACCCCGGGGAACTGCGCCGCCGGGAAGCGCTCGCCGAGGAAGTAGGGCACCGAGTCGCCGAGGATGCCGATCCGGGTGGGCGCGTCCGGGACGTACTCCACCTGCCCGTCGACGATGTCCGGCAGGTCGGCCACGGTCGCCGTCGGCGCGGTCGACTGCTGCTCCGGCGCGGTCCGGACGAGCCCGAGGCCGAGGACGGCGACGAGGACCACGGGCAGGACGGCGGCGAGCAGGGGCTCGCGCGTCCGCGGCAGGACCCCACGGATCCCGCGCGCGATGACCGGCTCCTCGAGGTAGGTGTACGAGACGTGCGCGATGGCGACGGTGAGAGCCATCCCGACGACGAAGACCGCGATGGTGCTGTCACCCAGCGAGGTCTGGGCCAGCATGACGTAGATCGGCCAGTGCCAGAGGTAGAGGCCATAGGTGCGCTCCCCGACGAAGGCCAGCGGCGCCCAGGAAAACAGCGTGCGTGTCGGGTTGGGCCGCGGGTCGGCGCAGGCGAGGACGAGCAGGACGCTGCCGATGCCGAAGAAGAACATCCCACCGTGGTTGAACATCCACCCGGTGTACGGCGTGATGATCGCGAAGCAGATGACCGACGACACGAGGCCGACGAGGCCGCCGACCCAGATGAGCGGCATCGGCAGGTCCGGCGGGGCGATGCCCTTGCCCTTGGGAGCGCGCAGCACACCGATCGCGGCACCGAGGAAGAGCGCCTGGGCCCGGGTGTCGGTGCCGTAGTAGAGCCGCGGGTAGTCCGACTGGTCGTGGAAGCCGAGCATCGCGGTCCACACCGCGGAGGCGACCGCGCCCAGCACGAGGACGGCCATCGAGATGCGGCGGTTGCGGAAGAGCACGTACAGGCCGATGAGGACGAGCGGGGCGACGATGTAGAACTGCTCCTCGATCGCCAGCGTCCACGCGTGACGAAGGGGAGAGGCGCCGCCAGCCGTCCCGAAGTACTGGTCCTCCTGGTGGATGAGTCGCCAGTTCATGACGTACCCGAGCGTCGCCAGGACGTCGCCGCCGAGCTTGCGGCGGATGCCTTCGGGAGCCGCGAGCGCGCCCCAGGCCATGACGACGAGGAGCATCACGAGCAGTGCCGGCAGCAGGCGGCGGATCCGCCGCTTGTAGAAGCCCCACACGTCGATCGAGCCGTAGCGGGACTGCTCGGCCGTCAGCAGACGCACGATGAGGAACCCGGAGAGGACGAAGAAGAGGTTGATCGTCACCCACATGCCCTCGAGCTGGGTCAGCCCGAAGTGGAAGGCGATGAACAGGAGGATGAAGACGCCTCGCAACCCGTCCAGAGCCGGGCTGTACCCCGTACGCACCTTCGACACCTGTGTCCCTCCCTCGCGGCCCGCCGTGCGGCATGCTACCCGTGGCAGGTCTTCGGCACGCCCGTGGTGCGTGCGACACTGATCGCTGAGCAGCTCGACGCACGAACGAAAGAGGCACCCGATGACGGACACCGAGGTCAAGCACGGTCTGGAGGGCGTCGTCGCCTTCGAGTCGGAGATCGCCGAGCCCGACAAGGCCGGCGGCAACCTGCGCTACCGCGGGGTCGACATCAACGATCTCGTCGGCAAGGTCTCCTTCGGCCGTGTCTGGGGCCTGCTCGTCGACGACTCCTTCGACCCGGGCCTCCCCCCGGCCGAGCCCTTCCCGCTGCCGGTCCACAGCGGCGACATCCGTGTCGACGTGCAGTCGGCCCTCGCACAGCTGGCTCCTCTGTGGGGCTTCAAGCCGCTCCTCGACATCGACGACACGCAGGTGCGCGACGACCTGGCCCGCGCTTCGGTCATGGCGCTGTCCTTCATCGCCCAGTCGGCGCACGGGCAGCACTCGGCGATGGTGCCGCAGGCCCGGGTCGACGAGGGCAAGAACATCGTCGAGCGCTTCATGATCCGCTGGCGCGGCGAGCCCGACCCCAAGCACGTCGAGGCGATCGACGCCTACTTCATCTCCGCGGCCGAGCACGGCATGAATGCCTCGACCTTCACCGCGCGCGTCATCGCCTCGACCGGCGCCGACGCCGCCGCCTGCCTCTCTGGGGCCGTGGGCGCGATGTCCGGCCCGCTGCACGGTGGCGCCCCCTCGCGGGCGCAGCACATGATCGAGGGCGTCGAGCGCACCGGCGACGCGACGAAGTACGTCAAGGAGGCGCTGGACCGCAAGGAGCGCCTCATGGGCTTCGGGCACCGCGTCTACCGGGCCTACGACCCGCGCGCGGCCGTCTTGCGCGACACCTGCAAGCGCCTCGGCGCCCCGCGCTACGAGGTCGCCCTCGAGCTGGAGAAGGCCGCCATCGCCGAGCTCGCGGACCGCTACCCGGAGCGCAAGATGGAGACCAACGTCGACTACTGGGCCGCGGTCCTGCTCGACTTCGCCGACGTCCCCGGCGAGATGATGACCCCGCTCTTCGTCTGCGCCCGCACCGCCGGCTGGTCGGCCCACGTGCTCGAGCAGAAGCGCACCGGCCGCCTCATCCGCCCGAGCAGCAAGTACACCGGTCCCGGCCCGCGTCCGATCACCGACGTCCACGGCTACGACCTGCTCCCCGGCTGATGCGTACCGTCGCGATGGCCCTCGCCGCCACCGCCACCCTCGCCCTGGCGGCGTGCGGTGGCGACGGGGGCCCGGGCCCGACGGCCGGCAGCACCTCCAAGGACGCCCCGATCCCCTCGTCGACGCCCTCGGCCTCCGCCTCGTCCACGGCGCCGTCGTCGACGTCGAAGGGAGCCGGGACCACGAGCTCGTCGAGCCACCGGTCCCCGTCGAGCTCCGCCCCCTCGTCCACGTCGACCGACACGGGCACGCCCTTCGACGCGGACGAGTTCACGAGCAAGCTCGAGGCCGCGGTCGACGCCAACCCGACAGTGGCTCTCGACGTGCGGATCGGGCCGAAGGACTCCCCCGCGGCCACGGCCACCGGGAAGCAGGACCTGGCAGACAACGCCCTGGAGATGGAGGTCTCCGTCGGGTCCCAGCAGCTGACCTACCGCCTCGTCGACGGCCAGTACTACCTCGCCCAACCAC
The DNA here is from genome assembly GCF_004025845.1 of Janibacter hoylei PVAS-1. Taxonomy (NCBI): domain Bacteria; kingdom Bacillati; phylum Actinomycetota; class Actinomycetes; order Micrococcales; family Intrasporangiaceae; genus Janibacter; species Janibacter hoylei. The sequence continues at coordinate 149,879 of NZ_PIPF01000010.1, forward strand.
CCAAGTGGGTCCCGGTGACCAAGGACTCGACCAACCCCCTCATCCAGCAGGCCCTGAGCCAGACGGAGCTGCTGAGCATGCGGACCCAGCTCGACGCCTTCATCGCCGGCGTCGAGTCCGCGGGCGACAAGGGCACCGAGGAGATCGACGGCGTGTCGACGACTCACTACACCGCGACGGTCCGCACCGCCGACGTCCGTCGCGAGCTGGGCCTGGACCAGGACCCCAACGGACCGGCGACGGCCATCTACGACGTGTGGCTCGACGACGACGACCTCATCCGCAAGATGTCCTTCACGCAAAACGGCGCCGAGGCCGAGCTCATCGCCACGGACTGGGGCAAGCCGCTCACCATCAGCAAGCCCACGTCCTCCGAGCTGGCGAAGGTCGGTTGACGTCCGTGACTGCCGACATCACCATCCCCGAGGAGCTGCGGCCCCGCGACGGCCGTTTTGGCTCGGGCCCCTCGCTCGTCCGCCCCGAGCAGCTCGACCACCTCGTCACCCTCGGCCAGACCGTCCTCGGCACCTCGCACCGTCAGGCGCCGGTGCGCTCCCTCGTCGGCGGGCTGCGCGAGGGGCTCGGCGAGCTCTTCGCGCTGCCCGACGGCTACGAGGTGGTCCTCGGCAACGGCGGGTCGACCGCCTTCTGGGACATCGCCGCGCTCGGGCTGGTCCGCGAGCGGGCCCAGCACCTCGTCTTCGGCGAGTTCTCGAGCAAGTTCGCCGCGGTGACCCGCCGCGCCCCCTTCCTCGCCGAGCCCGACGTGCGCTCGGTCGACCCCGGGTCGCTCGTCGCGCCCGAGGCGGTCGCCGGCGTCGACGCCTACGCCTGGCCGCACAACGAGACCTCGACCGGCGTCATGGCGCCGGTGCAGCGCCCGGCGGGGGTCGACGACGACGCCCTGGTCCTCGTCGACGCGACCTCGGGCGCAGGCGGCCTCTCGGTCGACATCGCGCAGACCGACGCCTACTACTTCGCACCGCAGAAGTCCTTCGCCTCGGACGGCGGCATCTGGTTCGCGATCCTCTCCCCTGCCGCGATCGCGCGGGCCGAGGAGATCGCGGCCACCGACCGGTGGATCCCCGACTTCCTCTCGCTGACCGCGGCGATCGACAACTCGCGCAAGGACCAGACGCTCAACACCCCGGCGGTGGCGACCCTGGCCCTCATGGCCGAGCAGGTGCGCTGGCTCAACGAGTCCGGCGGCCTCCCCTTCGCCTCCGGCCGCACCGCGGACTCCTCCTCACGGATCCACGCGTGGGCCGAGCAGGGGGATGCGACGAGCCTCTTCGTCGCCGACCCGGCCGCCCGCTCGCAGGTCGTGACGACGGTCGACTTCGATGACGACGTCGACGCGGCAGCGATCGCGGCGACCCTGCGTCAGCACGGCATCGTCGACGTCGAGCCCTATCGCAAGCTCGGTCGCAACCAGCTGCGCATCGCGACCTTCCCGGCGGTCGACCCCGACGACGTCACCGCGCTGCTCGCCTGCATCGACCACGTCCGCGAGCGCATCTGAGGCACCCGCGCGCGGGTCACAGCAGGGCCGAGAGCACGGCCACGAGGACGAGCGAGCCGAGGACGGCCCACGTCATGATCCGCCGAAACCGGGGCGTCATCGGGCGGCCTGCGGGACGTCGTGGGTGGGCGCGGAGGAGACGCGCACGCGCGGGCGGCGCTGGCTGGAGTAGGTCACCTCGACATTCTCGTGCCGCGCGAGCCAGAAGGACACCGCGACCAGCGTGATCCCGACCGCGACGGCCCCGATGCCGATCGTCCACCGCGGCCCGAGCACGTCACCGACCCAGCCGATGAGCGGCGCGCCGATGGGGGTGCCGCCGAAGAAGATCGCCATGTAGAGCGCCATGACCCGGCCGCGCATCACCGGGTCGGTGCGCATCTGGACCATGGCATTGGCCGTCGTCATCGTCGTGAGGGCGGTGAGGCCACATGCGGCGAGCGCGACGGCAAAGGTGGCGTAGGTCGGCGCGAGGGCGGCGAAGCCCGCGGCGAAGGTGAAGCCGACGAGCGAGAGCAGCAGCACCCTCAGCCGCGGCTCGCTGCGGCGCGCGGCGAGCAGGGCGGCGCTCAGCGAGCCGATCGCCATGATCGAGCCGAGCAGCCCGTAGTCCTCGGCGCCGCGCTCGAAGACCTGGGTGGCCATGAGCGCGATGGTGATCTGGAAGTTCATGCCGAAGGTGCCGAGGACGAAGATCAGCACCATGACGAGGACGATGTCGGGGCGGCCGCGCACATAGCGCAGGCCCTCCAGGGCCGAGCCGCGACCGGTCGAGCGCGGTGCCGGCGTCAGCTCGCTCGCGCGCATGAGCAGCAGCGCGATGAGCACCGAGACAAAGGTCAGGCTGTTGGCGAGCAGCGCCAGCCCCGACCCCACCCAGGCGATGACGAGACCCGCGACGGCGGGGCCCACGAGGCGACCGAGGTTGAAGGAGGCCGAGTTGAGCGCCACCGCGTTGGCCAGGCGCTCGCGCGGCACCATCTCGGAGACGAAGGTCTGCCGTGCCGGGTTGTCGAAGGCGGTCGCGATGCCCGTCATCAGGGCCAGGCCGTAGAAGTGCCACAGCTGGGCGCTGTCGGTGACGACGAGGACACCACCGATGAGCGCGCTCAGCGCGAGCAGGGTCTGCGTGAGCAGCAGCAGCGCCCGCTTGGGGTAGCGGTCGGTGACCGCGCCGGTCCACGGCGCGAGGAGCAGCATCGGCAGGAACTGCAGGCCGGTGACGATGCCGAGCGCCGACGCGGAGTGGTCGGTGAGCTCGGTGAGCACGACCCAGTCCTGGGCGACGCGGCCCATCCACGTGCCGACGTTGGAGACGATCGCGCCGAGCGCGTAGATGCGGTAGTTGCGGATCGAGAGGGAGGCGAAGGTGGGGCTCATCGGGCCGCGATCCGACCGAGGATCCCGCTCGCCGCGACGAGCGTGTCCTGCTCCTCGCGGGTCAGCTCGGCGACCCGCTCGGTCATCCACTTGTCGCGCCGCCGCCGGGTCTGCGTCAGCGCCGTGCGCCCCTGCTCCGTCAGCTCGACGAGCACGCGGCGCCCGTCCTGCGGGTCGTCGTGCCGCTCGACGAGGCCGTCGTCGGCGAGGCAGGCGACGGTGCGGGTCATGCTCGGGGCCGAGACCTTCTCGATGTCGGCGAGCGCCCGGGGGGTCAGCGGACCGTCCTCGAGGCGGGCGAGCACGGAGAACTGGTGGGGCGCGATGACGTCGGTGCTCTCGAAGCGGATGCGGCGGCTGATGCGCATGCACGCCAGCCGGAGGTCCTCGCTCAACGCGCCCACCGCCGCACGGCCCAGCGCTCTCGACTCCGCCACCGGCTCTCCCTTCGCTCGCATCAACACGTTGGTACAACTCATTACCTGTGCTAACTATTCCTCGGCGGCGCAGAAAAACCCCGCCGCCGCACGGGTGTGGACCACGTGCGACGGCGGGGTGTCCGCGTCGATCGGCGAAGGGAGCGTCACCCCACCCCGAGCACCCCCTTGATCGGGTCGATGCCGAAGTACAGGACGAAGAGGCCAGCGACGAGCCACATGAGCGGGTGGATCGTCGCCGCGCGGCCACGCACCGCCTTGATGAAGACGTAGCTGACGAAGCCGGCGCCGATGCCCGCGGTGATCGAGTACGTGAAGGGCATGAGGGCGATCGTCAGGAAGGCCGGGATCGCGATCTCCAGGTCCTCCCAGTCGATCTCCTTGACCTGCTGCATCATGAGGAAGCCGACGAGCACGAGCGCGGGGGTGGCCGCCTCGTAGGGCACGACTGCGACGAGCGGCGACAAGAAGGTCGCGAGCAGGAAGAGCACGCCCGTGACGACCGAGGCCAGACCGGTGCGGGCCCCCTCGCCGACACCGGAGGCCGACTCGATGTAGCTCGTGTTGGAGCTGACCGCAGCAGCACCACCGGCCGCGGCGGCGAGCGAGTCGACGACGAGGATCCGCTGCGAGTTCGGCGGGTTGCCCTCCTCGTCGAGCAGGTCGCCCTCCGCGCCGACGGCGACCATCGTGCCCATCGTGTCGAAGAAGTCCGCGAGCAGGATCGTGAAGACGAGCAGCGCCGCCGAGACGACCCCGATCTTGTCGAAGGAGCCCAGCAGGTTGAAGTCGCCGAGCAGGCCGAACTGCGGCGTGGCGGCGATGGAGTCGGGCACCTGCGGGACGTTGAGCCCCCAGCCGGTCGGGTTGACCAGCTCACCCGCCTCGTTGGTCTGCGAGCCGATGCTGAAGACCGCCTCGACGACCATCGCGAGGATCGTCGTGCCGAGGATGCCGTAGAGGATCGCGCCCTTCACGCCGCGCACGTGCAGCGCGATGATGATGAAGAGGCCGATGACGAAGACGAGCAGCGGCCAGCCGGCGAGGAAGCCGCCGACACCCAGCTCACCCAGGGGACCCCCTTCGGCCTTGCGGACGAAGCCGGCGTCGACGAGGCCGACGACGGTGATGAAGAGGCCGATGCCGACGGAGATGGCCGTCTTGAGCGGCGCCGGCACGGCGTGCAGCACCGCCTTGCGGAAGCCGGTGAGCACGAGCAGCAGGATGATCAGGCCCTCGAGGACCACGAGGCCCATCGCGTCCGCCCAGGTCATCTCCGGCAGCTTGGCGATGCCGAAGGCGACGAAGGCGTTGAGCCCCAAGCCCGCGGCGAGGGCCAGCGGGTAGTTGGCCACGACCCCCATGAGCAGCGTCATGACACCCGCCACGAGGGCGGTGCACGCCGCGACCATCGCGAGGTTGGGCTCGTCGCCCCCACCGAGGAAGCCGCCCGTCGAGTCGGCCTGGGTCCCGATGATCAGCGGGTTGAGGACGACGATGTAGGCCATCGTGAAGAAGGTCGCGAAGCCACCGCGGACCTCCCGGCCGATCGTCGAGCCACGCTCGTGGATCTTGAAGTACCGCTCGATCGCGGAGCCCTCCGCAGGGGGCGCAGTAGGCGTGCTCACAGGGTCTCCAGCACCTCGTCGTCCAGGATCGGTGTCCCGACCTGCTCCGGCTCGGGGGCGTCCATGTCGACCTCCGAGTGCGCGCCGCAGCCGTGGTCCCTGCTGACGACCGTGCCGTCGCTCGGGCTCCACTCGTTGGCGCAGACGCCGAAGACGGAGCGCAGCGCGCCCGCCATCGGCAGGAAGTAGCCGCAGCCGTCGCACCGCGCCGGCGCCTTGACGGCGACCTCGGCGGTCGGCCCGTGGCTGCCGTCGTACCACCGCTGCGCGGCGCGGTCGCGGCCCTCCGCGGAGAGCACCCGGGGGCGGCCGAGGCCGAGCTCCCACAGCGCGACGGCGTCGACGTCCTCCTCGCCCGTGGCCTCGAAGCCGGCCTCGAGGTTGGGGTCGTCGTCGACCTTGGGCGTCACGTCCCCCGGGCCGACGTCGCCGGGCGCGAGGCGCTCGGCCCACGGCAGCCACTCCGGGGAGAGGATCGCGCCGTCGCCGGGCAGCAGCTGCGACTCGCAGACGGTCGCGCTCTTGGAGCGCGGGGCGCGGGTGACGGTGACGGCCCAGTTCCAGCCGCCGTACCCGGGCAGGGTCGCGGCGAACCAGTGGGTGCCGAGCCGCTCGGCGTCGAGGGTGAAGCCGACGTGCTCGCCGACGCCCTCCCCCTTCGTCGCCTCGAGCAGCTCACGGCGGGCCGGCTCGACAGCAGCCGCGAGGACGGCATCGGCCTTCGGCCGGGCCTTGCGGGTCCGGGTGGCGGTCTCGGTCATCTCAGCCCTCCAGGTCGTCGGCGACCCGGCGCAGGACCTGCGCGACCTTGGCGCCCTGCGCCTTGTCAGGGTAGCGCCCGCGACGCAGGCCGTTGCCGACGTTGTCGAGGAGCTTGATGACGTCCTCGACGATGGCGGCCATGTCCTCGGCACCCTTGCGGTCGCGCTGGCGCAGGTTGGAGCTGACGCTCGGGGGCGCGTCGAGGACCTTGACCGACAGCGCCTGGGCGCCGCGGCGCCCCTCGACGATGCCGTAGTCCACGCGGGTGCCGCCCTTGAGGGTCGTCGTGCCCTCGGGCAGGGCGTTGGCGTGGAGGAAGATGTCCGCGCCGTCATCCCCGGAGATGAAGCCGAAACCCTTCTCCGCGTCGTACCACTTGACCTTGCCAGTAGGCACCGTGCACCTCTTGCTCGCATACGAAAGTGTGTGGGCGCACGGGACCGTGCACCACCGACAAGGCTAACCCGTGCGGGCCAAAACCCGGTGGTCGGATGTCGGCGGTCTGGGGCAGCATTGCCCCTCGTGACCACGCTGCCCAAGGACCTCGCCGCCCACGAGATCGGGCCGGGTCTGGCCGGCTTCTGGCGGGCGCTGCCGCGCGAAGGGCGGTTCCTCCTCTCCACCGTCGCGCTCCAGCACCTCGGGCGGGGCATGACTCTGCCCTTCACCGTGATCTACCTGCACGAGGTGCGGCACTTCTCCCTCGACGCGGCGGGCACGATCATGGCCCTGCTCGCCCTCGTCGCGGCGCTCGCCGCGGGCCCGATGGGCAGCCTCACCGACCGGCTCGGCGCCCGGTGGATGCTCATCAGCGCCGGGGTCGCCCAGAGCCTCGGTGCGGTGGCGATGGCCTTCGCGACCTCGTTGCCCGTGGCCGTGCTCGGCGCCGTGCTCATGGGGCTCTCGCAGAGCATCGGCTGGTCGGCGTCCAACACCTTCATCTCCGCGCTCGTGCGCGGGCCGCTGCGGCAGCGGTACTTCGGGGTCAACTTCGCCCTGCTCAACCTCGGCATCGGGGTCGGCGGGCTCATCGCGGGCGCCTTCGTCGACGTCGCCCGGCCGGTGACCTTCGAGGCGATCTTCCTCCTCGACGCCGTGCTCGTGCTCATCCCGGGCATCTGGCTGCTCGGCCCGCTGCGGCACGTGCACGCCCGCGCCGAGCACCCGGGCGACGGCTCGTCCGCCGCCACCTACGCGACGGTCCTGCGGCTGCCCGGCATGCGGTGGGTGCTGCTCCTGGCGATCCTCACGAGCTTCGTCGGCTACGGGCAGTTCGAGGCCGGCGTGCCCGCCTTCGCGCGGACCATCTCGCAGGTGGGCACCGAGACGATCGGCGTGCTCTTCGCGTGCAACACCGCGGTGATCGTCCTGCTGCAGTTCTGGGTGCTCCACCGCATCGAGGGCCACCGGCGCACCCGCATCGGCCTGCTCATGCTCGTCATCTGGCTCTGTGCCTGGGGCGCGATGGGCCTGAGCGGCCTCCTGCCCGACACCCTCGCGGCGGCGGCGCTCGTCGTCCTCTTCGGGGCGCTCTTCGGGCTGGGCGAGACCCTGCTCCAGCCGACGCTGCCGGCGATCACCAACGACATGGCGCCCGACCACCTGCGCGGGCGGGTCAACGCGGCCCAGTCGACCGCCTTCATGGGCGGCGGGGTCCTCGGGCCGCTCGCCGCGGGCTTCCTGCTCGACCGCGACCTCGGGGGCCTCTTCATCGGCATCATCATCGGGGGCCTGGCCGTCACCGCGTGGGTCATGCTGCGGCTCGAGCGGATCATCAGCCCGGCGGTCAACGGCGTCCTCGTGACCGCCGGCGACGAGCAGCCCGTCCGCTGAACTACCGTGAGGCGGTGCGATCACTCGCCGAGGACATCCGCCACCGCTCCGACGTCGAGCTCGTGGCCCTGCTCGACCTGCGCCCGGACCTGGCCCGGCCGCAGCCGGCCGACCTGACCGCCCTCGCGGCCCGGGCGAGCACCCGGGCCAGCACCGCCCGCGCCGTCGACCACCTCGACCTGCCGCACCTCACCGCCCTGCAGGCCTGCGCGGTGACGGGCAGCACCGACCCGGCGGTCATCGCCCCCCTCCTCGGCACGGACGAAGGGGGCGCCGCCCCCTTCGTCGAGCACCTGACCACCGCCGCCCTGCTGTGGCGGTCCACCGACGGGCTCGCCCTCTCCCGCACGGTCGTCGACGTGCTCGGCCCGCACCCCGCAGGCCTGGGCCCGACGGCCCACAGCCTCGGCCACGCCCTCCCCGACGACCTCGCGGGAGCGGTGGCCGATCTCTCCCCGGAGGCGCGGCGGGTCCTCGAGCGGGTCGCCCTGCACGGCCCGACCGCGACGGTGCCCACCGACCCCGCGAGCCGCGCCGGCCAGGCCGTGGCCGAGCTCGTCGACACCGGTCTCGTCGCGGCGCCCGACGCCGAGCACGTGCTCGTGCCCCGCGAGGTGGCCCTCGTCGTGCGCGGCGGCCGTCTCGTCGACGCACCCCTCGACGAGACGACGTCGACCGCGCGCACCCTCTCCCCCGACGACGTCGACCGGGCCGCGACCGCCGCCGCGACCGAGCTCGTCGCGCTCGTCGACGAGCTGCTCGACCACCTCGACGAGACGAGCCCTCGGGTGCTGCGCAGCGGCGGGATGGCCGTGCGCGACCTGCGATCGCTCGCCGGTCGGGTCGACCTCGACGAGCCGGCGACGACCTTCCTCCTCGAGCTGGCGCTCGGGGCCCAGCTGCTCGCCGACGACCACGCCCTCGAGCCCACCTGGCGGCTGACGAGCGTCGTCGACGAGTGGCGGGCGCGCTCGACCGCTGACCGGTGGGCGGCCCTGGCCGGGCCGTGGCTCGACTCGCTCCGGGCCAGCGTCGTCCCGGCCCCCGAGGACGGCGGGCGGGTCAACGCCCTGTCCGAGGGCATGGTCTGGCCGCCCGTCCGGGCGCTGCGCCACGAGGTGCTCGACATCCTCGCCGCGCTGCCCGAGGGCAGCGCCCCCGACCTCGAGGAGGTGATGCGCCGCCTGCGTCACCGTCGGCCACGCCGCATGCCGCACGGGGCCGACGAGGCCGTCGCCGCCCTGCTGCGCGAGGGCGAGCAGCTCGGGGTGACCGGGCGCGGGGCCCTGGGCTCCTTCGGGCGGCTGCTCACCACCGACGCCGCGCGGGCCGGTCAGCACCTGGCCGAGCTCGTCCCGGAGCCCGTCGACCGGCTGCTGCTCCAGGCCGACCTCACCGCGATCGTCCCCGGCACACCCGTCCCCGAGCTCGCCGCCCTGCTGCGGCGCAGCGCGACCCTTGAGTCACGGGGTGGGGCGAGCGTGCACCGCTTCACCGAGACCTCGCTGCGGGCCGCGCTCGACGCGGGCTGGACCGCCGACGACCTGCTCGACACGCTCAGCCGCTACAGCGCCGGGCCGGTGCCGCAGCCCCTCGACTACCTCGTGCGCGACGTCGCCCGACGCCACGGCCAGCTGCTCGTCGGCGCCGCGGGCAGCTACCTGCGCAGCGACGACCCCACGCACCTCGAGGCCCTGCTCACCCACCGCGAGCTCTCCCACCTGCAGCTGCGGCAGCTCGCCCCGACCGTGCTCGTCAGCCCGGTCGGGCCGACGGTCCTACTCGAGGCGCTGCGCGAGGTGGGGTCCGCACCCGCGCTCGAAGGCCCCGGAGGCGTCGTCTCGAGCCGACCGGGTGCTCCACGCATCACCCCGCGCCGGGCCCGCCCGGTCACCGAGATCGCGCCCGAGCCCTCCGACGAGGTCGTCCGTCGCCTGCGCGAGGGCGAGGCCCGCGCCGACCGGCAGCGCGCCCTCCCGCACGACGACGGGCCGGTGATCCCCGCCCTCGACCCGGCGAGCAGCGCGGCCCTGCTCCGCGAGGCCGCCGCCGACCGCCTGCCCGTCTGGCTCGGGGTCACCGATGCCGTCGGCGCCACCCGCCGCCTGCTCTTCCACCCGACGAGCATCGATGGAGGCCGCGTCGGTGGCGAGGTCGACGCCGTGCACCAGGTCTTCTCCCTCCACCGGATCACGGGCGTCGTCATCGACGGGTGAGGCACCCCCTTCGTCAGGGGCGGCGGCCGGTCACCCGCCGGACAGGGCCTTGACCACCCGCGACGGCGACGGGCGGCCGAGCTGCTCGGCCATCCACACGCTCGTCGCGACGAGGGCGTCGAGGTCGATGCCCGTCTCGACGCCGGCGCCGTCGAGCAGCCACACGAGGTCCTCGGTGGCGAGGTTGCCGGTGGCCGACTTCGCGTAGGGGCAGCCGCCGAGGCCACCGGTCGAGGCGTCGACGACGGTGACGCCAGCGCGTAGCGCGGTGAGCGTGTTGGTCAGCGCCTGGCCGTAGGTGTCGTGGAAGTGCACGCCGATCCGGTCCACGCCGATGCCGCGCTGGCCGAGGGCTTCGAGCAGCGCCTCGACGTGACCCGCCGTGCCGGTGCCGATCGTGTCGCCGATGGAGAGCTGGTCGCAGCCGAGGTCCATGAGCTCGGCACAGGCATCCGCCACCCGGTCGACGGGCACCGGCCCCTTCCACGGGTCGCCGAAGCACATCGACACGTAGGCCCGCACCCACAGGCCGGCGTCCTGCGCGCGCCTGACGACGGGGCTGAACATCTCGACCGACTCCGCGCGCGAGCGCCCGAGGTTCTTGTGGGCGAAGGTCTCCGTCGCGCTGCCGAAGATCGCGACCGCCCCGACGCCCGCCTCGAGGGCCCGGTCGAGGCCGCGCTCGTTGGGCACGAGCACCGGACGAAGCGGGCCCCGCCCCGCCTCGCCGAGGTCGGCGAGCAGGTCGGTCGCGTCGGCGAGCTGGGGAACCCAGCGCGGCGAGACGAAGGACGTGGTCTCGACGGTCTGCAGGCCGGCCGCGATGATCCGGCGGATGAACTCCGCCTTCGTCGCCGTGGGGACGGTCGCTGCCTCGTTCTGCAGCCCGTCCCGGGGGCCGACCTCGTAGACGGTGACCTTGTCGGGCAGACCGTCCATCGGCTGGGTCTGCGGCAGTGCACGACTCATGAGGTCATCCTCCCATCACGTACCGTGGGCCCGTGGCCTGCCCGTGCAGGCGAGGGAGGAGGCACCGTGAGCATGGACCCGTACCCGTACCCCGTCCCGGGTCACGCACCCCTGCCGCCTCCGCCGAACCCCTACCCGCCGCCCCAGCCGCCCAACTCGTCGGCGATCGTGCTCATCGTCTTCAGCGGGCTGGCGCTCCTCAGCGGGTACTGCTGCTACATCGGCATCCCGAGCCTCGTCTTCGGCATCCTCGGCGTGACCCAGCACGCGAGCGACCCGGAGGGGGCCGCCCGGATGACCCGCATCGGGTGGGTCGTCTTCGCCGCCCTCGTCCTGCTCACCCTCCTGGTGATCGGCGGCTTCTTCGTCTACGCCGTCATGGAGAGCTGACCGTGGCACTCGACGGGGCGCTCATCGTCCAGAGCGACAAGACCCTGCTGCTCGAGGTCGACCACGAGCGGTCGGCGGAGGCACGCCGGGCCATCGCCCCCTTCGCCGAGCTGGAGCGCGCCCCCGAGCACATCCACACCTACCGGGTCACCCCGCTCGGCCTGTGGAATGCCCGCGCCGCCGGCCACGACGCCGAGCAGGTCGTCGACGCCCTCATCACGCACTCGCGCTACCCCGTGCCGCAGGCACTGCTCGTCGACGTCGCCGAGACGATGGACCGCTACGGGCGGCTCGTGCTCGACAAGGACGGCGACCAGCTCGTGCTGCGCACGACCGACCGGGCTGTGCTCACCGAGGTCCTGCGGCACAAGAAGATCCGGCCGCTGCTCGGCGAGCAGCTCTCCCCCGACGAGGTCGTCGTCCACCCCTCCGAGCGGGGCACCCTCAAGCAGGAGCTGCTCAAGGTGGGCTGGCCGGCCGACGACCGTGCCGGCTATGTCGACGGCGAGGCGCACCCCATCTCCCTGACCGAGGACGGGTGGACCCTGCGGCCCTACCAGCAGCAGGCGGTCGACGGCTTCTGGGACGGCGGCTCCGGCGTCGTCGTCCTGCCCTGCGGCGCCGGCAAGACGCTCGTCGGCGCCGGGGCGATGGCCGCGGCCAAGGCGACGACCCTCATCCTCGTGACCAACACGGTGAGCGCCCGCCAGTGGAAGCAGGAGCTGCTCGAGCGCACCACGCTCACCGAGGACGAGATCGGCGAGTACTCGGGTGCCCGCAAGGAGATCCGCCCCGTCACCATCGCGACGTACCAGGTGCTCACGCTCAAGCGCAAGGGCGCATACCCGCATCTCGACCTGCTCGACGCCCGCGACTGGGGGCTCGTCGTCTACGACGAGGTGCACCTGCTGCCCGCCCCGATCTTCCGGATGACCGCCGACCTGCAGGCGCGCCGGCGACTCGGGCTCACCGCCACCCTCGTGCGCGAGGACGGCCGCGAGGCCGACGTCTTCTCCCTCATCGGGCCCAAGCGCTACGACGCGCCGTGGAAGGACATCGAGGCTCAGGGCTACATCGCCCCCGCCGACTGCGTCGAGGTCCGGGTGACGCTCACCGACGCCGAGCGGATGGCCTACGCCACCGCCGAGGCCGACGACCGGTACCGGCTCGCCTCGTGCTCGCCGGTCAAGCTCGGCGTCGTCCGCGAGCTCGTCGAGCGACACCGCGGCGAGCCGACCCTGATCATCGGGCAGTACCTGGACCAGCTCCACGAGCTGTCGGAGCAGCTCGATGCCGACCTCATCACCGGCGAGACGCCCGTCAAGCAGCGGCAGGAGCTCTTCGCCGACTTCCGCGAAGGGCGCTCCAGCCTCCTCGTCGTCTCCAAGGTGGCCAATTTTTCGGTCGACCTGCCGGAGGCGAGCGTCGCGATCCAGGTGAGCGGCACCTTCGGCTCCCGGCAGGAGGAGGCGCAGCGGCTCGGCCGGGTCCTCCGCCCGAAGGAGGACGGCCGCACCGCGCACTTCTACACCGTCGTCACCCGCGACACGGTCGACGCGGAGTTCGCCGCCCACCGCCAGCGCTTCCTCGCCGAGCAGGGCTACGCCTACCGCATCCTCGACGCCGACGACCTCGCCTGAGGCTGCCTCGCCCGACGGCAACGCAGGGTGGACGGAGTCAGAGGATCGACGTCAGGAAGCGCTTCGTCCGCTCGTGGGTCGGGTTGCCGAGGACCTCGTCCGGTGGCCCCTGCTCGAGCACCTGACCGCCGTCGAACATCATCACCTTGTGCGAGACGTCGCGGGCGAACGTCATCTCGTGCGTGACGATGAGCATCGAGATGTCCGTCGAGTCGGCGACGTCGCGCAGGACCTGCAGCACATCGCCGACGAGCTCGGGGTCGAGCGCTGACGTCACCTCGTCGAGCAGCAGGATCTTGGGGTCCATCGCCAGCGCCCTGGCGATCGCCACCCGCTGCTTCTGCCCACCCGACAGGCGGCTGGGGTGCTCCTCCGCACGGTCCTTGAGCCCCACCTGGTCGAGCAGGGCGAGACCGCGCTCGCGCGCCTCCTCCTTGCTCCGCCCGAGGACGTGCACGGGCGCCTCGGTGACGTTGTCGATGACCGACATGTTGGGGAAGAGGTTGAAGTGCTGGAAGACCATGCCGATCTTGCGGCGGGTGGCGGCGACCTCCTTCTCGCGCAGGCGGATCCGTCGGCCGTCGCGCCGGTCGTGGGTCAGCGGCTGGCCGTCGATCCAGATGTAGCCACCGGTCAGCTCCTCGAGCGTCATGACGAGGCGGAGGATCGTCGTCTTGCCCGACCCGCTCGGGCCGATGAGCGTGACCCGCTCGCCCTGGGCGACGTCGAAGTTCAGCCCGGACAGGACGGTGTGGTCACCGAAGGACTTCTCGACGTCCTCGAAGCGGATGACGGGCTGGCCCGGCGAAGGGGGCATCCCCCCGGTCTGGTCAGTAGACAAGAGCTTTTTCCAATCTGCGGACGGCGAAGGCGGTGACGAGGCTCGCGACGAGGAAGATCAGGCCCGCGATGGTGAAGGCCTCGTTGTACCGGAACGTGGAGTCGCCGGCCTGCTGGGCGACGGTGACCATCTCGAGCACGGAGATCGCGAAGAGATAGGGCGTGTCCTTGAACATCGAGATCGTCCAGTTGCCGAGCGCGGGCAGGGTCGCGCGCAGGGCCTGCGGCAGGACGATCGCGCGCCAGGTGCGACCGAGCGGCAGGCTGAGCGCACGCGCAGCCTCCCACTGGCCCCTGTCGACGGAGGCGATGCCGGCGATGTACGACTCGGCCATGTAGGTCGCGTAGTGCAGCCCGATGACGGCTGTGCCGACCCACAGCAGGTCCCAGCTGACCGGGACGAGGTAGCTGACGAACATCAGCTGGATGATGAGCGGGGTCATGCGCACGACGTCCATGACCCAGCGCAGTCCGGCCGCGAGTGCCCGCGGGAGGGACTGTGTGGCGACGGCGAGCAGCAGCCCGACGACGACGGCAACGGCCGTGCCGACCACGGTGATGAGCAGGGTGGCTCGGACGAAGGCCGAGAGCAGCTCCGGGAGCATCTCGGCGGCCGCCTCCCAGCTCCAGAACTCCTCGAAGGTGATGGCGGGGACCATCGTGGGAGATGTCATCACAGAGCCACCCCCGCACCGGCGTGTGCGCCGCGGACCGGGAGGCCCAGGCGGCGACGGGCGCGCTTCTCCAGGTGACGCAGGGCCTGGGAGAAGACGAGCGCGATGAGGTAGTAGATGACGAGCCCGACGCCGAAGGCGAGGATCGTGTCGCCGGTCGACGCGCGCAGCTCGTCGATCTCGTAGGTGAGGTCCTGCAGCCCGATGAAGAGCGCCACGGCGGTGCCCTTGATGAGCATGACGAGCAGGTTGTTGTAGCCCGAGAGCATGAGCACCCAGGCCTGCGGCCAGATGATCCGTCGCATGCGGGTCAGGGGCGACATGTTGAGCGCGGTGGCGCCCTCCCACTGGCCGCGGTCGACGGCATTGATCGAGCCCCGCACGATCTCCGCCCCGTAGGCGCCGTAGTTGAGGCCGAGCGCGATGACGCCGGTGAGCACGGCGTCCATGCTCACGCCGAAGAGCGGCATGACGTAGTACAGCCAGAAGAGCTGGACGACGAGCGAGGTGCCGCGGAAGAACTCGACGACGACGGCGGCCAGCCAGCGCAGCGGAGCGACCGGGCTGATGCTCACCAGCCCGAGGACGACGGACACGAGGAAGGCCACCAGGGCCCCGCCGAGGGTCAGCTGGAGCGTGACCAGCACGCCCTCGATGATCCTGGGCAGGGCGTCCTGGAGGTCCTCGATCCGGTCGGTCACTCCGCGTCCGGCAGCTCGCCCTTGCAGAGCTGCTCGGTCGTCAGGTCGCCCTTGGGCCGCTCAGCGTCCGTGAAGCCGAACTCGCCGATGACGTCCGTGTAGGCCTTCTCGTCGCCGGTGATCTTGGCCAGCTCCTTGTTGTAGGCCTCACGGAGGGTGTCGTCGCCCTTCTTGAAGACCGTGGCGCCGGCGCCGACCTGCTCCTTGCCGTCGACGACGGCGACGAAGGGTTCAGTCACCTCGACCTTCGCGTCGGGGTTCTTCTCGTCCATGGTCCGCAGCGAGATGCCGGTCAGGGCGAAGACGTCACTGCGGCCCCGGGTGACCGCCTCCATGCCGTCCTGCGGACTCTTGACCTGGGTGGCCTTGATGTCGAGCGCCTTGGCGTAGTCCGACTCGATGGCACCGCTCATGGTGGTGAGCTTTGCGCCGGACTTCTTGACGTCGTCGAGCGTCTTGAGGTTCTTGGGGTTGCCCTCGGGCACCATGAGCGCCGTCGTGTAGACGATCTCCGGGTCGCCGAAGTCTGCCTCCTTGCACCGGTCGGGCAGGATCGACATGCCCGCCGAGATCGCGTCGTAGCGGCCGGCCTTCAGGCCGGGGATGAGGGCACCCCACTCGGTCTTGACGCCCTTGACCTCGTCGATGCCCATCTCCTTGAAGACCTTCTTGTGCAGGGCGATCGTCGCGCCGGTGAGCTCCCCGTCCTCCTCGAAGGAGTAGGGCTCCTCGCCGGCGAAGGCGACGGTGATCGTCCCCTTCTCCTGCAGCTCGGCCAACTTGTCGCCGGACGAGCTGTCCGATCCGGAGTCGCCGCAGGCCGCGAGGGCCAGGGCGAGGGTGAGAGCGGCCGTCCCGGCCAGAGTTCGAGTGTGACGCACGAGTTCCTCCCCGTCGGAGGGTCTTCCCCGGGTCCGTCCCGATCCTCCGATCGCCTCCACCCGACCAAAAGAGACGGCCGAAGGGGGGCGTGGGCCCCCCGACCACCCCCTTCGTTGTCACTCCGTGACCCACGTCATGGGCACGCCGCCCAGCAGACGTCCAGCCCACACCCAGACAACGGGCGCACACTCGAAGGGTGAGCACGCACACCACCTCTGCCGAGACGAGCCCCCACCTGCTCGTCGTCGAGGACGAGCCCAACATCCGCGAGCTGCTCGCGACCTCCCTGCGCTTCGCGGGTTTCGAGGTCGAGGTCGCGGGCGACGGGGAGAGCGCCATCGACGCCGTGCACCGCATGGAGCCCGACCTCATCGTCCTCGACGTCATGCTCCCCGACATCGACGGCTTCGAGGTCGCCTCTCGCCTGCGGGCCACCGAGCGGCACCAGCCGATCCTCTTCCTCACCGCCCGCGACTCGCTCGACGACAAGATCAAGGGCCTGACCGTCGGGGGCGACGACTACGTCACCAAGCCCTTCTCCCTCGAGGAAGTCATCGCGCGCATCCGCGTCATCCTGCGACGCACCCAGGACGTGCCCTCCGCCGACGCCGTCCTGCAGTTCGCCGACCTCGAGCTCGACGACGAGGCCCACGAGGTGCGCCGCGCCGGCCGCTCGATCGACGTCTCGCCCACGGAGTTCAAGCTCCTGCGCTATCTCATGCTCAATCCCAACCGCGTGCTGTCCAAGGCGCAGATCCTCGACCACGTGTGGGACTACGACTTCCGCGGCGAGATGGGCATCGTCGAGTCCTACATCTCCTACCTGCGCCGCAAGATCGACACCGAGGGACTGCCCCCGCTCATCCACACCAAGCGCGGCTTCGGCTACGTGCTGCGCCTGCCTCCGGAGTGAGTCCCCGATGAGCCTGGAGCGGGTCACCGCACCCGTCGTCCGCAAGCTCGAGGCGATGCCGCTCACCTGGCGGCTCGTCACCATCCTGCTCGTCCTGCTGCTCGCGGCGCTGATGGCGACCTCGCTGGCGACCGCGTGGCTCGTCCAGCGTGACCTCAAGGCCAATGTCGACGACCAGCTGCGAGCGGTCGCCGTCCCCATCGCCGAGGACACCTCCGCCGTGACGATCGGCGGGGAGAGCAACGACGACTTCTACAGCCAGGACCTGCGCACCGGCCCGACCAACTTCTTCTTCGTGCGTCAGCCCTCCGACGGCTCCGCCTGGCAGTACCGCTTCCCGACCGGGGAGGCCTCCCGGCCCGACGTGCCCGTGCTCAGCCTCGACGACCCCCGGGTCCGCAGCGGGCAGCCCTTCACCGTCTCCTCCATCGACGGCACGACCCGGTGGCGCTTCATCGCCGGCCACTACACGACCCCCGACAACTCGACGTTCGCCGTCGGCATGCCGATGACGGGGGTCAACAAGATCATCAGCCGCTTCGCCATCGTCACGACGAGCCTCGGCCTGGCCGCCCTCGTCACCTGCGGCGTCCTCGGCTGGTTCGCCACCCGCCGGGCCTTCCGCCCCCTTCGTCGCATCGAGGACACCGCCGCCGGCATCGCGGCCGGCGACCTGACGCGACGGGTGCCGGTCCGCCACAGCCACGACGAGGTCGCGAGCCTCAGCGACTCGCTCAACGCGATGCTCGGTCAGGTCGAGCGCAGCTTCGCCCTCCAGGAGGCGTCCGAGACGCGGATGCGGCAGTTCGTCGCCGACGCCAGCCACGAGCTGCGCACCCCGCTGGCGACCGTCCGCGGCTACGCCGAGCTCTACCGGCAAGGGGCCGTGCAGGGCCCCGAGCACACGGCCCAGGCGATGGACCGCATCGAGGGCGAGGCCTCCCGCATGACCGGGCTGGTCGACGACCTGCTACTGCTCGCCCGCCTCGACGACCAACGCCCCCTCGAGCTCACCGACGTCGACCTCGTCGTCCTCGCCGCCGAGACCGTGCACGACGCCCGTGCCCGGGCCCCGCACCGCCGGGTCCAGCTCGTCGGTCTCGACGGCGAGCTCAGCCCCGTCGTGCTGCGCGGCGACGACAGCCGACTGCGTCAGGTGCTCAGCAACCTCATCGGCAACGCCCTCATGCACACGGCCGACGACGTGCTCGTCGAGGTGCGCACCGGGCAGGTCGGCGACCGGGCGGTCGTCGAGGTCCGCGACCACGGTGCGGGCATCGAACCCGACGTCGCCGAGCGGGTCTTCGAGCGCTTCTTCCGGGTCGACAAGGCGCGCTCCCGGGCACGCGGGGGCAGCGGCCTCGGCCTGGCCATCGTCGCGGCGATCGTCGGGCAGCACCAGGGCCGGGTCCGGGTCCTCGAGACACCCGGAGGCGGAGCGACCTTCCGCGTCGAGCTGCCCGGGACGACCCCCGAGCGCCCCGCCCGCGTGTGATCGTCACAGCCAGCTGACAGGCAACACCGAGCCGGGCCCGAAGTTGACGGAGCAGTGTGGGTCACACAGCCTCGACAAGGAGCACTCGATGGACCACCCGACTGCGCCGTACCCGACCTATGCGACCGCCCTGTCGACGCCTCCCCCGCCGCGTCTGCGCCGGCGCCGGGGTCGGCGCATCGGGGAGATGACCGCCGTCGGTCTGCTCTCCGCTGTCCTGGCCTCCGGCGGCACGTGGGGCGTCATCTCCCTCACCGACCCCGGCCCGACCGGTACCACGTCGGCGGCAAGCAGCACCGCGGTCGGCTCCGGTGCGAGCGTCGTGCCGGTGAGCAGCGCCGCCAAGACCAACCCGGACTGGAATGCCGTGACCGCGGCCGTCTCCCCGAGCGTCGTGTCGATCACCGTCGAGGGCAACGGCTCCGGCGGCCAGGGCTCTGGGGTCGTCATCGACGACTCCGGCCACGTGCTCACCAACCACCACGTCGTGAGCGGCGCCGGCGACGACGCCAAGATCACCGTGACCCTCTCCGACGGCAAGACCTATGCCGCGACGATCGCCGGCGAGGACGCGTCGACCGACCTGGCCGTCGTCAGCCTCACTGACCCTCCGGACGACCTGCGCCCGATCACCATCGGCTCGTCGCAGCAGCTGCAGGTCGGTGACCCCGTCATGGCGGTGGGCAACCCGCTCGGCCTCTCCGGGACCGTGACCACCGGCATCGTCAGCGCCCTCGACCGACCGGTGACGACGAGCTCGGCCGACGAGCAGGAGCAGCAGGGCTCTCCCTTCGGCCCGCAGCAACAGTCCAGCTCCACGCCCGTGGTGACCTCCGCGATCCAGACCTCGGCGGCCGTCAACCCCGGCAACTCCGGCGGGGCCCTCGTCGACGCCTCCGGCCGCCTCGTCGGCATCAACTCGTCGATCGCCACCCTCGGCGGGTCCGAGGGGCAGTCGGGGAGCATCGGCATCGGCTTCGCCATCCCCGTCGACGAGGCCCAGTGGATCGCCGAGCAGCTCATCGAGGACGGCACGGCGCAGCACGCCTTCCTCGGCGTCACCCCGACCGACGGCACGGCCACCGTCGGGTCTGCCACCCGGTCCGGCGCCGAGATCCGCAGCGTGACCTCGGGCAGCCCGGCCGAGGACGCCGGTCTGCGCGAGGGCGACCTCGTCGTCGGGGTCGACGACAGCCCGGTCACCTCGGCCGAGTCGCTCGTCGGGCTCGTCCACGCCCGCCGCATCGACACCCAGGTCGAGCTGACCGTCGTCCGCGACGGCCGGGAGGAGCAGGTCACCGCCACCCTCGGCACCGCCCCGACCGCCCAGGGCTGAGCAGGCTCAGCCGACTCACAGGTCGATGCCAGCGGCGTCCAAGACGGGTGTCGCAGGATGGGCTCAGGAGCACAGGACAAGGGAAGCAACGGTCACGATCGTCTCCTCCCCCGACGTGGACACCGACTTCCTCCGGCTCCCACAGGGGTGCTACCCCCGCCTTCGGGTGTGGCGTCTGAAGGCGGCGCTGAGTAGCCGAACTCATGCCCCCGGTGTGCTGGTCCCAGCACACTGGGGGCATGAGCACGTCAGGAACCCCCGCCGACCGGGTCCGCGCGATCGAGGACGACTTCGCCGACGCGATGACCCGGATGTACCGCGTCGGCAACGACCTCGCCCGGCTGCGCGCCAGCCTCGTCGCCGAGGCCGAGACCCCGGCCGAGTGGACACCGGTCGCAGCGCCCACCCCCGCACCCGCCGCAGCGCCCACCCCCGCACCCGTCGGAGCGCCCGCCCCGGCCCCAGCGCCGTCGCCGGCAGGCGCTCCGGGTGTCGTCACCCCGCCACCGACCGCTCCCTCCGCGCCGCCCGCGGAGCCCCCGACCGCGGCCCTGCCGCCCACCGAGCCGTGGTGGCAGCGCGACGGCGTGGTCGCCAAGCTGCTCGCCGTCGTCGGCACCGGCATCACCCTCATCGGCGTCGCCTTCCTGCTCGCCCTCGCCATCCAGATGGGCTTCTTCGGCCCTCTCGCCCGCGTCATCAGCGGGGCGATCCTGGCCGCCGCACTCGTCAGCGCGGCCGTCCTCGTGCGGCGGCGACCCTCGGGCACCATCGGTGCCCTCGGACTGGCCGCCACCGGATTCGCCACCGCCTACCTCGACGTCCTCGCCGTGACCTACATCTACGCTTGGGTGCCCCTCGCGGTCGGGATGGCCCTCGCCGGCGCCATCGCCCTCGGCGGTGTCCTGCTCGCCCGGGCCTGGGAGAGCGAGCTGCTCGCCGTCGTCGCCGTCCTCGGGGTCGCGCTCATGGCTCCCTTCGTCGGCATCTCGCACGGTCTGCTCACCGGCGCCTTCCTCGTCGTCCTCGCCGCCGCCACGTGGCCGGCGCAGGTCGGGCGGAGCTGGTACGCCCTCGAGGTCTCACGGGTCGTGCCCGCGGCGCTCTTCCTCATGGTGCTCGCCGGATTCCACGAGCGGACCGGCATCGCCGCGACGCTCGCCGTCGTCCTCGCCGTGCTCCTCACCGCCACCGCGGCACTCGGGGCGACGGTGCGCCGGCTGCCCGAGCAGCTCGGCATCCTCCTACCGGTGGCGATCGCCCCGGCCGCCGTCGCCGCGCTCGCCGTCGACGACCGGTGGGGCGGAGCCGGGCTCTTCGTCGTCATCACCTGCCTGCTCGTCATCGTCGCCGTCCTCGCCGACCACGGCCCGCCGACACCGTGGTACCTGCGCCAGCCGGAGATCGCCCTGGTGACCGCCGGCGTCACCTCCCTCGGTGCCGCCCTGCGGGCGGGCGACGGGCAGGGGTGGACCCCCGTCATCGCCGTCGCGGTCGCGCTCGGCTGGGCCGTGGCTGCTCTCGTCCTGCGGCACCAGACCACGCTGGTCGTCGCCCTGGCCTTCGCCGCCTTGTCTCTCCTCGGCGGCATCACCCTCCTGCCCTACGTGCTCGGTCGAGGTCTGGCCGGCGACGTCGACGCCCAGCACCTCATCGCCGCGGGCGGCCTCCTCGTCCTCTACGCCGTGCTCGCCCGCGCGATCACGACGACGCTGCCGATGCTGGCGCCCGCCCTGCCCCGGGTCCTCGTCGCGCTCAGCCTCGCCTGGGCCGGAGGGGTCGTGGTCCTCGCCGGCGCCCTGCTCGGGCAGCTCCTCGACGACGCACGGGGCGGCTTCATGGGCGGCCAGGCCGGCGCGACCGTCATCTGGATGGGTGTCGCCGCCGTGCTCCTCCTGCGCGGGCTGCGCGGCTCGAGCATCGCGATCCCGGCGGGCCTGACCCTCGTCGCCGTGAGCGTCGCCAAGCTGCTGCTCTTCGACCTGTCCTTCCTCTCCGGCATCGCCCGGGTGCTGTGTTTCATCGTCGCCGGCCTGCTCCTGCTCGGCATGGGCGCCGGCTATGCGCAGGCCCTCGAGCGCACCCGCCGCGAGAAGCGTCCGCCGGCCGGTCCTGTGGAAAACCCGACGGCCGCCGGGCCACTTCCTCCTACGGTCTGAAGGACACCGGGCCACACGGGCCCGGCACCGGACGAAGGGGAACGAGCATGGCCACTTTCACCGTCGACACCGACCAGGTGGCGAGCAGCGCGAGCGATGTCGCCCGCATCTCGGAGGACGTCGAGACGACCGTCGCGAGCATGATGACGCGGCTGATCTCGCTCCAGAACGACTGGCAGGGTGACGCCTCGACGTCCTTCCAGGACCTCATCAACGACTGGCGTGCGACCCAGCGCACCGTCAAGGAGAGCCTCGACGAGATCGGTCGGGCATTGCACGACGCCGGCCGGACCTACGACACCTCGGAGACCTCGGTCAAGAGCTCGATGCAGCCGGGTCGCTGACGAGACGCGCAGGGGCGGTGACCGGGTGGTCACCGCCCCTGCGCCCTCCGCGGGTCACTCCGTGGAGATCGCCTCGAGCACGTCCATCCGCGAGGCCCGGCGTGCTGGGAGCAGCGCCGCCAGGACACCGATGACACCGGCGAGGCCGACGAAGACCGCCATCTGCCCCCACGGGATCGCCAGCTCGGTGATGCCGTCGTCGACGAGGGCCCGCTGGATCGCGACACCCGCGACGACACCGAGGACGATGCCGAGCAGCGCCCCGAGGAGCGCGATGGTCACCGACTCCAGGGTGATCATGCGCCGCAGCTGACGACGGGAGAGCCCGACCGCCCGCAGCAGCCCGACCTCACGGGTGCGCTCCATGACCGACAGGCCCAGGGTGTTGACGATGCCGAGCACCGCGATGACGATCGCCAGGCCGAGCAGGGCGTAGATGAGGTAGAGCAGCTGGTTGATGCTCGAGCGCTGCTCATCGGCGTAGCCCGCCTGGTCCTTGAGGGTGACGAGCGGCTGCCTGTCGGTGATCGCCTCGATGTCCGCCTCGACCGCTGCCCTGTCGGCGCCGCCGTCGACGAAGATGAAGGCCCAGTTGTCGGCCGCCGCACCGTTCATCGCGTCGACCGTCTCGACCGACATGAGCACGTCCGGCGAGCCGATCGTGCGCAGCTCGTCGTAGAAGCCGACGACCTCCAGGTCCTTGGTCTCGGACCCCATGGTCACGGTGACGGTGTCGCCGACCTTGCGGCCCCCTTCGTGCTTGGTCGACAGGACGACCGCGTCGGGGCCGATGTCCGCCGTGCCGGACGTCGTCTCGATCTGCTCGACGTCGCCGAAGGACGCCGGGTCGATCGCCGTGACGAAGAGTTGCCCGCCGTCGACCTGGGCGCTGCTGAAGCGCACCGGCGAGACCTCGCGCACCCCGTCGACCTCGGCGACCTGCTCGGCGATCTTCGACGAGAAGGGCTGCCCCACCGCATTGCTCAGGATGTAGTCGGCGCGGAAGGTCTCCTCGATCTGCTGGTCGACGCTCGCCGTGGTGCTCGAGGCGACGACACCCATGAGCGCGACGAGGGTCATGCCGATCATCAGCGCCGAGGCCGTCGCCGCGGTGCGCCCGGGGCTGCGCACGGAGTTTTGCTCCGCCATCCGCCCGACCGTTCCGAAGAGGCGCCGGTAGACCCACCCGAGCCCGGAGATCACCGGCCGACCGACGAAGGGGGCGAGGAAGGCCGTGCCGAGGACGAGACCGACGATGCCGCCACCGATCCACCACAGCTGCCGTGTGTCGGCGACGAAGAGCCCGTAGAGGAAGGCGAGGGCGCCGACGGCGAGCACGGCGACCTCGAGCCCGTGGCGGACCGGGTGGTGGCCGGTGCCGGAGTCGATCGAGTCCCGCATCGCCGCCACCGGTGGCACCGAGCCTGCCCGACGGGCCGGCACCCACGCAGCGAGCATCGTAACGACGATGCCGACCGCGTAGGCGGCGATGACGGTGCGCGGGGTGAAGACCAGGCCGCTGCCCGACAGGTCGAGACCGATCGTCGCGAAGAGCGCCTTGATGCCCAGCGCGAGGACGACCCCCAGGGCCAGGCCGAGGGTCGCGCCGACGACGCCGATGATGAAGGCCTCGAGCAGAACCCCCCGGACGATCTGCCGGCGCGAGGCACCGATGGCCCGCAGCAGCGCCAGCTCGCGGCCTCGCTGGGCGACGATGATGCTGAAGGTGTTGATGATGAGGAAGGAGCCGACGAAGAGGGCGATGCCGGCGAAGACCAGCAGGAAGGTCGTGATGAAGCCGAGCGCCTGCTGCACGTCGTTCTGGTTTTCCTCGGCGAGCCCCTCACCGGTCCACCCCTTGAAGCCCTCGGGTACGAGGGGCTCGACCTGCGAGAGCAGCTCGTCCTGGCTCACGCCGTCCTTGGCCGTCACCCACACGGAGGAGTAGTCGTCCTTGCCGTCCATGAAGTACTTCTGCATGGACTTCGTGTCGAAGACGACGACCGAGGCGCCGGCCATCCCCCCTTCGCCGAAGGTCAACGTGCCGACGAGCTCGGCCTCGATCTCGGGGGTGTCGCCGGTCGTCACGAGGGTGATGTCGTCGCCCACCTCGTAGCCGGCACGCTCGGCGGTCACGGTGTCGACCATGACCTCGCCCTCGCGCTCGGGGACGCGGCCGGCATCGGTGACGAGCGGCTCCTCGCCGAGCTGGTTGGGCGCGTCGGTGTAGTTGAAGGACAGCGCGGGCGCGCCCTGCCCGCCGACGACCTTGCCGTTCTTGCCGACGACGAAGACGCCCATGGCGTCGATCGACCCGTCGGCACGCTCGGCGCCGGGCAGCTGGCCAAGCTTCTCGACGTCGGCGGCGGACATCCGGCCGCCGCCCGTGCCGCCGTACTCGTCGGTCTGCTCCGGCTGGACGACGACGTCACCGACGGTGCCGTCCATGATCCCGTCGAAGGTCCGCGAGAGGGTGTCGGTGAAGATCAGCGAACCGGCGACGAAGGCCGTCCCGAGGACGATCGCCATCGCGCTCATCAGCAGGCGCGCCTTGCGCGCCAGCAGACTCTTGAAGGTGGCCCTGAGCATCAGTGGGCCCCGCCAGTCAGGGCGACCATCCGCTCGAGGACGCTCTCGCGGTCGGGCTCGTAGAGCTCGTCGACGATGCGACCGTCGGCGAGGAAGAGCACACGGTCGGTGTGACTCGCCGCCACCGGGTCGTGGGTGACCATGACGATCGTCTGGTCGAACTCGTCGACGCTGCGTCGCAGGAAGCCGAGCACCTCGGCGCCCGACGTCGAGTCGAGGTTGCCGGTGGGCTCGTCGGCGAAGATGATCGCCGGCTTCGACACGAGGGCCCGGGCGCAGGCGACCCTCTGCTGCTGGCCGCCCGAGAGCTCCGTGGGCCGGTGACCGAGCCGGTCACGCAGGCCGACCTTACCGATGACGAAGTCGAACCACAGGGGGTCGACCTTGCGCCCGGCGATCGCCAGGGGCAGGAGGATGTTTTCCTCGGCGGTCAGCGTGGGGATGAGGTTGAAGGCCTGGAAGATGAACCCGATCCGGTCGCGGCGCAGCCGGGTGAGGTCCTTTTCCTTGAGCCGGGTGATGTCGGTGTCCCCGATGAGGGCGCGGCCGCTGCTCGCGGCGTCGAGGCCGGCGAGGCAGTGCATGAGCGTGGACTTGCCGGAGCCGGAGGGCCCCATGATCGCGGTGAACTGCCCGGCACCGATGTCGAGGTCGATGCCGTCGAGGGCGGCGACGCTCGCCTCGCCCCTGCCGTAGACCTTGGTCAGGCCGTGCGTGCTCGCGGCCACCTGAGTGCTCATGCGCGTCTCCCCGTGCTGGATGTGGTGTCGCGCCAAATCTAGGTGCACCTCAGGCGCCGGGTCACTGGGGTTTACCCCCGACGGCCTCCTCGGGGGTGCACCCAGCCGCTGGCTGCAGGGAGCCTCAGACGGTGACCTCGGAGACGACCCGCAGCCGCGGCCGGTCGTCATCACCGTCGACGACGCCCGTGACCCAGCGCAGGGTGAGGTGCCCGTCGTGCACCTCGGCGACGGCGAGGTTGTTGTCGAACCATGGCCCCTGCGTGAGCTGCCACGGGTAGCGCAGCGGCGGGACCCCCTTCGTCCTGGCGGCGAGCCAGCGCATCGGGCGGACGAGCCCCTTGGCACTCTGCGACACGAGCATCCGGATCCCGCGCGGCATCGGGTTGCGGATCGGGCTGCACACCGCCTGGACGATCGAGCTGCGTGCGCCGTGCGCGTCACCGCCGGTCACCTCGGCGACGTAGGAGTGGTGGACGTCGCCGGAGAGGAAGGTGATCGTCGCGGGTGGGCGGCCGCGCTCGCCACGGGCGACCGACATGACGAGCTCGAAGACCTCGACGAAGCCGGAGCTGAAGGCACCCCAGTGCTCGAGGTCGACGGCCTGCCGGACCACCTCGGTGGCGCGACGGACCGGCCGTGACCGGCCCGGCCCGGCGAGGGCCTCGCTGATCGCCTCCGCGTCGTGCAGCCCCGGCGGCAGGAGGAAGGGGAGGGAGGTCCCGATGAAGAGGTGGTCCAGGTCGCCGGTCAGCTGCTCGCCGAGCCAGGCCAGCTCGTCGTCGTCGAGCATCGCGCGGCGCTCGGGCTCGAGGACCCGGGCGGCCCGTGAGTCGAGCATGACCAGTCGGGAGCCGCCGAGCGCCCGGGTGTAGCTCCAGCGGTAGCGCTCCGGGTGCCGGTCCACCTGCTCGGCCAGGGCACGAAGGGGGCCGGTCAGGTCGACCTCGCCGGGAGCGGCCCCCTCGAGCCGACGCCAGATCTCGTCGCGTGCGAGCTCCTCGGGCGCGAGGTTGCCGATGTGCTGGTGGACCCAGTAGCTCGTCAGGCCGGCGACGAGCCGCTCGTGCCACCACGGGGTCTTGTTGATCTCCTCGTGCCAGGCCCACGAGGTGTTCCAGTCGTCGCGGATGTCGTGGTCGTCGAAGATCATCGCGCTCGGCACGACCGACAGGACCCACCGGATCGCCGGGTCGCTCCACGCGAGCTCGTAGAGGTGCGCGTACTCGGCGTAGTCCTTGATCTCCTCGCCCGGCGGCTCGTCGAGGCTGCGCCGCGAGGCGATGAAGTCACGCATCTGCGGGCTCGTCTCGTCGGCGTAGACCTGGTCACCGAGGAGGGCGAGGACGTCGGGTCGTGGGGACTCCCCCTTCGCCAGGGACAGGGCGAAGGTGCGCAGCGCGTCGACGCCGTGGCTCGCGTGGTGCTCCGCGTCGTGCGGGACGCTCGTGCGGCAGCTGCCGAAGGCGAGCAGCGTCGCACGCGTGTGGTCCAGCGTCGCGATGCTCGAGGACGGCAGGTCGGAGCCGGCCGGCGGCCACACCAGCTCGTCGTCGACGCTCACCGTGTAGTCGTAGGTGCGGCCGGGCTCGAGGTCGTCGAGCAGGACGAGGGCGTAGTGGTGGCCCTCCACGACGAAGCTCGCGGCGTGCCACGCGCGGCCGTCGGCCGCGACGGTCACCCGCGCGGGGGCGGCGGTCTCCACCCAGACGGAGGCGTCGTGCTCACCGACGAAGCGCAGGAGGGGACCGAGGACGAGCGGAGACGTGGCGGTCATCCGCTCATCGTCTCGCCCGTGGCTGTGAGTCGGCTGGCCGGGGGTGCGTCAGCTCACCCCTTGCGACGCCGCAGGGCGATGATCAGGAGGACGAGCGGGGCGAGCGCCGCGGCGATCTGGGGACCGTAAGCCCGCAGCAGCACCGGAAGGGCGGTCGCCCCGAGGTCGATCGCGTCATCGGACGAGCTCGCCGGGCGCGCGGCCGGCGAGGACTCGGCCGGTGAGCTCGCGGCGGGAGCCGCAGCGGATGCGGGAGCCGTAGCCCCCGGTGTCGTGGTCGACCGGGTCGGCGTCTGCGCCGGCGATGTGGCCTCCGCTTCCTCCTCACCCGTCGGCTCCGGGGTGGCCTCGGGGGCGGCGAAGCGGCCCGCCAGGCAGTCGACGAACTGCCCGAGGAGCTTGTCGGAGACGTCCTGCATCACGCCACGGCCGAACTGCGCGGGCTTGCCCGTGATGTTGAGGTCGGTGACCACGTCCACCTTGGTGCTCGCCGCACCCTCGGGGGCCATCGTCACGACGACGTCGGCGCCCGCGGTGCCGTTGCCCCGCTTGTCCTTGCCCTTGGCGGCGATACCCATCCGGTGAGCGGCCTCGTCCTTGTCGACGAAGTCGCCGCTCCCCTTGTACACGAGCGCGATCGGACCGAGCTTGACCTTGACCGTGCCCTCGAAGGAGTCGGCGTCGGCGTGGGTCACCTGGGCACCGGGGAAGCACCCGGCGACGGACTCGATGTCGTTGAGCGCGGCCCAGGTCTCGTCGATGCCGGCGGGAACGGTGAAACTGTGGGTCAGTTGCACGAGGGTCCTCTCATCCTGCGGCCGTGAGCACGGCACGCCTCGTCAGTACGGTGGCCAGGTGCCGGCGGTAGTCGGCATCGCCGTTGAGGTCCGACGGCGGCTCGGTGCCCTCGCCGGCCAGGTCGCAGGCCGCCCGCACGCCCTCGGCCGTCGGCTGGTTCCCGACGAGCGCGGCCTCGACTGCGCTGGCTCGGACCGGGGTCGCGCCCATGTTGGTCAGGCCGACCCGTGCCTCGGCGATCGCGCCACCCTCGATCCGCACCTGCGCGGCGACCGCGACGATGGGCCACTGGTGGGCGACCCGCACGAACTTCTCGTAGTGCGAGCCCCACCCGTCGTAGGTGGGCACCCTGACGGCGGTGAGCAGCTCGTCCTCGCCGACCGCGGTCTCGAAGAGGCCATGGAAGAAGTCGGCCGCGGGGACGACCCGCTGGCCTGACGCTCCGGTGATGACGAGCTCGGCGTCCATGGCGAGCACAGGTGCCCCGCAGTCGCCCGCGGGGTCGGCGTGGACCAAGGCCCCACCGAGAGTGCCCCGGTGCCGGATCTGCGGGTCGGCGACCTCGCTGATCGCCTGGTGCAGGAGTCGACAGCGTCCACTCACCCGATCGTCGGCGAGGATCTCGTGGTACGGCGTCATGGCCCCGATGGTGAGCGCCCGACCGTCGTCGCTGATGCCGCGCAGCTCGGGGATCCGACCGATGTCGATGATCATCTCGGGGGCGTTGAGCCGCATCCGCAGGACCGGGAGCAGGGACTGCCCGCCGGCGAGCACCTTGGCGTCGTCGCCATGCTCGCCGAGCAGCCCGAGCGCCTCCTCCACCGACGTCGGTGCCGCGTAGTCGAACTTCGCCGGGATCATCGGACCTCTCCTTCCGTGCTCATCGCCGGTCCCGTGGGTCCGTCGGCGCCCGCCATCCGGTCGGTCTGCCCCTGGTCACCAGTCGCCTCGTCGAAGTGGGGCGCCGCGGCCCCGGTCGTGTCCTCGCCACCGGACCCCGACCGGATCGCCTGCCACACCCGCTCGGGGGTGCACGGCATCTGCACGTCGTCGACGCCGAAGATGCGCAGCGCGTCGACGACGCCGTTGACGATGCAGGGGGTCGAGGCGATCGTTCCCGCCTCACCCACTCCCTTGGTCCCGAGCGTGTTGCCCGTCGCCGCCGTCGTGGTGGTCGCGGTGTCGAAGCTGATGGTGTCGGCCGCGGTCGGGACGAGGTAGTCGACGAAACTGCCGCTCACGAGCGTGCCGGAGTCGTCGTAGACGGCCTCCTCCCACAGCGCCTGCGAGATGCCCTGGACGAGTCCGCCGTGGATCTGTCCCTCGACGATGAGCGGATTGATCACCTGTCCGACATCGTCGACGCAGGTGTACTTGCGCAGCCTGACCTCCCCGGTCTCGGTATCGATCTCGATGGCGCTCAGGTGGGTGCCGTGCGGGTAGTTGAAGTTCACCGGGTCAAAGGTGGCCTCCGCGTCGACGCCCGGTTCGATGTCGTCCGGGTAGTCGTGCGAGGCGAAGGCCGCGGCCGCGATGTCGGTGATCCCCACGGACTGGTCCGTGCCCGCGACACCGAAGCGACCGGCCGTGAACTCGAGATCGTCGGGGTTGGCCTCGAGCAGGTGCGCCGCGTAGCGCCGCGCCTTGTCGATGACCTTGTCCGCGGCACGGACCACGGCCTCGCCGCCGACGACGAGCGAGCGCGAGCCGTAGGTGTCGAGTCCCTTGTGCGAGATCTGGGTGTCGCCGTGCAGGATCTCGACGTCCTCGAAGGGGACACCCAGCCGGTCGGCGACGATCTGGCTGAAGGCCGTCTCGTGCCCCTGACCGTGCGGGCTCACGCCGACGACGACCTCGACCTTGCCCGTCGCGAGCATGCGCACGCTCGCGTGCTCCCAGCCACCCGCGCCGTAGTCGAGGCTGCCGAGGACACGGCTGGGCGCGAGACCGCACATCTCGGTGAAGGTCGAGATGCCGATCCCCAGTTGCACGGGGTCCTTGGACTCGCGCCGACGACGCTGCTCCTCGCGCAGCTCGTCGTAGCCGAACATCTGCTTGGCCAGGTCCGTGGCGGCCTCGTAGTTGCCGGAGTCGTACTCGAGTCCGGCAACGGAGGTGAAGGGGAACTCCTCGTGGGTGATCCAGTTGCGCTCGCGCACCACGAGCGGGTCCTCACCGAGCTCGTGTGCCAGCTCGTCCATGATCCGCTCGATGCCGAAGGTGGCCTCGGGGCGACCAGCACCCCGGTAGGCATCGGTCCAGGCCTTGTTGGTGAGGACCGACTGCATCGAGAAGTGGTAGGCCGGGAACTTGTAGATGGCGTTGAACATGAAGGCGCCCAGGACGGGAACGCCGCCGCCGATGAGGGCGACGTAGGAGCCGAGGTCCGCGAGCAGGTCGACCTTGAGCCCGGTGACCTTGCCCTGCTTGTCGGCGGCGAGCGTCAGCCGCTGCCACTGGTCACGGCCGTGGTGGGCCGCCATGAGCGACTCCGAGCGGGTCTCGGTGTACTTGACGGGCCGGCCCAGCTGGCGGGCCACCCACCAGGCCAGCCACTCCTCCGGCGTCACCTGCAGCTTGCCGCCGAAGCCGCCGCCGACGTCCGGGGCGATGACCCGGATCTTCGACTCCGGGACGCCGGTCGTGGCCGCGAGCGCGAAGCGCACGATGTGCGGGATCTGGGTCGCCGTCCACATCGTCAGCTGCTCGCCGGTCGGGTCGACGACGACGGAGCGCGGCTCCATGAAGGCGGGGATGAGTCGCTGCTGGCGGTACTCGCGCTCGATGACGATGCCGTCCTGGCGTGCGGTGGCAATGGCCTTCTCGACGTCACCCCCGGTGCCGGCCTCGGCGGAGTCGAAGGTCCACAGGGCCGACTTGTTGGTGCCGAGGTCGGGATGCGCGAGGACGGTGTCCTCCGCCGCCTCCTTGAGGTCGAGGGCGGCGGGCAGCTCCTCGTAGTCCACGTCGATCAGCTCAGCGGCGTCGCGCGCCTCCGCGGCGCTGCGGGCGACGACGAGGGCGACGATCTCCCCGGCGAAGGTCACCCGGTCGGCCGGCATCGGCGGGTGCACCGGAGTCACCTGATCCGGACTGACCGGCCACGCGTTGATGAGGACGCCGACCGATTCGTCGAGGTCGGCGCCGGAGTAGACGGCGACGACATTGGTCGCGCTGGCCGCCTCGCTCGTGTCGACCGACGTGATCCGGGCGTGCGCGAAGGGGCTGCGGACCATCGCCATGTGCAGCATGCCCGGCAGCACGATGTTGTCGGTCCAGCGGGTGCGACCGGTGATGAGCCGCTGGTCCTCCTTGCGACGGCGGTCGCGGCCGATCTCGGTGGTGGCGGGCCGCTCGGTGACCTCCGCGGTCATGACGCACCCCCAGCGGCACCGGCCGAGGCACTCGCCGCAGTCTGCACCGCGCGGACGATGTTGTGGTAGCCGGTGCACCGGCAGAGGTTGCCCTCGAGCCCCAGGCGGATCTCCTCCTCCGAGGGATCGGGGTTGTCGCGCAGCAGGTCGGCGGACTGCATGATCATGCCGGGGGTGCAGTAGCCGCACTGGAGGGCATGGCACTCGTGGAAGGCCGCCTGCACCGGATGCAGCTCGCCATCCGTGGCCATGCCTTCGATGGTCGTCACCTCGCAGCCATCTGCCTGGACGGCGAGGACGTTGCAGGACTTCACGCTCCTGCCGTCGAGGTGGACGGTGCACGCTCCGCAGTTGGAGGTGTCGCACCCCACCACCGTGCCGGTCTTGCCGAGGGTCTCGCGCAGGTAGTGCACGAGCAGCATCCGGGGTTCGACGTCGTCCGCGACGCGGGCGCCGTCGACGACAAGCTCGATCTTGGTCATGGGGCGCTCCTGATCTCGATCACGACAGTGTGATCTGGCTCATGCTAGCCATGACCGTGCCGGAGGTCACGCCTTCGCGTGAGGATTCATCCCTCGCTCGAGTGGTGGATCCGCCCTTGGCGCTCGGCCAGCGGTCGACCGGAGCCGCCCCACCGCTCGGCGACGAACTCGGCCGCGATGCTGATGGCGGTCTCCTCGGGCGTGCGGGCCCCGAGGTCGAGCCCGATCGGGCTGCGCAGCCGGTCGAGCTCCGCCGTGCTGACCCCCACCGCGCTCAGCCGCTCCTGACGGTCCTCGTGCGTGCGACGCGAGCCCATGGCACCGACGTACCCGACCTCGGGCAGGCGCAGGGCCACCTCGAGGAGCGGCACGTCGAACTTCGGGTCGTGGGTGAGCACGGTGATGACCGTGCGCCCGTCGATCCGCCCGGCCTCCTGCTCAGCTGCCAGGTAGCGGTGCGGCCAGTCGACGACCACCTCGTCGGCCGCTGGGAAGCGGCTGTGCGTCGCGAAGACCGGCCGGGCATCGCACACGCTGACGCGGTACCCGAGGAAAGAGCCCACGCGGGCGACGGCGGCCGCGAAGTCGATGGCGCCGAAGACGAGCATGCGCGGCGGCGGAGCGAAGGCCCACACGAAGACCCGCATACCCTCCCCGCGGCGCTGCCCGTCGGCGCCGTAGCCGAGGGTGGCGTTGTGACCGAGCGCGAGCTGGCCGAGCGCGTCGTCACGGACGGCGGCGTCGACCCGCGCGGAGCCGAGGGTGCCGGTCGGCTCCTGATCGGGGCGCACGAGCATCCGCCGCCCGAGCCAGGCGGGG
The DNA here is from genome assembly GCF_004025845.1 of Janibacter hoylei PVAS-1. Classification (NCBI taxonomy): domain Bacteria; kingdom Bacillati; phylum Actinomycetota; class Actinomycetes; order Micrococcales; family Intrasporangiaceae; genus Janibacter; species Janibacter hoylei. The sequence goes on from NZ_PIPF01000010.1 coordinate 182,579, forward strand.
TCGGGGTGCTCGATGACCGTGGCGACGGCCACGGGTCGGCCGGCCCGGACGTCGGCGGCCACCTCGTCGAGCTCGGGGAAGGTCTCGCGGCTCATCTGCTCGACCCACACGTCGAGGATCCCGCCGCAGGTCAGGCCGACGGCCATCGCGTCGTCGTCGGAGACGCCGTACCGCTGGAGGGCAGGGGAGCCCGACTGGAGCACCTCCTGGGCCAGCTCGTAGACCGCACCCTCGACGCACCCGCCGGAGACCGACCCGACAGCGGTGCCGTCGGGCCCGACGAGCATCGAGGCGCCGGGCGGCCGCGGTGCGGATCGGAAGGTCGCGACGACGGTCCCGACCCCGACGGAGTGTCCCTGCTCCCACCAGTCCAGGAGCTCGGTGAGCACCTCACGCATCGGCCAACACCTCCAGCAGGTCCTCGAACGCCCGCAGTGAGTGTCCTGCGACGAAGGCATCGATGTGGGGCAGCGCGGCGACGATGCCCACCTGCACCGGACGGTACCCCTCCTTGCCGCGGTGGGGATTGACCCAGACCAGCAGGTGGGACATCCGGCGCAGCCTGGCCAGCTGGTCGGCGAGCTCAATGCCGTCGCCGCGCTCCCAGCCGTCGCTCACGACGACCACGACAGCGCCGCGGGCCAGGTGCCGGGTCTGCTCCCACGTGAGGAAGACCCGCAGCACCTCACCGAGCCGCGTCCCGCCGGACCAGTCCGGTACCCGGTCACCCACGCGCACGAGCGCCCGCTCGGGGTCACGGGTGCGCAGGGCCTCGGTGACCCGGGTGAGGCGCGTGCCGAGGGTGAAGACCTCGACCGCACCGCCCGTGCCACCGGTCCGGGGCGCCCGCACGATGCCGTGGGCCAGCCGCAGCAGCGCGTCGGCGTAGGGTCGCATCGACCCCGAGACGTCGACGAGCAGCACGACCCGGCGGGTGCGCGGCCCTCGCCGCCGGTGGTGGATCCGGCTCGGCTCCCCCATCTGGCGCAGCATCGAGCGAAGGGTGGTCCGCACGTCGATCTCCCCACGGACCCACGTGGTCCGCCGGGTCCCGCGACGCACCGGCAGCCGCGGCCGCAGGCCCGCGATCATCCGGTCGAGCACGGCCTTGTCCCGCGGACCCATCGCCGCCACGTCGCGGGAGCGGAGGACCTCGACCTCGCTCGCGGCCACGTGCAGTGCGTCGGCCTCCCCTTCCCCGTCGTCGGCACCGTCGTCCTCGGGCAAGGGGGAAACGAGCTCGCTCTGCTCCTCTCTGTCGACCCGCCGGGGCAGGTCGTCGCGCCCGGCGAACCACTCGGCGTACACCTGCTCGAAGCGCAGGAGGTCCTCCGGTCCGGCGCACAGCGTGGCCCGGCCCGCCCGACGCACGTGCTCGAGGTCGCCGGCCCCGACGACCGATGCCGCTTCGAGGAAGGTCGCGGCCCGGTCGTGGGTCACCCCGACCCCGGCTGCCCTCGCCGCGTGGGCGAGCGCGAGGAGGATCTCGTCGACCTCGCCGGCGTGCGGGGGTGCCGTCATCGGGCGAGCACCCGGTCCAGTGCCTGCCTCACCCGCTCGGCGTCCTCGCGGTACTTGATCACGGCCCCGAGCGTGCGGGCGGCGGTCTCGAGGTCGAGCTCCGGCGACCCGAGACGCTGCAGGGCAGCGACCCAGTCGAGGGTCTCGGCGACACCCGGGGGCTTGACGAGGTCCTCGGTCCGCAGTCGCTGGACGGCGGTGACGACCTGGTGGGCCAGCGTCTCGCTGACGCCGGGGAGGCGGCTGCGGACGATCGCCACCTCGCGCTCCAGGCCCGGGTGGTCGATCCAGTGGTAGAGGCAGCGTCGCTTGAGTGCGTCGTGCAGGTCCCGGGTGCGGTTCGACGTGAGGATGACGGTCGGCGGCACGGCGGCCCGAACCGTCCCGAGCTCGGGGATGCTCACCGTCCAGCCCGAGAGCACCTCGAGCAGGAAGGCCTCGAACTCGTCGTCCGCCCGGTCGATCTCGTCGACGAGGAGCACGACCGGGCTGGTGCGCAGCGCCCGCAACACCGGGCGCTCCAGGAGGTAGCGCTCGTCGAAGAGCGAGCTCTCCGCCTCGCTCGGGTCGAGCTCGCCGCTGGCGGCGACCGCTTCGAGGGTGCGCAGGTGGAGGATCTGCCGCGGGAAGTCCCAGTCGTAGAGGGCCTGGGAGGCGTCGAGCCCCTCGTAGCACTGCAGCCGGATGAGGGGGGTCCCCTCGAGCTCGGCGAGGGCCTCGGCGAGGGCGGTCTTGCCCGTGCCGGGGGCTCCTTCGAGCAGCAGGGGGCGCTGCATCTCCCGCGCGAGGAAGGCCACCGTGGCCAAGTCCTCGTCGGCGAGGTAACCCGTGGCACCCAGCCGGTCCGCCAGCTCCTGCGGTGACGTCATGCAGGAAGGGTACGCCGAAGGGCGGTTCCCCGATCCGGGGGAACCGCCCTTCGTGCGTGGTGCAGGAGTGGGCTCAGAAGCCCATGCCCCCCATGCCACCCATGTCGTCGCCACCGGGCATGGCCGGAGCGGCCTTCTCCGGCTTGTCGGCGACGACGGCCTCGGTGGTGAGGAAGAGCGCCGCGATGGAGGCGGCGTTCTGCAGCGCGCTGCGGGTGACCTTGGCCGGGTCGATGATGCCCTGGGCGATCATGTCGACGTACTCGCCGGTCGCCGCGTTGAGGCCCTCACCCGCGGGGAGGTTCTCGACCTTCTCGGTCACGACACCGCCGTTGAGGCCGGCGTTGGTCGCGATCTGCTTGAGCGGGGCACCCGCCGCGACGCGCACGATGTTGGCGCCGGTCGCCTCGTCACCCTCGAGGGTGAGCTTGTCGAAGGCGGCCTTGGTCGCCTGCAGGAGCGCGACGCCACCACCGGCGACGATGCCCTCCTCGACGGCAGCCTTGGCGTTGCGCACGGCGTCCTCGATGCGGTGCTTGCGCTCCTTGAGCTCGACCTCGGTGGCCGCACCCGCGCGGATGACGGCGACGCCGCCGGCGAGCTTGGCGAGGCGCTCCTGGAGCTTCTCGCGGTCGTAATCCGAGTCGGAGTTGCTGATCTCGGCCTTGATCTGGTTGACGCGACCGGCGATCTGGTCCTGGTCGCCAGCACCCTCGACGATGGTCGTCTCGTCCTTGGTGACGACGACCTTGCGCGCACGACCGAGCAGGTCGAGCTCGGCGGTGTCGAGCGAGAGGCCGACCTCCTCGGAGATGACCTGGCCACCGGTGAGGATGGCGATGTCGGCGAGCATGGCCTTGCGGCGGTCACCGAAGCCCGGAGCCTTGACGGCGACGGACTTGAAGGTGCCCTTGAGCTTGTTGACGACGAGCGTCGACAGGGCCTCGCCCTCGACGTCCTCGGCGATGATGAGCAGCGGCTTGCCGGCCTGCATGACCTTCTCGAGGAGGGGCAGCAGGTCCTTGATCGAGCCGATCTTGGAGTTGGCGATGAGGACGTAGGGGTCCTCGAGCACGGTCTCCATGCGCTCGGTGTCGGTGACGAAGTAGCCGGAGATGTAGCCCTTGTCGAAGCGCATGCCCTCGGTGAGCTCGAGCTCGAGCCCGAAGGTGTTGCTCTCCTCGACGGTGATGACGCCTTCCTTGCCAACCTTGTCCATGGCCTCGGCGATCTTGGCGCCGATCTCCTGGTCAGCAGCGGAGATGGAGGCCGTGGCAGCGATCTGCTCCTTGGTCTCGATCTCCTTGGCCATCGCGAGCAGCTCGTCGGACACCGCAGCGGTGGCCTTCTCGATGCCGCGCTTGAGGGCCATGGGGTTGGCGCCGGCCGCGACATTGCGCAGCCCCTCGCGGACGAGGGCCTGGGCGAGGACGGTGGCCGTCGTCGTGCCGTCACCGGCGACGTCGTCGGTCTTCTTCGCGACCTCCTTGACGAGCTCGGCCCCGATCTTCTCGTAGGGGTCGTCGAGCTCGATCTCCTTGGCGATGGACACGCCGTCGTTGGTGATCGTGGGGGCGCCCCACTTCTTCTCCAGGACGACATTGCGGCCCTTGGGGCCGAGGGTGACCTTGACGGCGTCGGCGAGGGTGTTCATGCCCCGCTCGAGGCCGCGACGGGCCTCCTCGTCAAAAGCAATGAGCTTTGCCATTCGGGTGGTTCCTCCACGCGAATCGAAGGGTGCGACCGGGGGTGCCCGCGACGGACGGAGAGCGACCACCCGGCTCACGTCACCGTGCGATCGCGCCCCTCACCTGACCGGTCAGGACTGTCACTCTCACGAGGAGAGTGCTAACGCCATTATTGGCACTCTCCTCCGTCGAGTGCAAACGAGGCGGGCCCGGGCCGCCGCCTCGGCCTCAGACCGCCGGGTGGTGGTGCTCGAAGCTCGCCCTCATGGCTCCGTCGACGTCGGAGGAGATCGGGTCGTCGAGGTCCGCGACGAAGACGGCGACGAGCTCTCGGGCCGGGTTGTCGCGGGCGGCGGCGAGCAGCCCCTGCCAGGCCGCGAGGTTGGGGTGCTCGAGCTGCTCGCAGGCCCGGGCCGGCGCGAGGGCCTCGACGGCGGCGGCGAGCTGGTCGGTCGACACGTCGAGGGTGGCGGTCGACCCGTCGTGCCGCAGCACCGTGGCGAGGACCACGGCCGCCAGGCCGTGGCGACCGCCGGGGAGGTTGACGTGCGGCAGCTCCCACTCCGGGTCGCTGCTGGCGGGCGAGATCGCCACGGCCCACGCGGTCGGCCGCGTCCATCCGTCGACCTGTGCTGCCAGGTGGTCGGCGATCGCCGCCAGCCCGTCGGGGGTGCTCCAGTCGAGGTCGGTCATGGTCCCCACTGTGCCAACGAGTGGGCGGCTCCGGTACCCCCTGCGGACCGGAGCCGCCCACCTGCCCCTCCACCCCTGCACCGTGAGACGCGAGAGGACGACGGCGGGTTCGGCCCGGGCACGATCCGTGACGCTTCCGTGACCCTCGGGCGCCCGGTGCACGCACGAGGGCCCCGCCCGACCGGTGGTCGTGCGGGGCCCTCGTGGCGGCGTGCGCTCAGATCTCGATGCCGAGCCGCCGCGCGCTGCGGGTGCGCTGGCGCTGGTCGCGCAGGCGGCGCAGCCGCTTGATGAGCATGGGGTCCTCGGAGAGGGCGGCCGGGTTGTTGATGAGCCCGTTGAGCACCTGGTAGTAGCGGGTGGAGCTCATGTCGAAGAGCTCCTTGATCGCCTGCTCCTTAGAGCCGGCGTACTTCCACCACTGGCGCTCGAAGGCGAGGATCTCGCGGTCGCGGTCCGTGAGCGGGACCGAGGGGGTCGGCGCGGCGGTCTGGTCTGCGAGGTTCACGTCGAGCACTGTACCGGCGAAATCACACGCCTGTCATTACCTCGGCGTGTCGGCTGGACAGGTAGGGCGAAGGGGGTCACTCGCGCCTCCTTCGCCCCACCCGTCACAGGCTCAGCCCATCGAGTCGAGGATGGCGACGATGTCGTCGGTCGTCGTCTGGGGGTTGACGATCGCGAAGCGCGCGAGGGTCTCGCCGTCGTGGTTGGTCGGCACGACGAAGGCGAACTCCTCGTCGAGGATGCGGTCGGACCAGGCCTGGTAGTCCGCGGCCGTCCAGCCCGTGCGCCGGAAGACGAGGACGGACAGGAAGCGCTCGCCGACGAGCTCGAAGCCCTCGCGGCGGGCGATCTCGGCCTCGGCGAAGGCGGCGACGGTCAGCGTCTTCTCGACCGAGTCGGTGTAGGCCTGCGTGCCGTGCGTGGCCAGGGAGAACCAGAAGGGCAGGCCGCGCGCCCTTCGCGTCAGACCGACGGAGTAGTCGGTCGGGTTCCAGTCGGTCGCCTCGGTGAGCACGTCGAGGTAGCCCGCGTGCTGGGTGTGGGCCCGGCGCCCCGCCTCGGGGTCGCGGTAGAGCAGCGCGCAGCAGTCGAAGGGGGCGAAGAGCCACTTGTGCGGGTCGACGATGAAGGAGTCGCAGTGCTCGATGCCCGCGTACAGGTCGCGCACCGAGGGCGCGGCCAGACCGGCGCCGCCGTAGGCGCCGTCGACGTGGAACCAGATGCCGAGCTCGCGGCACACCTCGGCCACGGAGGTCAGGTCGTCGATGATGCCGAAGTTCGTCGTGCCCGCCGTCGCGACGACGGCGAAGAAGGTCTCCGGCCCCTCGGCGAGGAGGACCTCGCGCAGCCGCTCGCCGGTGAGCCGACCCCGCTCGTCGGGCTCCACGGTGACGAGCTCGGCGTCCATGACGTCGCAGGCGGACTGGATCGACGAGTGGGCTCCGCGGGTGGTCGCGACCCGGAAGGGACGCTGACCGGCGGGTGCGGTGCGGCGCGCCTCGGCACGGGCTGCGACGAGGGCCGAGAGGTTGCCGATCGTGCCGCCGGGGACGAAGACGCCGCCCGCGGACTCGGGGAGGCCGACGAGGTCAGCGATCCACCGGAGCGCCTGGTTTTCGGCATAGACCGCGCCGGACCCCTCGAGCCAGGAGCCGGCGTAGATCGAGCTCGCGCCGACCACGAGGTCGAACATCGCGGCGGCCTCGGTGGGCGCGCACGGGATGAAGGAGAGGTAGCGCGGGTGGTCGACGGACAGGCAGGCGGGTGCGAGCACCTCGGCGAAGAGGTCCATCGCCGACTGCCCGCCGAGCCCCTCGGCGGTGATCGTCTGACCGGCACGCTCCTGCAGCTGCGCCGGCGTGAGGGGCCGGTCGAGTGGGACCGGGTCGAGCTCGAGGCGCTCCTTCGAGTAGTCGAGGACGATCCGAGCCAGCTCGGCCAGGGAGGTGTTGTCGTCAGCGAATCCGTGCACGGAGGCACTCTAGGGGCCAGCCGACGCGGCGCGAGGCCCCCAGGCGACGGCAGGGACACGCCCGAAGGTGTCCTCCCGGCAAACACTTGGGCCGCGCGTCCACATGGTGTTAACCTTGTGTTCATCTTGAGTCGAGGAGGACCCATGATCACCATCCACGTGGACCACGTCATGACCAACATGGCCGCGGACCTGTGCGTCCGCTACCCCCAGGTCGCCTGCGAGCGCATCGAGGCCATGGTCGCGAGCGCCAGGGAGCGCATCGAGCCGACCAACCAGCACCCCGAGTTCCTCGCCCCGCTCGTCGAGCACGCCGTGAAGATCGAGTTGCACGAGCTCGCCGGCGCCCCGGTGCCGCCCACGAGCGCCACCTGCTGACGACCCCCGATCCACGAACCCCCCGGTCCCCTGCACCGGGGGGTTCGTCGTCCCCGCGGCAGGCATAGGTTGGGCGGGTGCCAGCACAACCCCTGACCGAGCTCGTCCACCCCTCTTGGGCGCAGGCCCTCGAGCCCGTCGCCGGGACGATCGCGGCCATGGGCGAGTACCTGCGCGCCGAGGTCGCCGCCGGCCACGGCTACCTTCCCGCTGGCGAGCACGTGCTGCGAGCCTTCACCATCCCGCTCGACGAGGTCCGGGTGCTCGTCGTCGGCCAGGACCCCTACCCCACCCCCGGCCACGCCATCGGGCTCTCCTTCGCGGTGGCGCCGGACGTGCGGCCGCTGCCCCGGTCCCTGCTCAACATCCACCGCGAGCTCGTCGACGACCTCGGCGTCGCCACCCCCGGCAACGGCGACCTCACACCGTGGGCACAGCGGGGCGTCATGCTGCTCAACCGCTGCCTCACCGTGCGCCCCGGCGCACCGGCCAGCCACCAGGGCCACGGCTGGGAGCAGGTCACCGACCGCGCGATCGAGGCCCTCGCCCGCCGCGGCGGACCACTCGTCGCGATCCTCTGGGGTCGGCAGGCGCGCAACCTGGCCCCTGCGCTCGGCGACGTGCCACGCATCGAGAGCGCCCACCCCTCCCCCCTGTCCGCCCGCAACGGGTTCTTCGGCTCGCGGCCCTTCAGCCGGACCAATGAGCTGCTGACCCGTCAGGGAGCCGACCCGATCGACTGGAGCCTGCCGTGACCGAGCCGACCACCCCCGCCCAGCACCCCTGGCGCCGCTACGTCGCGATCGGCGACTCCTTCACCGAGGGCATGGTCGACGTCGACCCTCGGCACGAGGGCCGCTTCATCGGGTGGGCCGACCGCCTCGCCGCGGAGCTCGCCGGGCGCACCGGCGGCGAGGAGCTGCACTACGCCAACCTCGCCATCCGCGGCCGCAAGCTCGCCGACGTCGTCGGGCGGCAGCTCGACGAGGCGCTGACGATGACCCCGGACCTCGTCTCGGTGGTCGGCGGCGGCAACGACATCCTGCGCCCCCGGGTCGACCTCGACGCGATCGCCGCCCGGCTCGAGGACGCCGTCGCCCGGATCCGTGGGGCCGGCGCCGACGTGCTCCTCGCGACGCCGACGGACCCGCGCGGAGCCGGCCTCTTCTCCGCCCTTCGCTCGCGGCACGCGGTGCACACGGCCAACCTCCACTCCATCGCCGCCCGCCACGGCGCGCACGTCCTCGACCTGTGGGGCATGCGCTCGGTCAAGGACGCGCGCATGTGGGGCGAGGACCGGATCCACCTGAGCACACCGGGGCACGAGCGCGTGGCCCAGGCGGCGCTGACGGCGCTCGGCCTGCCGACGCGGGCGGGCTGGGACACTCCCCTCGACCCGGCGCCGTCGCGACCGGCCACCCAGCGTCGGGCTGAGCGCGCCCGGTGGGCGGTCACCTACGCCGGACCGTGGGTGCAGCGCCGGCTCACCGGCCGCTCCTCCGGCGACACGGTGACGGCGAAGATCGGCGAGCCCGCCCCCTTCGGCCCGCTCGACCTGCCCTGAGGTCGCGACGACCACAGCGCTCTTTGTCCAATACGGCTGCACTTTCCTGTGGTTTTGCCGCAGATGCGGTGATACTTTGCGCAACATGGCGCAGATTCGAATTTCAGAGGCGGCGGAGCTGCTGGCCGTCTCCCCGGACACCGTCCGACGCTGGATCGACGCTGGCCGCCTCACCGCGACGAAGGGAGCCGGCCCGGCCCACGTCGACGGCACCGACCTGGCGCGGCTCGCCGAGGAGATCGCCCACCCGGCCCCCGTCGGCACGGTGACCGACGAGTCCGCCCGCAACCGGATGCGCGGCATCGTCACCGAGGTCAAGAGGGACGGGGTCATGGCGCAGGTGAGCCTGCAGGCCGGACCCTTCCGGATCGTCTCCCTCATGTCCCGCGAGGCCGCCGACGAGCTCGGCCTGGATCCCGGAGTCGTCGCCGTCGCCTCCATCAAGTCCACCAATGTCGTCATCGGCACGCCCGGGAGCCCCGCATGAAGCGCATCGTCGCCACCACCGCCACCGCCGCACTCGCCCTGGCCCTTGCGGCCTGCGGCTCCGACTCGGACTCCTCTGCGTCGGGCGGCGACGGGGGCACCACGACCCTCAACGTCGCAGCGGCCGCCTCGCTCACGGCCTCCTTCGAGGAGATCGAGGCCGCCTTCGAGGAGGAGCACGAGGGCGTCGACGTCCAGCTCCAGTTCGCCGGGTCCTCCGACCTCGCCTCGCAGATCACCAACGGCGCCGACCTCGACGTCTTCGCCTCCGCCGACGAGGCCAACATAGACAAGGTCAAGGACGCTGTCGAGGGCGAGCCCACGGTCTTCGCGACCAATGTCCTGACGATCATCACCGAGCCGGGCAACCCGCAGAAGATCACCGGGCTGGAGGACCTCGAGGACTCCGACCTGGCCGTCGTCGTCTGCGCCGAGCAGGTCCCCTGCGGCGCCGCGACCGCGACCCTCACCGAGCAGCAGGGCGTCACGCTCGAGCCCGCGAGCGAGGAGTCCAAGGTGACCGACGTGCTGAGCAAGGTGACCACGGGCGAGGCCGACGCCGGCCTCGTCTACGTCACCGACGCGACCGGCGCGGGCGACAAGGTCGAGATGGTCGAGACGAAGGGCGCCGACACGGTCGTCAACAGCTACCCCATCGCCGCGCTCAAGGACTCGAAGCACGCCGAGGACGCCCGGGCCTTCGTCGACTACGTCACCGGCCCGGAGGGTCAGAAGGTGCTCAAGGGCAAGGGCTTCGGCACCCCGTGAGGCCCCCCGCCTGGCTATGGATCCCGGCGGCGGGGGCCATCCTCGTCGTCGTGGTCCCGCTGCTCGGTCTGCTGACCTCCGTGGACGTCGGCAGCCTCTGGCCGCTGCTGACGTCGGAGGCCTCGGTGACCGCGCTCCTGCTGTCGCTGCGCACCGCGGTCATCGCCACGGCGCTCTGCTTGGTCCTCGGGGCCCCGCTCGCCCTGCTGCTCGCCCGCGGGCAGTGGTGGGGGCAGGCGGTGCTGCGGGCGCTCGTCCTGGTGCCCCTCGTCCTGCCGCCGGTCGTGGGCGGCTTGGCGCTGCTGACGACCTTCGGTCGGCGCGGGCTGCTCGGCGAGCACCTCGTCGCCGCGGGCATCTCGATCTCCTACACGACCACCGCGGTGGTCCTCGCGCAGACCTTCGTCGCGCTCCCCTTCCTCGTCCTGTCCCTGGAGGGGGCGGTGCGGGGTCTCGACCGGCGTCACGAGGAGGCCGCCGCCACCCTCGGCGCCGGACCGTGGCGCCGGCTCACCCGCGTCACGCTCCCGCTCGTGGGGCCGGGGCTCGTGTCGGGCTCCGTGCTCGCCTTCGCCCGGGCCCTCGGCGAGTTCGGGGCGACGCTCACCTTCGCCGGGTCCGCGCAGGGGCGGACCCGGACCCTCCCCCTGGAGATCTACCTGCAGCGAGAGGTCGACCAGGACGCCGCCATCGCGCTCTCGCTCGTGCTCGTCGTGCTCGCCACGGTGATCGTCGGGTCCGTCTACGCGCGCACGACCAGGGCCGCAGCATGAGCCTGCAGGTGCGCGCCCGGTGGGCGCAGCGCGGCCTCGACGTCGACCTCGACGTGCCCGCCGGTCGGCACGCGATCACCGGGCCCAACGGCGCGGGCAAGTCCTCGCTGCTCGCCGTCGTCGCCGGACTGGCCCGCCCCGACGAGAGCCGGGTCGTGCTCGGCGGTCGCCCGCTCGACGGGCTGCCGCCGCACCGCCGTCGGGTCGTGCTCATGTCGCAGGCCGGGCAGCTCTTCCCCCACCTCGGGGTCGGCGACAACGTCGCCTTCGGCCCGCGCAGCCAGGGCAGGGGGCGGCGCGAGTCCCGCGCCGCTGCCGAGCACTGGCTCGAGGTCGTCGGGATGAGCAGCTTCGCCGACCGACGCCCCGCCCAGCTCTCCGGTGGTCAGGCCGCGCGCGTCGCCCTCGCCCGGGCGCTGGCCGCCGAGCCAGCCGCGCTCCTGCTCGACGAGCCGCTCGCCGCGCTCGACGTCGAGGCGACCCCCGCGATGCGGGCGGTCCTGTCACAGGTCACCCACGAGCGCGAGGACCTCGTCGTCCTCCTGGTCACCCACGACGTCCTCGACGTGCTCACCGTCGCCGACGGGCCGCGCGACACGCTCACCGTCCTCGGCGAGCAGGTCGAGCACGGCCGCGTCCGCGAGGTGCTCGAGCGACCGCGCAGCGCCTTCACGGCGGGGCTGGCGGGGGTCAACCTGCTCCGGGCCGAAGGGCGCGCCGGCGGCGGTGCCATCGCCGGAGAGGTCGAGATCGCCACCGGACCGCACCAGATCGCCGGGCCGTGCTGGGTGACCTTCGCCCCCGACGCGGTCTCGCTGCACGATGACCACCCGGAGGGATCGCCGCGCAATGTCTGGCGCTCTCGGGTCACGCGCGTCGAAGCGCACGCCGGGCGGGTGCGGGTCCGGTTGGACTCCCCCTTCGCGATGAGTGCGGAGGTGACGCCTGCGGCGCTGGCGGCACTCCCCCTTCGTCCCGGGGACCGGGTGTGGGCCTCGGTCAAGGCGACCCAGGTGCGCGTGCACCCAGCCACCGTCACCGCTGACGACCGTCCCTGACGGCCGGCTGTCGCGACCGGCCGCGAGGAGATCAGTCGTCCGTGGCGACCGTGGCCTGGCCCGACTCGACGTCGACGTCGACCTCGACGCCACCACGGTCCGTCGTGTCGATGGTGACCTGCCAGACGTGACGGCCGCCCTGCTCCTCGAGCTCGACGTCGTCGAGGGTGCCGTCGACCTGCTTCAGCGCGGTGGTGATGGCATCGCCGAGCGAGATCTTCGCGGCCTCGATCGCGGCCCGGTCCTCGTCGTCGAGGTCGTCCGTGTCGTCGTCGACCGTGGCGGTGCCGTCAGCCGTCACCGTGACCTCGGTGCTCGTGCTGCCCTCGGCGACGTCGATCTCCCAGCTGCCGTCGTCGTCCTGGTCGTCGATCTCGTAGGCGGCGCCGCCCGCCTCCTCCTCGGCCGCCGAGATGGCCGCGAGGACGTCGTCGGAGCTCGCACCGCCTGCCGCGGAGGTGCTGGATCTGCTCGTGTCGTCGGCGGAGGAGCTGCCGTCCGACGGGCTGTCGTCGGAGCTGCTCTCGGTCGTGGTGGTCGACGGCGCCGCGGAGCTGCTCGTCGTCGACCCGGCACCATCGGCACCGGTGTCCGACCCGCAGGCGGTGACGCCGAGAGAGACGGCGGCGGCGAGGGCGATGAGGGCGGTGCGTGAGGTCGTCATGGCTCCCACCATGGCGGCCCAGATCGCCGATATCCAGCCGGATCGGCCTGGGTGAAGGCACTCTCATCGAGGCCTCATCCCGGTCTCATAGAGTGGCACCCATGGCAGCAACGAGGCTCATGCCCACGGAGATCGGTGACGACCTCATCGCCCTCACGCGGGAGATCTGCGACAAGTCCCTGCGACCCCAGGTCGACGACGTCGAGGCGCGCGCGGCGACCGAGGAGGTCTTCCCGCGGGAGGTCTTCCGCACCCTCGGGCGGGCGGGCCTGCTCTCGCTGCCCTACCCCGAGGAGCTCGGTGGGGGCGGACAGCCCTACGAGGTCTACCTGCAGGTGGTCGAGGAGATCGCGAGCGCTTGGGCGGCCGTGGCCGTCGGGGTCTCGGTGCACTCCCTGACCGCCTACGCCGTGCACACCTACGGCAGCCCCGAGCAGCAGCAGGCGCTCCTGCCCGACATGCTCTCCGGCGAGACCCTCGGCGCCTACGCCCTCTCCGAGCCCCTGGCTGGCTCCGACATCGGGGCGATGACGACCCGGGCCACCGCGGACGGCGACGACTGGCGCATCCGCGGGCGCAAGGCGTGGATCTCGCACGCCGGCCACGCCGACTACTACACGACCTTCGCCCGCACCAGCGACGACGGCGGTCGGGGCGTCAGCTGCTTCGTCGTGCCGGCCGACGCGCCGGGCCTGTCCTTCGGCACCCCGGAGAAGAAGATGGGCCTGCACGGCGACACCGTGCGCGAGGTGATCTTCGAGGACGCGCCGGTGAGCGGTGACCGCCAGATCGGTGAGCTCGGGCGCGGTGTGCCCATGGCGCTGGCCGGCCTCGACGCCGGACGGCTCGGCATCGCCGCGGTCGCGACCGGCCTGGCCCAGTCCGCCCTCGACGTTGCGGCCCGCTACGCGACCGAGCGCGAGCAGTTCGGCCGGGCCATCGCGAGCAACCAGGGGTTGGCCTTCCTGCTCGCCGACATGGAGGCCGCGGTGACGAGCGCCCGCGCCACCTACCTGCACGCCGCGCGGCTGCGTGACGCGGGCCGCACCTTCGGCAAGGAGGCCGCCGTGGCCAAGCTCGTCGCGACCGACGCGGCGATGCGGGTGACGACCGACGCGATCCAGGTCCTCGGTGGCGCCGGCTTCACCCAGGACTTCCCCGTGGAGCGCTACTTCCGCGAGGCCAAGGTGACGCAGATCTTCGAGGGGACCAACCAGATCCAGCGGCTCGTCATCTCGCGCCAGCTGCTCGCGGGGCTCTGACCCCCTTCGGCCGTCAGTCCTCGTGGTCCCGGGAGATGCCGGGCAGGAGGGCCTCGCCGGAGCGCAGGGCGTCCAAGGCGCCGGGGCTCTGCGCGATGCGATCGAGGCTGCGCCGGCGGTAGCGCCAGATCATCCACGCGCCGAAGCCCCACAGGAGGAACTGGACGCTCATCGCGATGCGGAAGTCGTCGAGCGTGTAGGTGTCCGGACCGCCGGGGGCTAGGCGGTCGAGGACGAGGCCGATGAGCGCCATCGTCACGAGCGAGGCGACGAAGCCGCCCATGTTGACCACGCCCGAGGCCCGGCCGAGCCGGTCGCTGCGGTGGAAGCTGCGGGCGAGGTCGAAGGCGATCATCGAGCCGGGTCCGCCCACCGCGGTGACGGCGACGAGCACGACGAGCAGCCACAGCGGCGAACGGCCGGGAAGGGCCAGGACGACCGCCCACACCAGGGCGATCGACCCGACGACGCCCAGGGCAACCACCGAGCGGTAGTAGGGGTTGCGGCCCGTCCAGCGACCGATCGTCGGGCCGGCCACGAGCGCGACGAAGGTCATCAGGGTGAGCAGGGCCGATGCGGTCGTCGGGCTCAGCCCCTGGCCGGAGACGAGGAAGGGGTAGCCCCACAGCAGCGCGAAGACCGTGGGCGCGAACTGCGAGGTGAAGTGCACCGACAGACCGAGCCGGGTGCCCGGGTCACGCCAGACCTCGGTGAGGCTGTGCCGCAGGGCGCGCAGCTTGATCCGCTCGACCTCGCCGCGCTCGTAGGGCGAGTCCTTGATGACCGCGAAGGCGCCGAACAGGAGGATGACGCCGAGCGAGGCGGCGAGGGTATAGGTGCGGGTCCAGCCCAAGCCGTGCAGCGCGGCACTCAGCGGGACGGCTGCGGCCACGGCGCCCATCTGGCCGACCATGCCGGTGAGCTGGGTGATGACCGGCGCCTGCCGCACGAGGAACCACAGCGCGACGAGGCGCAGCACGGCGGTGAAGACCATCGCGTCGCCGGCGCCGATGAGGGCCCGGGCTCCCAGACCCATGGCGAAGCTGTCGGCGGCGGCGAACCACAGCTGGCCAGCAGTCATGCAAACCAGCCCGCTGATGATGAGGATGCGCGAGCCGAAGCGGTCGAGCGCCACCCCGACGGGCACCTGCATCCCGGCGTAGACGGCGAGCTGGAGGACCGTGAAGGTCGCCAGCTGGCTGGCGTTGATGTCGAAGCGGTCGGCCGCGAGCAGCCCTGCGACCCCGAGCGAGGTGCGGTGGAAGACGGCGAGGACGTAGACGGCGAGGCCGGCGCCCCAGATGGCGTAGGCGCGACGCCGCCCGATGTCGTGCAGCTGTCGGGTCCCGGTCACTGGATAGATGATACGAATCCGTGCGCGATGCAGGCCATTGCGTCCACGGATCGGCAGGCGACGACTTGTCACACACGCTTGACACAAGCCGAAGGGAGGACGAGTCTTTCTTTGTCACACTCACCTGATACAAGGAGCTGGCCATGGCCATCGCGCTCGTCCTCCCCTTCCTCCTGGTGGCGGCGCTCGGCGTCGCCCTCGTCGGGTGGCTGCTCACCCGCACGCGCGCTCCGCTCACGGTGCCGCAGCACGCGGCCGTGATGCAGGTGCACCGTCGCTCGACCCGGTGGTTCGCCTGGGGCGTCGCCCTCGCGCTCGTCGTGACGGTCGCGCTCTTCGCCCTCGCCGGCGTCTCGCTGGGGCGGGTCGCCGCCCTCGCTCCGGCGGTCGGCGGTATGACCCTGCTCCTGGTCATGTGCGTCGGCGAGCTGCGCAGCCCGCGGCAGACGACGCTCACGCGCACCGCGGTGGCCCGACCACGCCGGGTGCGCGACCTCATCGGCGCCGGCCCCCTCGCCCTCGCGACGATCGCGGTCGCCGCGCTCACCACGACCCTCGTCGTCGGCACGGCCATGGGCTCGCCCGACGACCTCGGCCGGGCCGGGCGCGCGCTGACGACGGTGTGCGGGGACGCCACGACGGTCCGCGGCCCGTGGCCCGGGAGCTACTACGCCATCCCGATCGCCGTTGCCCTCCTCGTCGGTCTGGTGGCCGCCGCGGTCACCTGCCGCACGATCGTCGTCCGCCCCGCCCGGGGGGCCGAGGGAGCCGACGTCGACGACGCCCTGCGACGCTGGTCGACGCGGTCGGTGCTGCTCACCGTCGCGCTCGTGTGCTGGGCGACCCTCGTACCGCTGCTTCTGCTCATGACGGTTGCGCACTCCGGCGGCACCTGCGCGACCTCGTCGACGCGAGCCCTCCAGCTCACCTTCGGCGCGGGCGCGCTCGTGTCGGCGGTGGCGGCGATCGGGACCTTCGCCGCGCTATGCACCGGCCCGCGGCTGCGGCCGGGTCAGGCGCCGCCGGGCAGCTCCGACCGCTCGACCGTGGGGGTGCCGCTGTGAGCGACGTCGTGACGATCGACCTCGTCGACCCGACTCCCCCCTTCGAGCAGGTGCGCCGCCAGCTGACCCTGCTCATCGAGACCGGCCAGCTCGTCACCGGCGAACGCCTGCCGTCCGTGCGGCAGCTCGCCGGTGACCTCGGCCTGGCGACCGGCACGGTCGCGCGCGCCTATCGGGAGCTCGAGTCCGCCGGGCTCGTCGTCACCCGGCGCGGGGGTGGCACCCGGGTGGCCGACCGGCCGAGCTCCGCGAGCGCGGCCGCGACGTCGCTGCTCGAGGACGCCGCCCGCGAGTACCTCGCCCGGGCCAAGGCCCTGGGCGCGGGGCCCGACCGCGCCATCCAGGTCGTCGAGATCGTCTCGCGCCGCCACTGACGGCACCACCGAGGAGACCCATGGACCGCATCACCAGGGCGCGCCGGTGGGGACGCTGCAGCTGACCTTCGTGCCCGGCCTGAGCCGCGGCGGTGCGATGCGGCCCGGGCCCGCGGCGTGACGCTCGTGCGGCTGACGAGCGACAAGCGGCGCCCCGAGGCGCACCGCTTCTACGAGCGGCTCGGCTACGTCACGACGCACGAGGGCTTCAAGCTCGAGGTGTGACCCCTCAGGCCCAGCGGGCAAGCAGGTACTGCACGCCGAAGGGTGACTCCTCGGCGACGAGCTCCCCGGCCAGACCGTCGGTCGCGGCGGCGAGGACCTGCAGGGCGGCCCGACCGCGCATCCACAGCCGGTCGCACGTCGCGGGGTCGAGGGCGGCCAGGGCGGTGGTGTCGGCGGCGGCGAGCGCGCGCGCCAGCCCCTCGGCGAAGGGAGCCGCGTCCGGCTGCAGATGGCCCGGTGCCTTGTCGGTGAGCGTCGCCGGGCCGTCGGCGACGACGACCAGCAGCGTCGACGGGCAGGCGGCGAGGGTGGTGCCCAGGGCCGCGCACTCCTGCGGCGAGGCGTCGGCGGAGACCGAGTGGAGGATGATCTCGCCCCCCGTGGAGGAGGCGAGCAGGCGCCCGATCTCGAGGTCGGAGGGCAGCGCCCCGTCGGGGACGCGGCCGGTCGTGAAGCGCGCAGCACCCGAGGGCGCGTCGCCGGGCCACACACGGGTGGTCGTACCCGAGCCGACGACGACGAGACGGTCGGCCCCCTTCGCCGTGGCGGTGTCGGCGACGAGGGCTGCGGCCCGCTCACGCAGGTCGGCGAGCGGGTCGGCGGTGCCGCCGATGCCGGGCAGCAGCGCCGGGGCAGCGGGGACGACGACGGCGGCGGTGATGCTCATGCTGGTCGACCGAGAAGGGTCCCTCCCTGCGGGCGCGGCTCGTCCCTCGCTCGTGCCCTCGCTCCTCACCCCGCTCATGCGAGCCCTCGGATCGTGCGGGCCGGCGGACGCTCGCCGCGCAGGGTGGCGACCATGTCGAGGACCTGGCGGGTCTCGGCGACCTCGTGCACGCGGTAGATCCGCGCGCCGAGCCACGCGGAGACGGCGGTCGTCGCGAGCGTGCCGATGAGTCGCTCGTCGACGGGGCGATCGAGGGTCTCGCCGACGAAGTCCTTGTTGGACAACGACACGAGCACCGGCCAGCCGGTCTCGACCATCTCGTCGAGGCGGCGGGTGACCTCGAGGGTGTGGTGGGTGTTCTTGCCGAAGTCGTGTGCCGGGTCGATGACCACCGACTCCCGTGCGACGCCGGCCACGACCGCCCGCTCGGCGTACCCGAGGACCCCGTCGAGCACGTCGGCGACGACGTCGCGCTCGAAGCCGGTGCGGAAGGGCCGCGTCCGCGGCTCGACCCCGCCGGTGTGCGTGCAGATGATCGCGACGTCGTGCGCGGCGGCGACGTCGACGAGGCCCGGGTCGGCTCCGCCCCACGCGTCGTTGAGCACGTCCGCGCCTGCGGCGCAGACGGCTTCGCCGACCTCCGCTCGCCACGTGTCGACGGAGATGACGAGCTGCGGATGCGCCGCGCGGACCCGGGCGACGAGCCCGGCGACCCGATCGATCTCCTCGGCGACATCGACGTCCCCGCCCGGCGCGGCCTTGACCCCGCCGATGTCGACGATGTCGGTGCCCTGCTCGACGACGAGGTCGACTCGCTCCATCGCCTTGTCCTCGGCGAAGGTCGCGCCCTTGTCGTAGAAGGAGTCGGGCGTGCGGTTGACGATCGCCATGACGAGCATCGCGTCGTCGGCGAAGGTGTGGCGGCCGAGTCTCATCGGGCTCCTGCGGGGTAGCCGGGCTGGGTGGCCGCCGGTGGTCGCTGACGAAGGGGGAGCGCCCGAGTCCGCCAGCCGCCCTCGCGGGTGAACTGCTCGAGCGTCTCGCTCGCGATGGTGACGTCGACCGGCTCGCCGTGGCGGCGGGCGTGGACGACGGCGAGCAGCTCGGCAGCCATGACGGCCAGGTCGTGGTCGCGCTGGTGGCGGTGGGCCCGGCAGCCGAGGTCGACCTGGGCGATCGCGTCGAGACCGTGGCGGGTGTGGGTGTCGAGCAGCGAGGCGATCTCGACGCCGTAGCCGGTCGGCACGGTCAGCGACTCCATGAGCGAGCGGCGGGCGGCCCACTCCCCCGCCAGGGGCTGGACGACGCCGGCGAGATCGGGCCACCACAGGTCGATGACGGGGCGGGCGACGAGCTCGGTGACCCGGCCCCCTTCGGTGCTGGGTGCCCGGCCGAGCACGTCCATGACCCGGTCGTACCAGCCCTTGACGAGCTGGGTGCGGGGGTCGGCGGTGAGGGCCCCGACGAGACCGGTGACGAAATGCGGCCACCACTGCGTGAGGTCGGCGTCGACGAAGACGAGCAGGTCGGCGGAGGTGACGAAGAGCGACTTCCACAGCGCCTCGCCCTTGCCCGGGTGGGCGCCGAGGTGGGGCGCGATGTCGGCGGCCCGGTGCACAGTCGCACCGGCGTCGGCGGCGACGGCCGCGGTGTCGTCCGTCGAGTCGGAGTCGACGACGACCAGCTCTGAGACGAGTGGCACCTGCTCGACGAGCTCGCGGCGCAGGCCGGTGACGACGTCGCCGACGGTGGCGGACTCGTCGCGGGCGGGGATGACGACGGCGACGGTCTCCCCCTTCGCCCGGAGGTGCTCGACCAGGGTCGTCGCGTCGAAGTCCGTGTGGACGTGGCTGTGCGCCCTGAGCCACTGCCGGGTCGACGCACGCACGTCGCCCATCGTAGGCAGGCATCATGGGGGCCATGCGCCGACTCCTCGCGATGGCCCTGCTGCCGCTGCTCCTCGTGGCCGGCTGCTCCGACCCCGGCTCCGGCCTCGACCGCGCCGAGAGCACGGGGGTCCTCACCGTCGGCGTCGTCGCCAACCCCCCGCTCGCCGTGCCGGAGGACAGCGGTGAGGTGAGCGGGCCGGCGGCCGAGGCCGTCGGCGACTACGCCGAGTCGATCGGCGCGCACCCGAGCTGGCAGGTCGGCGAGCTCGACGCCCTGGCCGCCGCGGTCGACCGCGGCGAGGTCGACGTCATCATCGGTGCCGACGGCGGGACGAAGGGAGTCACCGCCACCTCGTCGACGGGCGAGGGCGGGGTCATCCTCGTCGGCGAGCAGGAGGGCCCGCTGAAGGACTCGATCAACGCCTGGCTGGCCGGCCGCTGATCCTCCGGCCGGTCCCGCGCCAGTGGAGCTGGCGAAGGGACTCGAACCCTCAACCACCTGTTTCCCTGCGGGGCTCCTCGGTTGGGTACTGCTGGGACTCGGATTCCCTGTGTTTCCAACGGTCTTCGCGTGCATGTGCGGAGCCGACTCGGGCTGGATCGGTCCTTCTCTGGACGAAAGAGGAGGCGTAAGTGGAGGGCTGGCCGGATCTAGCCACCGACCCTGTAGCGGGGCAGAGGAGCCTGCCGGAGTGGCCGGGTCAAGGGTGGACGGAGTCCATCACGCAGTGACGCGGAGCGCCCTTGATGCGGTCCGGAGGTGGGCGGAGAGTGAAGCGGAGGGTCGGAGGCGTGAAGGTGACGTATTCGCGCGGCGGCGTGTCCGCCCAACTTCACTTCTGGACCACCGGCCTTGCTCACGTCATTGCTCCGAGCCAGCAAGGCCATCTCGGCTGCAGTTCCGTCGATGTTTCGTTGGCGCTATGTCCCAGATAGGACCTGGACTAGCTGTTCAACTGTGGGAGAACCCTCCACGCCATCTGGTGTCCGATACAGCCGACACGACAGCCCGACCGGCGCGCCTGGCTCGGCGAAGTGGTCCTCACCGTCGACAAGGATCGACGGCGAGCCACGAAAGCTCCACTGTTCAGCTTGTTCGGGGGTGGTCACCAGGACCTTCTCCACGTCGACGTGGATGCCTAGGGTTTCCAGCGCTTCACGGATGCGGCCGTCGGCCACCTGCCAGTTCGGGCACCCGTCGAAGTACAGGAGTTGGACGCGCATACTGCCAGCCTACTTATCGCACGGTGGCAATCACGTAGCTGCATGGCGAAGGGAGCGACGCTCGGGATGAGGTCCTGGGCGTCGCTCCTTTTGGTCTGCCGGTTGGGTCGAGGTTCGCCGCCGCGCCCGGAACGGCCGCAGGCCGCACGCCCGGCACGGCGGCGGGCCGAAGGCCCGCCGGCTCGCGCCGGAGGCGCGCTTGAGTCAGTAGAGAAAGTCCTCACCGGCCAGTTTTCTGCCTAGGCATTCTCCGCCTGCTTAGGAGGGAGCAGAGAGGGCCCGCGCGATTCTGTGTATCGTCTAAGCGTGCGCACTCAAGCTGTGATACTGTCCTACGCCGCCTTTATCCTTGGGGCAGCCGCCTTCGTCTACGCTGGCCTGTCCGGCCGAAACGAAGGCCCCTTCGTTCAAGCAGCGGGGGCCATAGTCGTTGCGGGACTGGCCCTTTTCGGTGTCGCCACAGGGGTAAGTTCTTGGCAAAGTGAGCGGACAAAGAGCCGGAAGCAGAGGCAGGAGGACGCGTACGCCTCACTTGTTATGCAGTTGCTGGCGCGCTTCACATCTGGCGAGGTAGAACCTGAGGGCGAGGCACAAACTCGATCAAAAGTGGCCGTTTGGGCAGAAGCTCCCGTGATTCAAGCACTGGGCGAGTGGAATCGTGTTTACGACAAGTACATACCTAGCGGTTCAACTGGAGAGGTGACGCTCGACGATTCCGGAAGGAAGGCATTTGAGGAGGCCACAGCGAAAGTGGCCCGGGCTGTCCGCAGGGAATTGGACCCCGGGGACAAAGTTCAGTTGGATCAATTGATCCAAGTGCTATTCAACCGAACTTCATAACCATGCCGGGACACGCAGCAGATGAAAGTTCGGCCCGCCGTTCTAGTAAGCCGACTGTCAAACCTGTGCCATCGACAACACAATTTCCCCTAATGAGAGCGCCCGCGATTATAATTGTCTAGGGAGGACGCAAGCATTCTGGCCACGTTTCGAGAGAGGCCGCCGTAGCCAGAGAGGCTAATGCCAACGTTACCCCCAGTGATGGATCCTCCTCGAATTGCATTGCCCACGCCGAAGCTGATTTCACGGCTACCGAACTCTATTAGACCGTTCCTCGAGCGCTCGTAGATGAGTGCGACCACCACCGGGAAATTTACCTTCTCGGCAATTGCCTCTCGGCCAGGCAGCATCTCGCGGAAGGCTTCTGCAGTTCGCGCCTCTCGGAAAGAGATGTAGAATCCATCGCCATTTTCAAAATCGACCCTGAGGTACCTTCCTCGCGGTGGGCATTCAATATGCGCCGCACCTGGATCCACGGTCCAGACGTTGTCTTCCATCCATGCTCGTGGCTCGCCATGCATAGATGGCATCTTAAAATTGAGCAATAGGAATCCGTCTTGGTCGCGGTTAAAGTAGACGCAAGGCTCACCGTCAATCTCTACGATTGTGTCTACTTGATAGAAAGCCACCGACCCAACGACGGCCACCAGATCTCGCGTCAGGTAGTCAAATTCTCCCACCACAGGCAGTGAGGCCGGCCCAACCTCCTTCAACTTGGACAGATACTCGTTGGGGTAGTATCCGCCATCGGCCTTTGCCGCGTGGTTCGAGCAGAGCGCAATCATTCCGACAGGATCGTGGTGACGCTTCTCTCGCCAGGGCGGTAAGAAGTGGTGGAACGTCAGGTACGGGCTCCCGCAGTCACGGATCGGACACCTGAACCCGACTTCACGACACAACTGCTTGCGGACAGCCTTGGGGATGGTCCGCCCTGGTTCGCTTATTGGAGTATTCGCGTTGGATTGCCGCTGCACGCCGATCCCACCATCCCCTTCTTGTCCTTTGTCATCACCATGGCTTCTGCATGGCGGCCCTCGCCCCAGACGTGGTCAGACTCGCCGATGACCTTCCAGCCGTTTCTTAGATATAGGTTCATGGCGCTTTTATCTTTGGCCAGAACTTCTAGCACGAGTGTCAGACCTAGAGACCTTGCACTGTCCTCAGCGGCTTTTAGCAACGCTTCACCTATACCCTGCCCCCGAACTCGAGGGTCGACGAAAAGGCGAGCGAGAACTGCCAGCTGCGTCATCGACACTCCCTGCTTGTCGACCACCAGACCAACTACCTCGTCGGTTGACTTGGGCTGCAAGAGAGCGGCGTGTCCACGAGGTCTTCCGTCCAAGAGGGCAGTCCATTGTCCAATAGCGTCTGGCAGGTCCAGCCAAGCCAGAGGGCTATCAACTCCTTCCACCGGGTAGCCGTCCCTCTTGTTGACCGCGACGAGTACGTCCGCAAGCTCCTCATAGTCGGCTCGTCGGGTCAAGCGGATTTCAGTCATGCTCAATCATCCACCTTCATCGTGTAGTCAAGGCCGGAGTAGTCGGCGCGCATGGTGAACTGCGTGACCTCGAAGGGTCGCCGGTCCTGGTCAAGCCCCGTATGCAGCACTACGAGGACCGGCACTCCTTCGGGCAGTCGCAGACCGTCCACCTCATCGAGCGTGGGCATGCGCGCGGTGACCTCCTCGCGGGTGTAGGTGATCTCGTGGCCCAACTCAGCGAACCGCGCATAGAGGTCGCCCTTGCCGAGGTTGTCGCCTGCCCGAAGCTCCGTCCCCGCCGCGATGCTCCACGGCACGTAGGTGACGCCGACCTGCATCGGCTCATCGTCTGCGAAGTACCAGTTTTCGCGCCGCACCACGCTCGCCTCAGTGGGACTGACGTTCAGGCGCTCAGCGATCTCAGGCGGTGGGACTACGCGGCCGATCTCCTTCAGGAAGGCGTTCGGCACTCGATCCTGGGCGGCTACCTCGGCGTGGAACGGAGACAGGCCCGTCTCCTCGCGCAGCCTCCGCGAGTACCGCCACTGACCGAACCGCATCAGCCGCGGCTTGGTCCGAACAAAGACACCCTTGCCGTGATGTGCGGTCACGAGCCCCGCCTCGGCTAGCTGTCGCACGGCTTCGCGGGCGGTGTTGCGGGCAACCCCGTGATCTGAAGCCAGCACGCGCTCAGAGGGCAGTCGGTCGCCTGGCTGGTACTTCCCCGACTCGATGGCAGCACGCAGCGCGGCCGCCACCTGACGACTTGCTGTGCCCGCCCCTTGGGCCGACACCTTCTTCTCACTCATATCCACAGTGTAGGCCCCTGGCTTAAGCCACCTGTTGACACTGGCTTGAGCCAGTTGTAACGTCGTCACACTGGCTTAAGCCAGCATCTATCAAGAGGAGCAAGTCATGGCGATGCAGCGTCGGTTCCCGGTCGGTCACGCGGATGTCTTCCCCGCGGGTGCGTTCTTGAAGGGGGGTGTGGAGCCGGTGGCGGACTTCGATGCGGACAAGCGGCCTGATGGTTCGCGGCCGCAGCAGTTGGACAAGGACTCGGGGTTGCCGTTGTGGCAGGTGACGGTCCTGGACGCGGACGAGGAGGCCGGCAAGAAAGAGACGGCGCTGTCGATCAAGATCGCGGCGAAGGTGCAGCCGGTTCCTCCGGACAACGGGACGCCGTTTCCGTGGACGCCGGTGGAGTTCGTGGGGCTGACGGCTCTGCCCTACGTCGATGACAACGGGGTGCGTCCTCGGCTGGCGTGGTCCTTCCGGGCGGAGGGGATGACTGCTCCGGGCAAGGGGGCGAGGCCCTCGGTCTCGGGTCGCTCGGAGTCGGCGGCTGCGTGATGCGTGCCGTGAGGGTTCGCCGTCTGGTCCGTGGGGGTGTCCTCGCGGTCCAGGCGGCTGGCCCGGTCCTGTGGCGGCTGCTGGCGGTGTGCGTGGCGTTGCTCGGTGCGGGCTGGTTCGCCGGTCGCGCTCCTGAGCGGACGTCGTGGGGGCTGCCGACCGGTCCGTCTGACACCTCGTGGGTCGCGGTCCTTGGGTCGCAGCTTCAGGTGCTCGGGGTCGTGGTGGGCGTGGCTGCGCTGTTCGTCTTCGTCGCGGCTTTCGTGGTCGCGTTGCGGTACCCCAATCAGGTTGTGGCGTGGTTCTACCGGCGCTATGTGCGTGGAGACTTTGCGCATGTCGCTCGGGCGGCTGGCCTGTCGAAGGAGATCCAGACCAAGGACGGTCGCGGGTGGGTCGATCCGGCGTTGCTGGGTGTGACCTCGTGCGGTGGTGTGGTCGTGGCTCGCATCCGGGCTCGCCGGGGGCAGTCGTCGTCGGAGATCGCTGCGGTGGCGGAGAAGTTCGCGGCTGACTTCGGTGCTGCGAGTTTTCGTGTCTCGACGCCTTCGGCTGCGGTCGCGGAGCTGCGGTTGACGATGGGTGACGCGCTGGCTGGTGCGACGACGGCGAGGATTCCTGTGGATCGTGCGCCGGGTGCGGCCCTGGAGCCGGTGGAGGTCGGTCGGGAGGAGTCGGGCGACCCGTGGCGGCTGTCGCTGGTGGGTCGGCACACGCTGGTCGCGGGTCGGTCGGGCTCGGGGAAGGGCTCGATTCTGTGGGGCTCGGTGGCCTCGTTGGGGCCGTGGATCAGGCAGGACACGGTGCGGGTGCACGGCGTGGATCTCAAGCGTGGCGTGGAGATCGCGATGGGCGATGGCCTGATGTATCGCACGGCGTACAAGCCGGAGCAGGCGGTGGAGGTGCTGCGGGATCTGCTGGCGATCATCGATGAGCGCGCGGTCCGCATGGTCGGGCAGTCCCGGCTTCATGAGCCGTTGCCGGGCGATCCGTTGCACGTCTTGGTCATTGACGAGTTGGCGGCGTTGACGGCCTATGCGGATGCAGGGGTGAAGAAGGAGGGCAATCGCCTCCTGTCGGAGATCTTGACGCAGGGCCGGGCGATGGGGGTTGTCGTCGTCGCCTTCGTGCAGGACCCGAAGAAGGAGACGGTCCCGATGCGGGGGCTGTTCACGCAGACGGTGGCGCTGCGTCTCCAGAGCGTCGAGGAGGTGCAGATGGTCCTGGGGTCGGGTCTGAGTGATGAGGCTCCGGCCCATCGCATCCCGGATGACATTCGGGGTGCTGGCTATCTCGTCACGGAGGAGGGCGAGGTGGCGCGGGTGCGGGCGCACTTCTGGCCGGACTCGCTCATCAAGGCCACAGCGGCGCACTACCCGGCGGCGAAGCGCTGGGAGTCATCTCGGGAAGGGGTTCGTCATGATGCCGAATGAGCGTTCTCGCGCTGCCACCCGGACGTTGGCAACGCTCAATCTCCACGGGGCGTGCGTGCGCCATCCGCACCCGGATTGGTGGTTTCCGGAGCGTGGCCGCGACGACACGGACAAGGCGCTGGAGGTGTGCGCTTCTTGCCCGGTGCGGGCGATGTGCCTGGACTACGCGCTGGCGTGGGACGACCAGGGCGTGTGGGGCGGCACCGTGGATCACGAGCGGTTCGGGCTGGGCGAGACGGCATGAGCTGGATGCTGGCGGCGGCTCCGTCGCAGGTGCTCCCCCTTCGCTCGTCGTTGGGTCGGGGTGCGGCGGTCGCGTGCGATGAGTGCGGGGTGGTCTTCGTGCGGCGCTTCGATGCGCGGACGATCTTCCCGACGACCTCGGACGCCATCGCGGCGGCGACGACGTTCTGTGAGGGTTGGGCCTATGTGATCGGCCACGGCCGCGATCACCTCGTGTGCCTCGACTGCGTGTGCGCCAGTGGGGCGGCAGGCGACTTCTGATGGTTGACCGCAGCGCCCCCTTCGGGTTCCCCGGCTACAGCGACGATGCGCCGCTGGATCTGGGGAGCCTCGGGGCGGCTGCTCGGCAGAGCGTGGTGGATCGCCTCGTGGGCGGCACCTTCGATGCCTGGGCGGATGCTGCGGCCCGGGTGGGTCATTGCGCGCACCCGATCCGGCTGGTCGGGTCCTCTCGTCGCGTCGACCGGGCCACGGGTGAGGTGCTGAGCAGCTATTCGTCTGCTCACGAGCCATTCGGCGTGACCTATGTGCGGTGCGGCAATCGGCGGGCGAGCGTGTGCCCGGCCTGCTCGCGGACCTATGCGCGGGACACCTTCGAGATGATCCGGGCCGGCGTGGTCGGGGGCAAGAGCGTGCCGGAGGAGGTCAGCGGCAATCCGCTGGTCTTCCTGACGTTGACGGCTCCGTCCTTCGGTCCGGTGCACGCGGCGAAGGGAGGGCAGCGGTGCCGTCCTCGTGATGGGCACGGGGTGTGCGAGCACGGTCGTGCGGTGGCGTGCTGGCGGGCTCACGACGACGGTGACCTCGACGTGGGGACGCCGATCTGTTCGGACTGCTACGACTACGTCGGGCACGCGATCTGGCAGTGGTGGGCCCCGGAGTTGTGGCGGCGCTTCACGATCACAGCTCGTCGGGTCATCGCTCGCGCGCTGGGTGTGCCGGACTCTCGGCTGCGGGAGGTGGCGACCTTGCAGTACGCGAAGGTCGCGGAGTACCAGGCGCGGGGTGTCGTGCACTTCCATGCGTTGGTGCGCCTCGATGGCCCGAAGACGCCGGAGGGGTATGCGGCTGCGCCTGCGGCGGTCTCGGCTGGGGTACTGGCCGGCCTCCTCGAGGACGCGGTGGCGCGGGTCCACTTCGACGCTCCGTCGTGCGGTGGCCAGGGCGGCGGTCGGCTCCGGTTCGGCACTCAGGTCGATGCCCGGACGGTGACCGGCTCGCGGGGCGATGATCCGGACGCACCGCTCGTGGGTGAGCAGGTCGCCGGCTATCTGGCGAAGTACGCGACCAAGGCCGCATCGGACACGACCGATCCGCGAAGGGAGTCGGCCCACTACCGGCGCCTGCGGGCGACGTTGGATGACCTCGCGGACCAGCGGACGTCGGGCGATGACTACGAGCTGCTGGGCAAGTGGGTGCACATGCTCGGCTTCCGGGGGCACTTCTCCAGCAAGTCGCGCAAGTACTCGATCACGCTCGGTGCTTTGCGTCGGGCGCGGCAGCGGTGGCAGCGGATCGCCGCCGACTGCGCTCGTGAGGGGCGTGAGGTGCCGGTCCTCGACTTCGCGGACCTGATCTCTGATGACGAGGAGGAAACGACCCTCGTCGTGGGCTCCTGGAGCTACGCGGGCACCGGGTGGGACAACGACGGTGACACGGCGCTGGCTCTGGCGGCTGCGGACCGTGCTCGGGCCTACGACCAGTGGCGTGCCGAGAAGGCACGGGCGAACTGAGAAGACACGACAGACAAGGGAGAGAAGGGATTCAGATGTGCAATCGACATGACCCGCTGTGGACGGTGCAGGACGTCGCAACGTTTCTCGGGGTGCCCGTGGGGGCGCTCTACGACTGGCGGTGCCAGGGCGAGGGACCTCCGGCGTTGAAGATCGGTCGTCGCCTGCGCTACCGGGAGAGTGACGTCTTCGCGTGGCTCGACGAGCAGACGGCAGCGTGAGCCATGGGACGGCAGGGGCTGGCTCCGGGCGAGTGGGGCGCCATCTCGACGGTGCGCGTGGCCACGGACTCCGGAGCGACGTACAAGGCTCGGGCATGGTTCCGGGGCTTCGACGGTCGCAAGCGTCGGGTGGAGCGGTGGGGGTCGTCGCAGGCGGCGGCTCAACGGGCACTGACGACGGCCCTGGAGGATGCCGCCACGACCGGCGTCGGTGGGCTGACGGCTCGCGACACCTTGGACGAGGCGGTGCGGCAGTGGTTGGCCGACCTCGACCAGCTCGTGCGGATGGGTGAGCGA
The DNA here is from genome assembly GCF_004025845.1 of Janibacter hoylei PVAS-1. NCBI lineage: Bacteria > Bacillati > Actinomycetota > Actinomycetes > Micrococcales > Intrasporangiaceae > Janibacter > Janibacter hoylei. The sequence goes on from NZ_PIPF01000010.1 coordinate 210,678, forward strand.
TCGCCGGGGACGGTGCAGACCTATCGCTACCAGTGGCAGCGTCACGTCTCCCCCGCGTTGGGCAACCTGCGGTTGGGTGAGGTGACGACGCCCATCGTGGACCGCTTCCTCGTGGACCTGCACGAGCGGGTCGGGTCGGCCACCTCGCGCACGTCGCGGGCGGTGATCTCCGGTGCGATGGGTCGGGCCGTGCGTGAGGGTGCGGTGCGGTTCAACCCGACTCGCGAGGTGCGTCGGCTCAGTGCCGGCCCTCGTCGTCGGCCGCGTGCGTTGACCGAGCAGGAGCGGGCGGCGTGGTTCCTGGCCGTGACCCGTGATCCTCGGGCCGTCGAGCACGACCTGCCGGACCTGTGCGCCTTCATGCTGGCGACGGGTCTGCGGATCGGTGAGGTCGTCGCGGTGCTGTGGTCGGAGATCGACCTGGAGGCCGGCACGGTCGCGGTGACCTCGACGCTGATCCGGGTGACGGGTCAGGGCTTGATCCGCAAGCCCACGAAGTCGGCGGCCGGGCAACGGCTCCTCCCCCTTCCTCAGTGGTGCGTGGCGATGCTGCGGCGGCGCGCTGAGGTCGGGGTCGGGCCGGAGGAGCCGGTCTTCGGCACGGTCGACGGTGGCTACCGGGAGCCGCGCACGGTGAGTCGGTGGCTCTACGAGGTCCGATTGGACAGTGACCTGGAGTGGGTGACCTCGCACGCCTGGCGCAAGACGACGGCGAGCATCCTCGACGGGTCCGGGGTCACGGCGCGGATCATCGCGGACCAGCTCGGCCACTCGCGGGTGTCGATGACGCAGGACGTCTACCTGGGACGCGGCGAGCAGGATCCTCGGGTGCTGGCGGCGCTCGAAGCGGCCGACCCACGACCCCCTTCGCCGGGCCAAAGTGGAGGCGAAAGTGGAGGCTTCGGCCTCCCGGAGGGTGGGGAGTGAGGTGTTTCCCTTGATTTCAGAGCTGGCGAAGGGACTCGAACCCTCAACCACCTGTTTACAAGACAGGTGCGCTACCAATTGCGCCACGCCAGCGGGCCCGGACGACGAAGACCGGGACCGCGGCATCGTAGCCCGCGGGCCCGGTCGTCACCGAGTCGTGGCGCCCGTCAGAGGACGTTGTTGTTGAGCCAGGACTGCAGGCGCGAGGTGGTCTGCGGGCCCCACTTGCCGTCGACGTCCGCGCCGACCTTGCGCTGCAGCGCCTTGGTCGTCTGCGGGCCGATGACGCCGTCGGGGGAGGCGCCGACCTTGCGCTGCAGGGCCTGCTTGTCCTGGGAGTCGAGGTAGCCGTTCATCGGGCGGCCGCCCCACTTCTCGATGCCGGCATTGGTCTTCGGGCCCTGGATGCCGTCGACGGCGAGCTTGCCACCGGTGGAGGTGGCCGGTGGGCGGGTCGTGTCGCGTGAGGGCCGCTCACCGCTGCCGTAGGGGTTGACGGCCAGGCCGTTGGCGACGGTCAGGCCCGCCTTGCGCGAGCACACCGGCCAGGCGCCGGGGCCCTGGACCTTGAGCACCTCCTGGGCGATCTCGATCTGCTGCGCGCGGGAGGCGCGGTCGGCGGTGTAGGCGTACTTCTGGCCGCCGAAGCCCTTCCACGTCTGGAAGGAGAACTGCAGGCCGCCGTAGTAGCCGTTGCCCGTGTTGATGCTCCAGTTGTTCGTCGACTCGCAGGCGGCGACCCGGTCCCAGACCGTGTCGGCGGCACCGGCGTTGGAGGCGACCACGAGGCCACCGGCCACGAGCGAGCCGGCGGCGGCGACGCCACCTGCGACGCGCAGGCGACGGCCGCGTCGGGAGGCCGGCTGATCCGGGAAGTCATTGGTGCTGAACATGTGGTGTCCTCATCTCGGCTGAGCACGGGCAGGGGTACCCCGCGCAGGTCCGAGAGCGACGCTAAGGACACTCCAGTCACACAGACAACACTCGTCACGTAAATACAGACCTGTAACTCAGGCACCTCGGACACCATCCACACCACGCCTCCGAAATGGTGGTGAGGCGCGAGCGGCGATGCCTGGGCCGCCCGGCGTCACGACCCCGGGCACGACGAAGGGGGGTCCGCACCGTTGGTGCGGACCCCCCTTCGCGGAGTGCTGCGTCACGCCTGACGGCGGGACGGGCTCAGCTCACTCAGCGACCGTTGAGGTAGGTCTGGAGGGCCTTGGTGGTCTGCGGACCCCAGATGCCGTCCTGGTCGGCGCCGACGACCTGCTGCAGGGCAGCGGTGGTCTTCGGGCCGATGACGCCGTCCTGGCCCGAGCCGACCTTGGCCTGGAGGGCCTTCACGTCGGTGGCGCTCAGGGCACCGTCCTGGGTGGCGCCGACCCACTTCTCGATGGCGGCGTTGGTCTTCGGGCCGCGGATGCCGTCGACCACGAGGGCGCCGGCGGCGGCCGGGGTGCGGACCTCGGAGCGCGAGGGCGCCTGCTGCTGCGGAGCCTGCTGCTGCGGGGCAGCCTGCGTCTTGGGGGCCTCGGCCTTCGGGGCCGGGGCGGTCGAGCCGGCGGAGGCGCCGCCGTTGGCCTTGGTCAGACCAGCCTTCTGCGAGCAGACGGGCCAGGCGCCGGGGCCCTGGGTCTGCAGGACCTTCTGCGCGATCTCGATCTGCTGCGACTTGGTGGCCTGGTGGGCGTTGGGGGCGTACTTGCCACCGCCGAAACCGTTCCAGGTCTGGTTGGTGAACTGCAGGCCGCCGTAGAAGCCGTTGCCCGTGTTGATGGACCAGTTGCCACCGCTCTCGCAGGCGGCGACGCGGTCCCAGACGGAGGAGTTCGTGGAGGCGGACGCGCTCTGGGCGGTCGCCATGGAGCCGACGGCCACCGAGGCCCCAGCCACGGCAACACCGGCGATGCGGCGGCGGGCGGGCGAGGTCTTCGCAGCCTGAGCGTGCTTCGGGGAGTAGAACATGGGGTGGTGATTCCTTCCACGAGGTTCAGGGGGCTTCGTGGTGAAGCTGCCAGAAGGTCTGGCGTCGGTCTCGGACTTCGCGAACGTTACCTTCCCGTGATCTAGCGAGTCAAACTTGTGACCTTCGGGGCGCGGCCCCGCCCCGCCAGCACCTCAGACGATGTCCCACCCGTCCTCGGCCCGCCGGTCGCCCTCCTGCTCGACGGTGGCCCGGCGGCGTTGTGCCACAGGCGCGTCGAAGGGAGCGGCCAGCCGGTCACCCAGGGTGTTGCCCGTCGCGATCGCCATGATGACGCCGAAGGCACCGAGCACGTTGAAGAGACCGGCCGTGGAGTTGGCGCCGTCGGCCACCGTGCCGGGGCTGCTCATGTGGTACAGACCGATGAAGATCCCGAGACCGGGGTAGAGGCCGAAGGACGCGGGGACCGAGATCGTGAGCGCCGGGGCGTCCATCCGCAGGGCGATGTAGCGGGCGAGGAAGCCGATGACGGCCGCAGCCAGCCCGGTCGACGTCACCCGGCCGATGCCGAGCGAGCTCAGCCCGACGGCGACCGCCACGCCGGAGACGCAGAGCAGGCTCGCGGGCAGGAGCATCCGGCGGCTGTCCTGGAGCGTGATGGCGCCGGTCAAGCCGATGACGACAGCGCCGATGATGACCATGGGCAGCGGGCCCGACGCCCAGGCGAGCTTGTCGAGCGGCGGCGGCGTGAGCTCGATGCCGAGGAGGCCACCGGCCTGCAGGCACAGCCCCAGGCCGGAGGCGACACCGACGATGAGCCCGAAGGTGTGGAGCATGACCGCGAAGAGGCGGGCCGTCCCGGTGACGGGGAAGCCGGAGAGGACGTCCTCCATCGCCGAGATCAGCGTGCGCGAGGGCAGCAGGGCGACGATGCCACCGGCGACGATGAAGGCGAAGTCCGCCGGCGAGATCGGGATGATCCCGTAGGTGCCGAGCACGTAGGCGAAGAAGGCGATCAGCGTGGCCGTCGCGCCGCCGAGCGCCCCGAGGTAGAAGTCCGGCAGGCTCAGCCGGTCGACGAGGCCGGAGAGCAGGATCGTCACGCAGGCCGCAGCGGCGGCGACGAGCACACCGGGCAGGCTCGCCCCGAGCAGGAGGGCGACGCCACCGGCCACCCCGCCCTCGGCGAGCGTGACGAACCACCGCGACCACATGCGGGGGGCCCGGCTGATCTCGCGGAGCTGCGAGTCGGCCTGCTCGAGGTCGATGTCACCCGAGACGAGGTCGTCGACGAGCGCGTGGACCATCGCCAGCCGGGCGAAGTCGAGGCGGGGCTGCCGCACGACTCGCAGCCGCGAGATCGTCTGCCCCGACGGGGTGCGGCACTGCAGGTGCATCGACTGCATCGTCAGGTCGACGTCGAGGTCGTCGAGGCCGGCTGCCACACCGACGGCGATCGTCGCCGACTCGACACCCGCGGCACTCGAGCCCGAGCGCAGCATGATCTCGGCGACCCGCAGCGCGAGGTCCATCGCGTGCGCGGCGGCCCGCTCTTCGGCGACCGCCCTCGTGACACGGGGGTCGCGGTAGGGCGTGCCGCGCAGCGAGCCACGCAGCGGGATCGTCTCGGTCGGCTGCTCGCCGCGCAGGCTGGGTCGACGGCGCGGCTTGGGCTGCGGGTGCTGCGGGATGGCTCCGGTCTGGGGCTCGGTGCGACGTCCGGGCCGGCGCCGCGGGCCCTTGGCGGGCTCGTGGGGTGGTGGGGGCGGCGGCGTCGTCATCGTGAGGGCAGCTGCTCCGGGGAGGGCATGGGCGACTGGACGTCAGGCCACCACGAGACCTCGAGGGCGCCGACGGCGAGCGCACCGAGCACGCCGACGGCGAAGACGACGAGGCAAGCGGTGATGACCACCCGCGCGACGGGGACTCCCGTCACGCTGCGCACGAGGCTGCGGCTGCCCCGGCGCAGGCTCGGGCCCCCGGGACCCCACCAGCCGATGAGCAGGGCGAGCAGAGCCGCGACGGCCAGGGGCACGGGCGCATCGAGCCGCACCCCTCGGCCGTCGACCGCGTCCTGCGCCACGGCGGTGACGACGAGGCCCGCGGCACCCACCGCGGCGGGCAGGAGCGCCGCCACGACTGTCGTGAGGGCGGCGCCGAGGAGGTGCAGGGGCGACGCGGCCAGGGCCGCGACGCCGTCGCTGCGACGACGTCCGTACCGGTGCCGTCGCCGCACGGTGGCCGTCATCGAGCGGTCGACGGTGCGCGCCAGCCAGGACCAGCCGATCGCCAGTGCGAAGCCTGCCCACGGCACGGCCGCGCCGAAGGCGACCGCGGCTGCGAGCAGCGCGGCGAGGACGTCGCTGCGCCGCGGGCGGCCGATGCGGGGGTCGCCGGGGCGGTCGGGCGTCGCCGGACCGGCGCCGGGCCACGGCGTCGGCGCGACCTGGGCCGGAGCGGGGGCCGCGGGTGCAGGCGTGGACGTGGGTCGCGGGTCGGTCCAGTCACCACGACCCCAGGGGGCCGGCGGCTCCGCGCGGGGCGCGGGCGCCGACACCGGCGGGAGGGTGCGGGTTGCTTCGGGCTGGAGGGCCCGGGTGCGCTGGGGCAGCACGTCGGTCACGGGTCGCCCACGGGCCCAGGTCTCGAGGGCCATGAGGACCTCGTCGGCGTCGGGGCGTCGGCTCGGGTCCGGGGTGAGGGCGGCGTGCAGCAGCGGCGCCAGCTGCGGGTCGACGTCACGCAGGTCGGCATCGCCGCGGCAGACCCGGGCGAGCACCGCCTCCATGCCGCCACGGCCGAAGGGAGAGCGCCCCGTCGCCGCGAAGACGAGGGTCGCCGCCCAGCCCCACCAGTCGGTGGCCGGGGTGACGTCGCCGCCCTCGATGAGCTCCGGCGACAGGTAGCCGGGGGTCCCCATGACCAGACCGGTCATCGTCATGCGCGAGCTCTCGGCGACGTGGGCGATGCCGAAGTCGATGACGACCGGGTCGTCGTCGAGCATGAGGACGTTGCCGGGCTTGAGGTCGCGGTGGACCACGTCGACCTCGTGGATGGCTCGCAGTGCCTCGGCGAGCCCGCGGGCAAGACGCAGCAGGGCCTCGGCGCCGAGCGGGCCCTGCTCGCGCACGTGCTGCTCGAGGCTCGGGCCGGGGACGTAGCGGGTGACGATGTAGGGCTGCTCGCCCTCGAGGTCGGCGTCGAAGACCGGGGCGATGCGCTGCGAGCGGACCCGGGCCAGGGTATCGACCTCGCGCGCCAGCCGGGCACGGGCCTCCTCGTCGTGGGCGACGTGGGAGCGCAGCACCTTGATCGCCACGGCGCGGCCGCGCTCGTCGAGGGCCAGGTGGACGATGCCCATGCCACCCTGCCCCAGCTGCTGGAGCACGCGGTAGGGCCCGATCGTGTCGTAGTCCGCCACACCGGCCTCTCCGGGCTCGTCCGGGGCCGGGTCGCCCCCGAGCAGCTGCGTCGTCATGCCCCCCAGCGTAGAAGGCCGAGCTTGTGAGGTGTCGGAGCGCTCGCTGTGTGCCGCCTGTAGGTCACTGGGTGATGTAGGCCTCGAGCTGGTCGCGCTCGGCGGCGAGGTCACGGATGCGGTGCTTGACGACGTCTCCGATGCTCACGATCGCGACGAGACCCCCGTCGCCCACGACCGGCACGTGACGGATGCGGCGCTCGGTCATCTGCGCCTCGAGCGCGGTGAGGTCGTCCCCCTCGCCGCAGGTGTGCACCTTCGCGGTCATGATCGCGCTCACCGGCCCCTCGAGGACGCCAACGCCACCGCTGTGGAGGTGACGGACGACGTCCCGCTCGGAGACGATCCCGTCGACGGATCCCTCCCCCACGGAGACGACGACGGCACCGATGCGGTGCTCGGCGAGGAGGGCGAGCAGCTCGCCGACCGTCGCGTCGGGGGTGATGGTCACGACATCGTGGCCCTTGCTGCGCAGCACGTCCGAGATCTTCATGTACCGACGGTAGTGGCCCCGACCGCTCCGTGGAAGGGGTCACAGGAGGGCCCACGCTGGCCCGTAGGCTGGGGACCACCCACTCCTCGGAGGTGCACTGCAGTGCCACGTCAGCACACGTACGACCTCGTCATCGCCGCCAACCGACTGCCCGTCGACCGCGTCGTCGGCCCGGACGGCAGCAGCGAGTGGCACCGCTCCCCCGGGGGACTGGTCACCGCGATGGAGTCGGTGATGCGAGGGCGCGAGGGTGCCTGGGTCGGGTGGGCCGGCGAGGCCGGCGAGGCTCCCGCCCCCTTCGCCGAGGCCGGCATGTGGCTGCACCCCGTGCCGCTCTCCGAGGACGAGCTGCAGACCTACTACGAGGGCTTCAGCAACGACACACTGTGGCCGATCTACCACGACGTCATCGTCCCCGCGCACTTCCACCGCGAGTGGTGGCAGGACTACCAGCGGGTCAACGAGCGCTTCGCCGAGGCGGTGTGCGAGGTGGCGGCACCGGGGGCCAGGGTCTGGATCCACGACTACCAGCTGCAGCTCGTGCCCGCCCTCGTGCGTCGGCTGCGACCGGACCTGCGGATCGGGTGGTTCAACCACATCCCCTTCCCTCCCGTCGAGCTCTTCGCGCAGCTGCCGTGGCGCTCGCAGATCATCGAGGGACTCCTCGGTGCCGACTACCTCGGCTTCCAGCGCTCCGCCGACGCCGCCAACTTCGTGCGGGCCGCCCGCCAGCTCGACGGGCGCAGCACGCGCGGCGAAACGGTGACGACGACCCACCCCGACGGGCGCGAGCGGGTGGTCCGCGCGTCCTCGGTGCCCATCAGCATCGACTACGCCGGGCTGGAGCAGCTCGCCCGCAGCCCCGAGGTGCTCGCCCGCGCCGAGCAGATCCGCACCTCGCTCGGCGACCCCGAGATCGTCATGCTCGGCGTCGACCGACTCGACTACACCAAGGGCATCCGTCACCGCCTCAAGGCCTACGAAGAACTGCTCTCGGAGGGTGCCTTCTGCCCCCCCGAGGTGACCTTCGTCCAGGTCGCCACGCCGAGCCGCGAGCGCGTCGAGGCCTACAAGCGGCTGCGCACCGAGGTCGAGACGACAGTGGGGCGGATCAACGGCACCTACGGCACCCTCGGCAGCCCGGCCGTCCACTACCTGCACCAGAGCTACCCGCGCGAGGAGATGGCCGCGCTCTTCCAGGTCGCCGACGTCATGCTCGTCACCCCGCTGCGCGACGGGATGAACCTCGTCGCCAAGGAGTACGTCACCTGCCGCCACGACCTCGGCGGCGCCCTCGTCCTCAGCGAGTTCACCGGGGCCTGGCACGAGCTGCACCAGTCCTTCGTCTGCAACCCGCACGACATCGAGGGCCTCAAGCAGACGATGCTGCGCGCCATCGAGACCGACCCCAAGGACCGCCGCCGGCTCATGCGCGCCTCCCGCCGCCGGGTCAGCGAGCACGACGTCCAGCGGTGGGCCGATCGCTTCCTCGACAACCTCGCCTCCGCCCCCGAGCGTCCCACGCCGAAGAGGGCCTGACGTGCCCCTGCCGGAGCCGGTCACCGCCGCCCTCGCCGAGGTCGCGGCCGCGCCGCGGCTGCTCGTCGCCACGGACTTCGACGGGGTGCTCGCCCCCTTCGTCCTCGACCCTGCCGACGCACGCGCCCAGCCGGGCACCCTCGAGTCGCTGCGCACGCTGGCCGCCGCGCCCGCGACGTGGGCGGCCGTCGTCTCCGGGCGCGACCTCGCCACCCTCGACCGCCTCACCGGGCTCGACGGGTCAGCCCTGACCCGCATCGGCAGCCACGGCGCGGAGTCGAGCGTCGGCACGACCCTGCCCGAGGGCACGCAGGCCGCCGTCACCGCGCTGCGCGGCCACGTCGCGGCGGCCGTCGCGGCCCGCGACCCGCGGATCCGGCTCGAGCACAAGCCGACCGCCGTCGTCCTGCACACCCGGGGTCTGCCCGACGACGCCCTGCCGGTCGCCCGGGCCATCGCGGAGGAGGCCGCCGCCCACGCGGGCGTCACCCACCTCGCGGGCAAGGGGGTGCACGAGCTGAGCGTGCTGCGCGCCGACAAGGGCACCGCCCTGCGGGCCCTGGCCACCACCCTCGGGGTCGACGCGAGCGTCTACCTCGGCGACGACGTCACCGACGAGCACGCCTTCGCCGCGCTCGGGCCGCACGACCTGGGCATCAAGGTCGGCGCCGGTGAGACCGCCGCCCGCGCCCGCATCGACGCCTGCACGGACGTGCCCGAGGTGCTCGCCCTGCTCGCCCGGCGACGGGGGTGAGGCTGCGCCCCCTTCGTCGACGTCGGCTGCGCCACACTGGAGCGATCGACCGAAGGGAGCCGCCGTGCCGCTCGACATCCAGGCCGCGCAACCCGACCCGGCCCTGCTCGACCTGCCGTGGTCGGTACCGCTGGCGGACTGGCCGGAGGACCTGCTCGCCGCACTCCCTCGCGGCATCTCGCGGCACGTCGTGCGGTTCGCCCGGCTCTCGGGCGGCATCGTCGCGGTCAAGGAGATCGCCGCGCCCCTGGCCCGCAACGAGTACCGACTGCTGCGCCAGCTGCGGCGCCTCGACCTGCCCTGCGTCGTCCCGCTCGCCGTCGTCACCGACCGCACGGACGCCTCCGGCCAGCCACTCGATGCCTGCCTCGTCACGCGGCACCTGCAGTTCTCCCTGCCCTACCGCGCCCTCTTCAGCCAGTCCCTCCAGGCCGACACGGCCGTCCGGCTCGCCGACGCCCTCGCGGTGCTCCTCGCCCGGCTGCACCTCACCGGCTTCTTCTGGGGCGACGTGTCGCTGTCCAACACGCTCTTCCGGCGCGACGCCGGTGCCTTCTCCGCCTACCTCGTCGACGCCGAGACCGGTGAGCTGCACGACCGGCTGAGCGACGGGCAGCGCGCGCACGACCTCGACCTCGCCGAGACCAACATCGCCGGCGAGCTCATGGACCTCGCGGCCGGGGGCTACCTGCCCGACGGGCTCGACCCGCTCGACGTCGCCGCCGACGTCATCGCCCGCTACCGGGGCCTGTGGCAGGAGCTCACCGGTGACGAGTGGTTCGACTCCGGCGAGCGGTGGCGCGTCGACGAGCGCATCCGCCGGCTCAACGCGCTGGGCTTCGACGTCGACGAGCTGGCGATCACCACCGACCTCGACGGCACCCACCTGCGCATCGAGCCCAAGGTCGTCGACGCCGGGCACCACAGTCGTCGGCTCATGCGCCTCACCGGGCTCGACGTCGAGGAAAACCAGGCCCGCCGCCTGCTCAACGACCTCGACTCCTACCGTGCGGCGCTCGACCGGCAGGGCGACGACGAGGGGCTCGTCGCGCACGACTGGCTCACCCGCGTCTACGAGCCGACCGTGCGACGCATTCCGCCGCAGCTGCGCTCCAAGCTCGAGCCGGCGGAGATCTTCCACGAGATCCTCGAGCACCGGTGGTACATGGCCGAGCGCATCGGGCACGATGTCCCCATCGAGGAGGCCGTCACGGCCTACCTCGAGGAGGTCCTGCCCAGCAAGCCTGACGAGCAGTCCGTCCTCGGGACGGACACGCAGATGCTGCCCGTCGTCGACAAGGAGAGCTAGATGTCGATCCCGACTCCCCCGCCACCCCCGACCACGGGCAGCGACCCCGACCGCCCGGGCTCCCGCGCCTGGGTGGAGCAGCGCTACGGCCGCACAGCGGCCTTCGCCGACCGCATCGTGCCCGGCATCATCGATGGGCTGCTGTCCACGGCCGCCGCCTTCGTGCCGCTCGTCCTCGGCATCATCTGCATCGCGGCCGGCGTGCCCGACACCTATGACTGCGGGGGCTACTACTACTCCGACACCTGCGAGGTCCCCGGCTCCGGCTCCGGGCTGCTCATCTTCGTCGGCATCCTGTGCTTCCTCCTGACCTTCGTCGCCAGCCTGGCGATGGTCGCGTGGAACCGCGTGTGGCGGGTCACCAAGACCGGTCAGAGCATCGGCAAGAAGGTCACCGGGCTCAAGGTCATCGACGCCACGACGGGGCAGCACCCGCAGCTCGGCGCGATGGCGCTGCGCGAGCTCGTGCACCAGTTCGCCGGCATCATCAGCTGGATCTGGATGCTCGTCGACGACGACGACCGCACGCTGGCCGACATCGTGGGCAAGACCCACGTCGTCCACGCCGACCGGGGCTGAGCCCGGCTCGGTCCGCTACCCCGGCCCGCGGCGGCCGGGTGGGGGTGCGCTCACCCCCGGCTCCGCAGGCGGGCGACCTCGTAGAGGGTCACGCCCGCCGCGATGCCGGCATTGAGCGACTCGGCGCTGCTGCTCATCGGGATCGAGACGATCTGGTCGCACGTCTCGCGGACGAGGCGCGAGAGGCCCTTGCCCTCGGAGCCCACGACGACGACGAGCGGCGAGGTGGCGAGCTCGAGGCCCGGCAGCTCGACGTCGCCCTCCATGTCGAGGCCGATGACGAAGAAGCCGGCGGACCGGTAGTCCTCCAGGGCGCGCACGAGGTTGCTCGCCTGGGCGACGGGCACCCGGGCGGCCGCGCCGGCGGAGGTCTTCCACGCGGCGGCGGTCATGCCGGCGCTGCGTCGGGAGGGGACGACCACGCCGTGCCCGCCGAAGGCCCCCACCGAGCGCACGATGGCACCGAGGTTGCGCGGGTCGGTGATGCCGTCGAGGGCGACGACGAGCGGCACCCCCGGCAGCTGCGAGTCGGCGAGATCCTTGGGGTGCGCGTACTCGTAGGGCGGCACCTGCGCGGCGAGCCCCTGGTGCACGGCACCGTCGGTGAGCCGGTCGAGCTCCGAACGCGGCGTCTCCATGATGGGGATGCCCGCCTCGGCCGCGATCGTCAGGGCCTCGCGGACCCGGTCGTCGCTGTCGATCCGGTTGGCGATGTACATCGTCGAGATCGGCACCTCGGTGCGCAGCGCCTCGACGACGGAGTTGCGCCCGGCGATCATCTCGGTGGAGCCGGACTTCTTGCGGCTGCCGCCGGGCCGGGAGGTGGGGCGGCGCTCCGAGGGCTTCTTGTACGCCTTGTGGTTGGGGCGCTCCGAGGCCTTGGGCGTCGGCCCCTTGCCTTCGAGGCCGCGCCGCCGCTGGCCGCCGGAGCCGACCTGGGGCCCCTTCTTCGACCCGGAGCGGCGCACCGCACCGCGCCGCGAGCTGTTGCCGGCCATCAGTGATCCTTCCTGGCGAGGCTCCACCGCGCGCCGTGCGGGGTGTCCTCGATGGTGATGCCCGCGGCGACGAGCGCGTCGCGGATCTGGTCTGCCGTCTCGAAGTCCCGTGCGGCCCGGGCCGCGGCTCGGGCCCCGACCTGCAGCTGCACGAGGGCGTCGAGGGCATCGGTGAGCTCACGCTCGCGGCTGCCACCAGCCTGCCCCCACGTCGCGGACAACGGGTTGATCCCGAGCACGTCGGTCATCGCCAGGACGGTGGCGGCGATCTGCGCTGCCTCGTCGCGACCCCCTTCGTCGAGGGCGGTGTTGCCCTGCCGCACGTGGTCGTGGACGACGGCGAGCGCGCCGGCGACGCCGAGGTCGTCGTCCATCGACGCGGCGAAGTCGGCGGGCAGCTCCACACCGGGGTCCGCCTCGGCGACGGCCTGCCCGGGCAGCGCCCGGCGCAGGAAGCCCTCGATGCGCTCGACCGCCGCCGCGGCCTCCTCGAGGGAGCCGGGGTGGTACTCGATCATCGAGCGGTAGTGCGCGGCGGTCAGGAAGTAGCGGACGGTGAGCGGGGCGTGCTCCTGCACGAGGTGCTGGACCTCGAGGGCGTTGCCGAGGGACTTGCCCATCTTTTCCCCCTTCACCGTCACCCAGCCGTTGTGCAGCCAGTAGCCGGCGAAGCCGAGGCCGGCCGCACGAGACTGGGCCTGCTCGTTCTCGTGGTGGGGGAAGCGCAGGTCGATGCCGCCGCCGTGGATGTCGAAGGTGTCACCGAGGTACTTGCGGGCCATCGCCGAGCACTCGAGGTGCCAGCCGGGGCGCCCCTCGCCGTACGGGGTCGGCCAGTTCGCCGTGGCCGGCTCGTCTGCCTTGCGGCCCTTCCACAGCGCGAAGTCCCGCGGGTCGCGCTTGCCGCGCGGGTCGGCGTCCTCGGCCGCGACCATGTCGTCGAGGCCCTGGTGGCTCAGCTCGCCGTAGTCGGCCCAGCTCTTGACGTCGAAGTAGACGTCGCCGCTGCCGTCGGCCGCCGGGTAGGCGTGGCCACGCTCGACGAGCAGGTCGATGAGGTCGACCATCTCGGTGATGTGGCCGGTCGCGCGCGGCTCGTAGGTCACCGGCAGCACGCCGAGCAGGTCGAGCGCCTCGCTCGTGTAGCGCTCGTTGCGATAGCTGAGCGCCCACCACTCCTCGTCGCTCTCGGCCGCCTTGCGCAGGATCTTGTCGTCGATGTCGGTGACATTGCGCACGAGGGTCACGTCGTAGCCGTGGCCGCGCACGAGCCAGCGACGCAGCACGTCGAAGGCGACGGCGAAGCGCAGGTGACCGATGTGCGGCGCGCCCTGGGTCGTGAGCCCACAGATGTACATCCCCACCCGGCCGGGGGTCACGGGGACGAAGTCGCGCTGCTCGCGCGTGGCGGTGTCGAAGAGCTGCAGGGTCACGGGCTCAAGGCTAACGGGCGCAGGTGGTTACCTTGGCCTCGTGACGACCCAGATGCCGTCGTGGGCGGCCGTGACCCTCGCCGTGCTCCTCGGCCTCTGGTCCTTCGGCGTGGGCATCGCCTTCGGGCGTCAGCTCACGCGGCTGTGGTTTCGCCCGGGCTCGAGCGCGTGGCGCACGGCCGCACGGGTGCTCCTGCTGCACGGCGGCCTCATCACGCTCCTCCTGATGAGCGTGCTCGTCGTGCTCGCCGTCCGCGAGGAGACGACGTACCGGACGTGGCTGCTGGGCGGCCTGCTCGTGGCGACCCTCGTGCCGCTCGGCCCGGTCGTCGCCAACGTCCTGCCGAGCCCGTCCGGCCTGGCCCCCGACAAGGAGACCCTTGCCCGCGCGGGGGCCGACGAGAGCCAGGCCGCGGTGATCCGGTGGCTGGGCGCCCCCTTCGCCATCGTCGAGATGGCGATGCTCGTGACGGTCTGCTTCCCAGCACTCGCGGCCTGACCCTGCGGCTCAGTGCCCCCGGTCGAGCCACTCCTGCACGTGGGGGGCCTCGGCGGCGATCGTCGTGTCATCGCCGTGGCCGGTGTGCACGACGGTCTCCGAAGGGAGGGTCAACAGCGTGTCGCGGATCGACTCCACGATCGTCGGGAAGTCGGAGTACGAGCGCCCCGTCGCCCCGGGACCGCCCTGGAAGAGGGTGTCCCCGGAGAAGAGGGCCCCGAGCTCGGGGGCGTGCAAGCAGCAGGCGCCCGGCGCGTGACCGGGCGTGTGCAACACCGTGAGGTCGGTGCCCGCGACCGTGATGACCTGACCGTGCGCCAGCGCGCCGTCCGGTGCCCGGTCCGGGTAGGTCATCTGCCACAGCGGCGCCTCGTCCGGGTGCACCAGGATCGGCGCACCCGTCGCCTCGGCGACCTGCGCCGCGGCGTTGACGTGGTCGTTGTGCGCGTGGGTGCACACGATCGCCTTCACGGTGCGGCCGCCGACCGCTGCGAGGATCGGCGCGGCCTCGTGGCCGGCATCGATGACGATCACCTCGGTGTCGTCACCGACGATCCACACGTTGTTGTCGACCTCCCACGAGCCACCATCGAGCTCGAAGACCCCGGAGGTGACGACCCGCTCGATGCGCGCGGTCACAGGACCACCACCGAACGCAGCACGTCACCGGAGTGCATCTTGTCGAAGGCCGACTCGATGTCGCCCAGACCGATCCGCTCGGTGACGAAGGCATCGAGGTCGAAGCGCCCCTGGCGGTAGAGGTCGACGAGCATCGGGAAGTCACGGCTGGGCAGGCAGTCGCCGTACCAGCTCGACTTGAGGGCACCACCTCGGCCGAAGATCTCGATCATGGGGAGGGTGACCTCCTTGTCCGGGGCCGGGACCCCGACGAGGACGACCCGACCGGCCAGGTCGCGCGCGTAGAAGGCCTGCTCGTAGGTCTGCGGCAGGCCGACCGCATCGACGACGACATCGGCCCCGAAACCGCCCGTCAGCTCACGGACCCGCTCGACGGTGTCCTCGGTGCTCGCATCCACGGTGTGCGTGGCACCGAAGCCCTTGGCGATCTCCAGCTTCCGCGGATCCATGTCCACCGCGATGATCGTCGTCGCACCCGCAACCTTCGCGCCCGCGATCGCCGCATCACCGACACCACCGCACCCGATGACCGCAATCGACTCACCACGAGTGACCTCACCGGTGTTGACCGCGGCACCGAAGCCGGCCATCACACCGCAGCCCAGCAGGCCCACGGCCGCCGCGTCGGCGTCCCCGTCGACCTTGGTGCACTGCCCCGCAGCGACGAGGGTCTTCTCGGCGAAGGCGCCGATACCCAGCGCGGGGGTCAGCGCCTCGCCGGTCTCGGCGATGGTCATCTTCTGGGTCGCGTTGTGCGTGTCGAAGCAGTACTGCGGCTTGCCCTTCCGGCACGCGCGGCACTGACCGCACACCGCCCGCCAGTTGAGGATGACGAAATCACCGGGCGCCACCTCGGTGACCCCCTCGCCGACAGCCTCGACGACACCCGCGGCCTCGTGGCCGAGGAGGAAGGGGAACTCGTCGTTGATCCCACCCTCGCGGTAGTGCAGGTCGGTGTGGCACACCCCGCACGACTGGACCTTGACCACGGCCTCACCCGGACCGGGGTCGGGCACGACGATGTCGACGACCTCGACATCCGCCCCCTTCGAACGAGCAATGACTGCCTTGACGGTCTGCGACACGATTCGACTCCATTCGACGGCGGGGCGGCGGCCCCGAGGTTCACGCCCCATCGTGACCCATCCGCCCACCGCCGTGGGCATAGGGTCTGGCCATGGATACGAGTCTGCTGGCCGAGGTCCTGC
Source organism: Janibacter hoylei PVAS-1 (assembly GCF_004025845.1). NCBI lineage: Bacteria > Bacillati > Actinomycetota > Actinomycetes > Micrococcales > Intrasporangiaceae > Janibacter > Janibacter hoylei. Next base: position 226,461 of record NZ_PIPF01000010.1, read on the forward strand.
TCACCCGGCTCGCGTGGAGCCTCCCGGTCGCCATCACGGCGACCGTCATCGCCGTCCTCGCGCTCGTGCGCCGGGACGACGGCCAGTGGTGGAAGTTCGTGATCGCCGGCTGCGCCGCACTCCTCCTCGCGCAGCTCGTGGGCCTCCTGGGGACCACGCTGCTGCTGGCGAACCACGACTTCCACCGCTTCCAGTGGATCACCTCGATCCCCACCCTCGTGCTCGACGTCCTGGCGCTGGGGCTGCTCGCAGCGGGCGCCTTCACCGGCCGCCGACCGACGGTCACCCCGCGATGAGCCTGCTCGTCGTCCAGCACCAGCGGACGTGCCCTCCGGGCCGCTTCGGCGACTGGCTCACCGACGCCGGCGTCGAGCTCGACGTGCGCCGCCCCGACACCGGCGACTCCCTGCCGATCGACCTGTCGGGTCACGACGGCCTGCTCGTCCTCGGCGGCCAGATGGGCTGCCGCGACGACGAAGTGGCCCCGTGGCTGCCGGCCGTGCGTCAGCTCATCACCACCGCGGCGAAGCGGGCCACCCCCGCCCTCGGCATCTGCCTGGGCCACCAGCTGGCCGCGGTCGCCCTCGGCGGCGAGGTCGGTCGCAACCCCGGCGGGCGCACCCTCGGTGTCCTGACGGTCGCCGGCACCGGCTCGCTCGCCGACGACCCCGTGCTCGCCGCAGCGGCCGGCGCGCCTGTGCCGCAGTGGAACGACGACGTCGTCACGCGACTGCCCGAGGGCGCCGTCGCCCTCGCCGACAACGAGCGCGGCGACCTCCTCCTGGCCCGCCTGGCCCCCACGGTCTGGGGCGTGCAGGGGCACCCCGAGGCGGACCTCGGCATCGTCACCGCGTGGGCGGACTCCGACGCGGGGGCACCCGAGCTGGCAGACATCGACGTACCCGCCGCGCTGGCCGCGGTCGCCGACGCACAGCCGGCCGTCGAGGCCGCGTGGCGGCCGGTCGCCGAGGCCTTCGCCCGGCTGCTCTGAGGTCTCAGCCCCCGACGACGAGGGCGGTCGCGACGGCGGCCGCGCCCTCGCCCCGGCCGGTGAGCCCGAGTCCGTCGGTCGTCGTGCCGCTGAGGCTGACGGGCGCACCGCAGGCCGCGGACATCGCCTGCTGGGCCTCCTGACGACGGGTGCCGATCTTCGGGCGGTTGGCGACGACCTGCACGGCGACGTTACCGATCTCGTAGCCCGCCTCGCGCACGAGCCGGGCCGCCTCGGCGAGCAGGGTGAGGCCCGAGGCGCCCGCGAGCTCGGGGCGGTCAGTGCCGAAGTGCTGACCGAGGTCACCGATGCCCGCCGCGGCGAAGAGCGCGTCGCACGCCGCGTGGCAGGCGACGTCGGCATCGGAGTGCCCCTCGAGACCGACCTCGCCGGGCCACAGCAGCCCACCGACCCACAGCTCGCGTCCCGAGTCCGGCGCCGCGAAGGCGTGGACGTCGACACCGATCCCGGTGCGCGGCAGCCGGGCGACCTCGTGTGCACTCATGGCGACAGTCTCGCAGCCGGGGATCACGCGCGGCCGCACCTGCGTTGGACGCAGCGTGACCCCCTTCGACTCCCTCGTCATCGGTGCCGGTCAGGCCGGGCTCTCGGCGAGCCACCACCTGCGCCGGCTCGGTATCGACCACGTCGTGCTCGACGCCAACGAGCACGCCGGCGGCGCCTGGCAGCACCGCTGGGACTCGCTGACCATGGCCGACGTGCACGGCGTCGCCGACCTGCCCGACGCCGCTGCCCCGGGCGACTCGCACGACCGCGCCAACGAGGTCATCGCCCGGTGGTTCGACGACTACGAGCAGGCCCACGACCTGCCTGTGCTCCGCCCGGTCAGGGTCGACCGGGTCACCGACGTCGGCGGCATGCTCCACGTGCACGCTGCACGGCGGACCTGGGTCACGCGCACCCTCGTCAACGCGACGGGGACGTGGACCCACCCCTTCGTCCCGACCTACCCGGGCCAGCGCGACTTCGCCGGGGAGCAGTGGCACACCGTCGCCTACCCGGGCCGCGAGCACTTCCGCGGCATGCGCGTGCTCGTCGTCGGGGGCGGCGCCTCCGCCGTCCAATTCATCGGCGAGCTCGCGACGATCGCCAAGATCACCTGGGTGACGCGGCGGCCACCGGTGTGGACCGACGAGTTCTCGGGACGGCGGGCGATCGAGCTCGTCGAGGAGCGGGTGCGCGAAGGGAGACCACCCGCCAGCGTCGTCTCGGTCACCGGGCTGTCGCTGCGGCCGCAGGAGATGGCCGCAGCCCGCACCGGGGTCTACGAGCGGCGGCGGCCGATCTTCGATCGGATTGAGCGTGACGGGGTGCGCTGGGCCGACGGCAGCTTCGTCGCGGCCGACGCGATCCTGTGGGCGACCGGATTTCGCCCCGCGGTGCGCCACCTGGCACCCCTCGGCCTGCGCAGCCAGCACGGCGGCATCGCGCTGCTGCCCGGATCACGCGACGTCCAGACCTCCGTGACGGCGGCCCGCGACCCGCGCGTCCAGCTCGTGGGCTACGGCCCGTCCGCCAGCACGATCGGCGGCAACCGGGCGGGCCGCGCGGCGGCCCTGGCCGTCCGTCGCCAGCTCAGCGGAGCAGCTGCTCCGCCCGGGTGAGGTCCGCTGGCGTCGTCACCTTGAGCGCTCGCTCGTCACCCTCGACGACGAGCACGTCGTGGCCGAGTGCCTCGACCATAGCCGCGTCGTCGGTGGCCGCCGCGCCGGCCGCGTGCGCCGCGGCGAGGACGGTCCGGTCGAAGCCCTGCGGGGTCTGCACCGCGCGCAGCGTCTCGCGGCGCGGAGTGGCCGTGATCCGCCCGTCGGGGCCGACGACCTTGATGGTGTCGACGACCGGGACCCCGGGGATGGCGCCGGTCGCGCCGGCGTCGAGTGCAGCGAGCACCCGCCCGAAGACGGTCGCAGGCGTCAGGCAGCGGGCCGCGTCGTGGACGAGCACCCGGTCGACCGTGGGCGACAACGCAGCCAGGCCGGCAGAGACCGAGTCGGTGCGCTCGGCCCCACCGGGCACGACCACGCAGCGCGTGGCACCGGAGTCGAGGCCGGCGACGAGGGCGCTCGCCTCACCGACGAGGTCCTCGGGCACGACGACGGCGATCTCGGCCGGCGTCGTCTCGAGCGCCCCGCTCACCGCGCGCTCGAGGATCGTCACCCCGGCCAGCTCGACGAAGGCCTTGGGCCGGTCGGCACCCAGGCGCGTGCCCGACCCCGCAGCCACGACGACGACGCCCACACCGTGACCGGTGTGGGCGTCGGACTGCTGGAGCAGTGAGTCGTTCAGGACGCGAGGACCTCGTCGAGGATGACCTCGGCCTTGTCCTCGTCCGTCTTCTCGGCGAGCGCGAGCTCGGAGACGAGGATCTGGCGCGCCTTGGCGAGCATCCGCTTCTCACCGGCGGACAGACCGCGGTCCTTCTCGCGGCGCCACAGGTCGCGGACGACCTCGGCCACCTTGATGACATCGCCCGAGGCCAGCTTTTCGAGGTTGGCCTTGTAGCGGCGCGACCAGTTGGTCGGCTCCTCCGCGTGCGGGGTGCGCAGCACCTCGAAGACGCGGTCGAGGCCCTCCTTGCCCACGACGTCGCGGACACCCACGAGGTCGCAGTTCTCGGCGGGCACCTCGATGGTCAGGTCACCCTGCGCCACCTTGAGCTTGAGGTACTGCTTGTCCTCACCCTTGATCTTTCGAATCTTGATCTCTTCGATCAGAGCAGCCCCGTGGTGGGGGTACACGACCGTCTCGCCGACCTTGAAAACCATGTGGAGATTTCCCCTTTCGCGACCTCCAGATTATCACGGCGTGTCGTAGGTCGCACAGTCGTCCGAGGGATCAGAATGCCCCTCGCGCGCCCGCGGAGAGGCATGTCACGCGACCCCGCACGACCCCGGCACCGCCCCCCGCTAGGCTGTGCCCCGTGAAGCGCAACCTCGTCTCCCGCACCCCCGTCATCGCCCTCGCCGTGGCCCTGGCTGCCGGCACGGCTGGATGCTCGGTCAACTCCCCCTTCCAGACCGCCGAGACCATGGCGCTCGCCGACGGCGTCCCGGTCGACCTCGACGGGGCGCAGGTCCGCAATCTCGCCCTCGTCAGCGGCGAGGAGGGCGGCGACGCCACCGTCATCGGTGCCGTCGAAAACACCAGCGGCGAGGAGCTGACCTTCACGGTCGCCGTGAACGGCGGCAGCAAGGCCTCGACCAAGGTCCCGGCCCACGCCACGGTCAACCTCAGCTCCGAGGACAAGGTGACGCTGAGCAAGGTCGCCGCCGCCCCCGGCGACATGATCGACGTCGAGGTGAGCGACGGCGGTGCCGCGACTCCCGTGAGCATCCCCGTCCTCGACCCCACCGGCTACTACGAGGACTACGCACCCGAGGGCTGGACCCCCACCCCCACGCCGTCCGCGACGGAGGAGCACGGCGAGTCCGAAGGTCACTGACCCGCTCGAGCGCTCACGGTGAGAGGTCGGCACCCCGCGGGGTGCCGACCTCTCACCGTGAGCGGGCTCAGCCCTCGAACTTGTAGCCCAGGCCGCGCACGGTGACGATGTGCACCGGCTTGGCCGGGTCGGGCTCGATCTTGGCCCGCAGCCGCTTGATGTGCACGTCCAGGGTCTTGGTGTCACCGACGTAGTCGCTCCCCCACACGCGATCGATGAGCTGCACGCGGGTGAGCACCCGGCCGACGTTGCGCAGCAGCATCTCGAGCAGCTCGAACTCCTTGAGCGGCAGCGAGATCTGCGTGCCGTCGACCGCCACGATGTGCCGGTCGACGTCCATCCGCACCGGGCCGCCCTCGATCGTCGCCGGCAGCAGCTCCTCCGGCTCGTTGTTGCGGCGCAGCACCGCCTTGATCCGGGCGAGCAGCTCGCGCGAGCTGTAGGGCTTGGTGACGTAGTCGTCCGCACCGATCTCGAGCCCGACGACCTTGTCGATCTCACCGTCCTTGGCGGTGAGCATGATGACGGGCACGTTGGACCGCTGCCGGATGGCCCGGCACACGTCGATGCCCGACAGGCCGGGGAGCATGAGGTCGAGGAGGACCAGGTCCGCACCGTCGGCGTCGAAGGCGGTGATGGCGTCGGGGCCGGTCTCGGCGACCGCGACGTCGTAGCCCTCCTTATCGAGCAGGTAGGACAGGGGGTCGGAGAAGGACACCTCGTCCTCGACCACGAGGATGCGGGTCATCAGCGGGACTCCTTGGGGGTGGTGGTGGGTGAGTGTGGTGTGTCGGCCTGCAGGGTTTCGGCCGCGGCAGGCAGGCGGATGGTGAAGGTCGATCCGTGGTCGCCGTCGCTCCACACCTGGATGTCGCCTCCGTGGTTGGCGCAGATGTGCTTGACGATCGACAGACCGAGCCCGGTCCCGCCGGTGGCCCGGGAGCGGGCGGCGTCCATCCGGTAGAAGCGCTCGAAGATCCGGGTCTGCTCGTGCTCCGGGATGCCCGGCCCCTGGTCGGTGACGGCGATCTCGACCGTGTCGCCCTGCAGTCGCGCACCGACCCCGACGGCGGTCCCGGCGTCGGCGTACGAGATGGCATTGCCGACGAGGTTGCGCACCGCCGTGATGAGCATGTCCTCGTCACCGCGGACGTAGAGGTCCGCGGCGACCTTGTCGGTCAGGGTGATCTGCTTGGCCTCGGCCTCGAGCCGCAGGTGGTCGAGCGCCAGGGCGACGACGTCCTCGATCTCGACGAGCTCGGGGTCCTGGAGCACCGGCGTGCCCTGCAGGCGCGAGAGCTCGACGATCTCCTTGATCAGGCTCGACAGACGCACCGCCTCGCCCTGCATGCGCCGTGCGAAGCGGTCGACGGCCTGCGGGTCGTCCTTGGCGTCCATGACGGCCTCGGCGAGCAAAGAGATGCCCCCGACCGGCGTCTTGAGCTCGTGGCTGACGTTGGCGACGAAGTCGCGGCGGGTCTCCTCGACGCGCCGCCCGTGGGTCTGGTCGTCGACGAGCAGCAGGAGGTTCTTCGCCCCGAGCGGCGCGACGCGCGCCGACACGTAGACGAGGGTGCTCAGCCCGGGGCGGGCCAGCTCGAGCTGCGCCTCGCGGATCACGCCGTCACGGGCCACCTGCTCGACCATGGACGCGATCTCCGGGTGGACGAGCTGTCCGTGTCGCACGAGCCCGTAGGTCACCGCGGCGGGCGAGGTCGTGATGACGCGGCCAGCACGGTCGACGACGACCCCGGAGGAGCGCAGCACGGCAAGGACGTCGCCGACGCCGTGGGGCACCTCCGGCTCCGGCTCTGGGGCGGCGGCGCGTTCGCGGTCACTCATGGTGATCGCGGCCCAGACGAGGAAGCCGATGAGCAGGCCGGCGACGCCACCGAGAATTGCCGCGGTCGTAGGCTGCACGTCACCGAGAGTACTTCTCCGTCAGGGCACACTGACACCGGGCGAGCGGTCGCGAGACGACCTCCTGCGGTGTTCACCTGCCCGCCGCAGGATGTTCACCGCGACCGCGTTCACTGGCCCGGGCACCTGCCCGTGCACACCGACGAAGGGGACACCATGCGCCAGATCTTCCACGACGAGCTCGAGCAGATCGCGAGCGACCTCGTCGAGCTGGCCGGGCTCGTCGCCACCGCGATCCGCCAGTCGACCGAGGCCCTCCTCGAGGCGGACGTGCAGCTCGCCGACCGGGTCATCGAGGGCGACCGGGCCATCGACGACCGCCGCAACGACCTCGACGCCCGCTCGGTCGACCTGCTCGCCCGACAGGCGCCGGTCGCGAGCGACCTGCGCACGGTCGTCGCCTCCATGCGCATGTCGAGTGACCTCGAGCGCATGGGCGACCTCGCCCGCCACGTCGCCCAGGTCGCGCGCATGCGCTACCCCGAGCAGGCCGTCCCCACCGAGCTGCGCGAGACCTTCATGCGCATGGGCAGCATCGCCGAGCGGATCGTCACCGAGGTCGCCGCGGTCATCCTCAGCCAGGACGTCGCGGCAGCCGGCGAGATCGAGCGGATCGACGACGAGCTCGACGTCCTCCACCGCGAGATGTTCACCCTGCTCGCCGAGGGCGCCTGGCAGCACGGCACGACGAGTGCCGTCGACGTCGCCCTCCTCAGCCGCTACTTCGAGCGCTTCGGCGACCACGCCGTCACCGTCGCGCGACGCGTCAACTTCCTCGTCACGGGTCAGGCCGGCGCCGTCGAGCTGCCCGAGGAGTCCGAGCGCAGCTGATCGCCCCGACGAGTGAGGGCCCGCCGACGTGACGTCGGCGGGCCCTCACTCGTGCGGTCGGGTCAGCGACCCTGATTGGCCACCGCGGCCGCCTCGGCGGCCGCTGCCTCGGGGTCGAGGTACTCCCCCGGACGCGTCGGCATGAAGTCCTCACCGAGGTCGTAGACGAGCGGCATGCCCGTGGGGATGTTGAGCGCCGCGATGTCCTCGTCGCTGATCCCGTCGAGGTGCTTGACGAGCGCGCGCAGCGAGTTGCCGTGGGCGGTGACGAGCACGGTGCGGCCAGCGGTCAGGTCCTCCCGGATCGGGCCCTCCCAGTACGGCATGAGGCGGGCGATGACGTCCTTGAGGCACTCCGTGCGCGGCACCTCGGGCAGGTCCGCGTAGCGCGGGTCGTCGGTCTGGGCGTACTCGTCGTCGGGCTCGATGGCCGGCGGCGGGGTGTCGAAGCTGCGGCGCCAGAGCATGAACTGCTCGTCGCCGTACTTGTCCCGGGTCGCCGCCTTGTCCAGGCCCTGCAGGGCGCCGTAGTGGCGCTCGTTGAGCCGCCAGTCGCGGCGCACGGGGATCCAGTGGCGGTCGGCGGCGTCGAGGGCCAGGTTGGCCGTCGTGATCGCGCGGCGCAGCACCGAGGTGTGGACGACGTCGGGCAGCAGGCCCGACTCCTTGATGAGGCGGCCTCCGCGGACGGCCTCCTCACGGCCCTTGTCGATGAGGTCGACGTCGACCCATCCGGTGAAGAGGTTCTTCTCGTTCCAGTCGGAGCGGCCGTGGCGGAGCAGGATGAGAGTCGACATGGCGCACAGCGTAACGACGCCGTCAGTCCTGCGCGGACCCGTCCGGGTGCTCGAGCACCGACCGGAAGGCCTCGAGGTTGCGCAGGGACTCGCCGCGCGAGACGCGCCAGTCCCACTCCTTCTGCATCGACGTGCGGAAGCCGAGGAGCAGCAACTCGTTGAAGGGCGCGTCGGCCGCCTCGAGCACGACGCCGAGCACCTGGTCGACGAGCTCCTCCGTCACGGCACGAAGGGGGACCCTCCCCCCGACGTAGACGTCACCGGAGGCGTCGATCGAGTAGGCGAGCAGGGGCATGCGCAGGTTGCGCCGCAGCAGGTAGCGGTAGAAGCGCTCGTGCTGCTCGTCCGCATTGCGGATGACGAAGGCCGAGACGGACAGGGCGCTCTCGCCGACGACGAGCGAGACGACGGTCTTGAGCTTCTTCTCCCCCGGGAGGGTGACGACGAGCTCGCCATCACGGGCACCCCCTTCGTGCTCCAGCTCGGCCTCGGTCACCACGCGGGTCACGACGTCGAGAGCGCGCTCGCGCTCGGTCTGCTCGGTCATCGGGCCACCTCCAGGGGGTTGGCGTTGACGGCACTGCGCTCGGCGACGGCGTCTTCGTAGACGTCGAGCAGCCGGTCGACGGTATCGGACCAGCCGAAGCCCTCGGCGTGCCGGCGTGCCCGGCCGCGCAGGTCCGCGGCCAGGTCGGGGTCGTCGATGATGCGGAGCATCGCCTCGGCCCACGTCGTCGGGTCGTGGTCGGGGACGAGGACCCCCGCGTCGCCGACGGCCGTCGGGAGGCCACCGACCTGGGCGGCGAGGACCACGGCGCCCGAGGCCTGGGCCTCGACGGCGACGAGACCGAAGGACTCGGTGTACGAGGGCACCGCGACCAGGTCGGCAGCCCGGTACCAGTCAGCGAGCTCGCTGCGGCTCACCGGGGCCGACAGGTGGAGCACGTCATCGACCCCGAGCTCCTCGCCGAGACGCTGCAGGCGGTCGGGGGCGCTTAGCCCGCGCCCGGAGGCACCGCCGAGCACGGCGACGACGAGCCGGTCACGCAGCTCGGGGCGCTGCTCGAGGATCTGCGCGGCGGCCCGGACGAGGACGTCGGGTGCCTTGAGCGGTTGGATCCGGCCGACGAAGAGGAGGACGAGCGCGTCCTCGCGCAGGCCCACCCGGGCCCGCGCCGCACTCCGGTCGCCCGGTGCGAAGCGGTCGAGGTCGACCCCAGGCGGCACGACGACGACGCGCTGCAGGTCGGCGTCGTAGTACTCGACGAGCTCGGCCGCCTCCTGGTCGGTGTTGGCGACGAGCCGGTCGGCGATCTCGACGACCTGGGCCTCACCGATCTCCCGGCCGGGGGGCTCGGGCACGTCGTCCGCGGCGAGCTGACGGTTCTTCACCCGCGCCATCGTGTGCATCGTGTGGACGAGCGGGACCTGCCACCTCTCGGCGACGAGCCAGCCCACCTGCCCGGAGAGCCAGTAGTGCGAGTGCGCGACGTCGTAGTGCCCCGCGGGGACCCGCGCGATCTCGCGCATCATGCCGGCGGCGAAGGCGCACAGCTGCCCGGGCAGGTCCTCCTTGACGAGGCCCTCGTAGGGCCCGGCGTCCACGTGGCGCACCGTCACCCCGGGCAGCATCTCCACCGCGTCGGGCAGGTCCGTCGCCGTGCGCCGGGTGAAGATCTCCACCTCGACACCCCGCGCCGCGAGCTCGCGCGCGGACTCCACGACGTAGACGTTGAGCCCGCCCGCGTCACCGGTGCCGGGCTGGGCGAGGGGCGAGGTGTGCACGCTGATCATCGCCACCCGCCGGATGGGTCGTCCGGTCACTGCTCCACCGTCCTCCGGTAGCTCGTCATCGTCACGGTCGCGCTCGGCGACCACGTGTGCAGGTCGGTGTGCCCCGTGCGCCGCAGGTCGACCCCGCGGTGGGCCGGCCCCGGCCCGAGGCCGATGACCGTCCCGAGGTCCGTCGCGTAGGCGTCGGCGACCGACACGGTGCTCTCACCGACCCACCACGCCCGCTTGCGCAGCAGGCGGTCGGGCAGACCCGGCCCGCGGCCGACCGTCCCGAGCTCCTGGGCGGAGTGCACGACGACGGCGTCGGCCCCCTTCGCCTCGACGGTCAGGGAGATGCGCGAGGCCTGCAGCCGGACCGTCATCGTCACCGGCAGCCGGCCCTCGTCGTCGGTGAGCTCGCCCGACCAGGTGACCTCGCCCGCACGGATGGACAGACGGTCCACGCGCAGGTTGCTCCACGTGGCATCAATGGCCTCGGTGCGCTCCTTGCCCGTGCCCTCGACGTGACCGGTCAGCGCGGAGACCGGTGAGCCGCCGCGCACGGTGCGGAAGAGGACGCGGCCGCCGTTGGTCACCCGCAGCCCGGTCCCGTCGAGCTGGGCCGCGCGCCCCTGGCCGAGGGTCACGACGCCGCTCGCCTCGGGGGCGACGACGAGCAGCCCGGGCTGGACCGGCCGCAGGCCCGAGTCACGGCCGAGCGCCGGCGGGACCCAGATGATCGCGGCGAGCACGAGGGCAGCACTGAGCGAGAGGAGCAAGGACACCATGCTCCAGCTCACCCGTCGGTCCGCTCGCCACACATTCGCCAGCCTAGTTCGCGCGAGGACCTACGCTGCGTGCGTGTCCAGTCCCCGCCCCCTCGGCAGCATCACCCGAGGGACGACCAACCCCAACCGGCTGCGCCGCTGCGACCGGTGGTTGCTCGCGACCCACCGCGACCGTCTGACGAAGGGGGACCCGCCCCACCTCGTCGACCTCGGCCACGGCGCCTCCGGCGTGACGACCGTCGAGTGGGCCGACCGCGTGCAGGCGGTCCGCCCCGGCGCGACGGTCACCGGGCTGGAGATCGACCCCGAGCGGGTCGCGTCGGCGCAGGCCTGGGCCCGGCCCGGCGTGGACTTCAGGCTCGGTGGCTTCGAGGTGCCGGGGCGGCCGGCGCGGATCGTGCGGGCCTTCAACGTGCTGCGCCAGTACGACGAGACCGAGGTCGAGGGGCCGTGGCGCACGATGCTCGCCCGGCTCGACCCGCGCGGCCTGCTCGTCGAGGGCACGTGCGACGAGCTCGGCCGGCTCGGCAGCTGGGTCACGCTCGACGCCGACGGCCCGCAGACGCTCACGCTGTCGTGGCGGCTGCGCGACCTCGACGCGCACCGGCCCCCTTCGGTCGTCGCCGAGCGCCTGCCCAAGGCGCTCATCCACCGCAACGTCCCCGGCGAGCCGGTCCACGACCTGCTCCGTCTCGTCGACGACGCGTGGCGCCGGGCCGCTCCCTTCGCGCCGTACGGGGCACGGCAGCAGGCGGTGGCCGCCTTCGGTCAGGTCGCGGCGGCAGCCCCGGTCGTCGGGGGCCGGGACCGGTGGCGGCTCGGCGAGCTGACCCTGCCGTGGGCGGCCGTCGCCCCCCGCAGCGGACCGCTGGCTCAGCGCTGGTAGTCGTCCTCGAGACGCACGATGTCGTCCTCGTCGAAGGTGCCGTAGCCGACCTCGAGGACCCGGCACGGCTGCTCGCCGGAGTTGCCCATGCGGTGGACCTGACCCTGCGCGATCCACACCTGCTCGCCCGGCTGGGCGCTCCACGTCTCGTCACCCACGGTGACGTCGATCGGCCCGTCGAGCACCTGCCAGAACTCGGCCCGGTGCTCGTGGGTCTGCAGGGACAGGCGCTGCCCGGGGTTGACCGTGATGACCTTGACCGTCGTCGGCTCGTTGAGGGTGAACTGCTGGAAGCTGCCCCACGGGCGCTCCGAGACGAACATGGCCTCGCGCGGGTCCGGCAGGTTGGTCACGACATCTCCCCTGGATCGTGGTCGCTGATCGATCGCCATTGTGCACGACTCACCGACGGCGACCGAGGATCTCGTCGATCGCCGGGCGGACGTCGGCGAGGTAGACCCCCGCGACGACGATGCCGATGATCGCGAGCAGGCCGACGCCGACGACCGCGGCGAGCCCCATGAGCGTGGCGATCACCAGGGCTGCGACCCAGAAGGTCTTGGACTGCTTGCCGGTCGCCGTGAAGGCATCGGGCCGTTGCCGCACCGCGTGGACCAGGGCGAAGACCTCGGCCCCGAGCGCGAGGAGGGACAGGACGAGGACGATCGTCGCCTGGATGTCGCTGAAGATCTGCACGTCGGCAGCCTAGGCGGGCACGTCGAGGACGATGGTCACCGGACCGTCGGCGTGGATGTCGATCGCCATGTCCGCGCCGAACCGTCCGGTCGCGACCGACACCCCGAGCTCGCGCAGTCCGTCGGCGACGGCCGCGACGACCGGCTCGGCCACCGGGCCGGGGGCCGCGGCATTCCACGACGGCCGCCGCCCCTTGCGCACGTCGGCGTGGAGGGTGAACTGGCTGACGACGAGGACCTGCGCGCCCCGGTCGAGGACCGAGGTCTCGTCGCGCAGCAGGCGCAGCTGGGCGATCTTGCGCACCGTCGTCGCGATCTCCTCCGGCCCGTCGTCGTGCGTCACCCCGACGAGCGCGACGAGCCCCTCGCCGATCTCGCCCACGACCTCGCCCGCCACCGTGACCCGAGCCGAGGTCACCCGCTGCAGCACCGTCCTCACGGGGTGCGCAGGTCGAGCACCTCGACGGCCCCGACGGGTCGGCCGTGCCCGAGCACCGGCTGGTCGGCCAGGTCCCGCAGCCCGGGGGTGTCGACGCCGAGCGTCAGGAGGGCGTGGGCGAGCAGCCCCCGCCGGGCCCGGGAGAAGGGCGCCCCGTCGGCGACCTTGACCGCCACGCCGCGCCCGTCGGCCAGGCCGGCCGCGTAGACCGACTCGGCGCCGTCCTTGGCGATGAGCCCCGGCACGGCCTGCATGAACTGGGTGACGTCCCGATCGGTGCCGCCGACCATGTGGGGGGCCGTGCGCATGGCGTCGGCGACCCTCCCTTCGTCCGTCGTGGGCTCCGCGGCGGCGAGCCGTCCGAAGGAGGCGGCCAGCCCGCGCAGCGGGACCGCGAAGAGCGGCGCGCCGCACCCGTCGACCGTCGTGTGGGTCACCTCGCCGACGACCTCGTCGGTCGTCGTCCGGATCGCCTGCTGCAGCGGGTGCTCGGGGTCGAGGTAGGTCTCGGTCGGCCAGTCGTTGACTCGGCACGTCGCGAGCATGCCCGCGTGCTTGCCCGAGCAGTCCTGGGCGACCGGCTCCGGGCCGCGACCGCCGGCCAGCCACCGCGCGTGCTCGAGCTCGCCGAGCGGCAGGGCGGGCGTGTTGCGCAGGGCAGACAGGTCGAGACCCACCGTCGCGAGGATCTCGGCGGCCCCCTCGCGGTGGACCTGCTCCGCGGAGTGGCTCGAGCACACGAGTGCGAGCAGGTGCGGCGGCAGGTCGAGGCCGTGCCGGACCATCGCGAGCGCCTGGATCGGCTTGAGCGAGGACCGTGGCAGCACGGGGTCGCCGACCCGGCCGTGGCGAAGGGGGGTCCCCCCACCGGGGTCCGTGGCGACGAGCGTCGCGCGGTGGGCGGACTCGACGAAGCCCCCGCGGGTCACGTGGACCAGCACGGGGGCGTCGTCGAGAGCTGTGGTGTCGGGGGCCTGAGCGGTCACCCGCCGGAGGCTACCGGCTCACCACAGGGTCGGCTGCTCCGCGAAGGGAGCCGGACTCCTTCAGTCGCCGACCTTCTCGGTGGCCTTGGCAGCAGCGGTCGTGGTCTTGGCGGCCGTCTTCTTGGCGGCGGTCGCGGTCGACTTGGTCGCGGTGCGGGTGCGGGTCGCGGCCTTCTTGGCGGTGGTGCTCGTGCGCTTCGCGGCGGTGGTGGTGCGCTTGGCGGAGCCGGAGACGGCCTCCTTCGCCTTGGCGGTGTCGACCTTGACGTCGACGTCCACGGAGTCGGCGACGGCCTCGGCAGCCTTGGCGGCCTCCTTGCGACCGATGGTCAGCGTGGCCTTGGCGGAGCGCTCGACGTCGGCGACGGCCTTCTTGACGGTCGTGACGACACCCTTGCCCAGGGCGACGGTGGCCTCGGCCTGACCGACGAGGTCCTGGGTGGCCTTCTGCTTCTTGATGCGGGTGACGAGGGCCTCGCCGCGCTTGGTGAGGTCGGCGTAGTAGGCCTGCGCGTCGGACGGGGCGGCCTTGACGCGGGCCTGGACCTTCTTGGGCTCCAGCTCGGCGCGCAGGGCGGCGATCTGGGCGGTGTAGCCGCGGACCGTCTCGACGGTGAGGTCGGTGGCGCCGATGGTGGCGTAGGTCTGGTCGGTGACGACCTTCTTGACGGTGGTGGTGACGCTCATGAGGTGCTCCTTGGAGTGCTCTTGCGGGTGGACGTGCGCGAACCCGACGACGCTGCCGAGCCCTTCGTGCTGGCCGCGGTCTTCTTCGCGGTGGTCGTGGTCGCCTTCTTCTTCGGCGTGGACTGCTGGGCCGCCTTGCGGGTGGCGCGGGCACGCGGCGTCGGGCGCGCGGGCCCGGCGTGGTCGTCCGCGGCGGTGACACCGACGAAGGACTGGTAGATCTCGAGCAGCGTCTGCCGCTGGCGCGAGGTGAGTGCGGGGTCGGTGGCGATCGCGGCGCGTGTCGTGGCCCCGGCCTCGGCGGCGGCGGCGTCCTTGGGGTCGAGCAGCCCGGCCTGGACGTAGAGGGTCTCGGCGGAGATCGACAGGCCCTTGGCGATCTGCTGGAGGATCTCGGCGCTCGGCCGCTTGACCCCCCGCTCGATCTGGCTCAGGTAGGGGTTGGAGATCCCGGCGATCGCGGAGAGCTGGCGCAGCGACAGCTTCTTGGTGAGCCGCTGCTCGCGCAGGTACTCACCGAGGTTGTTGCCCAGGTTGCCCGGGAGGGCGTCCAGCGGGTTCTTCGACATGCCCCCAGTGTGCTTGCTCTAGTTAGCAACTGCAAGCCAAAGACAGCAGAAGGTGACCCGACTCACCCCCGGGGGACGACCACCGTCTGGGCGGCGGCGATGTCCGGGGCGACGAGCAGGTCGGCGGAGTCGTCGGTGTTGCGCTTGAGCAGGGCGAGCGCGATCGGGCCGTCCTCGTGGTGCCGGGCCACGGAGGTGATCCGACCGACGACGCGCTCCCCGAGCGTGATCTCCGCGCCGGGGTCCGGGAGCGTGTGCCCGGAGCCGTCGAGGTGGACGAAGGCGAGCCGGCGCGGGGGTCGCCCGAGGTTGTGCACCCGGGCGATGGTCTCCTGACCGCGGTAGCACCCCTTGTGCAGGTGCACGGCCGTGCGCAGCCAGTCGAGCTCGTGGGCGATCGTCCGGTGGTCGGTCTCGGCCCCGAGACGGGGACGCCACGCGGCGATGCGCAGCGCCTCGGCGGCCCAGGTGCCGACGAGCTCGCGGTCACCGACCGCGGCGGCGACCTCGTCGACGGGGACGATGACCTCGCGCCAGCGCCGGTCGCGCCCGGGGTGCTCCTCGACCGGCGGGCCGTAGAGGGCGGAGTCCCCGACGAGTCGGGGCCAGGGGTCGACCCAGGTCGGGGGCTCACCCTCGCTGCCCTCGCGGTCGACGGTCTCGCCGAGCACCGCGTAGCGGTCCGAGACGTCGGCGACCTCGACCCGCAGCATGAAGCGCATCGAGTCCAGCCAGGCCGCCAACGACGCCGCGGTCCCCGGCTCGACGGTGATCCAGGTCGTCTCACCGTCGTCGACGAGGTGCAGGGCGTGCTCAACGTGCCCCTTGGGCGTCAGCACGAGCGACTCGGCGGAGGTGCGCGGCGCGAGACCGGTCAGCTGCTGCGAGGTCAGCGAGTGCAGCCACGAGAGCCGGTCCGGTCCGGTGACCGTGACGACCCCGCGGTGCGACAGGTCGACGACCCCCAGCCCCTCGGCGAGGATCCGCTGCTCCCGCATCGGGTCCCCGTAGTGGGCGGCAACCCCCGCGTCGAGACCCTCGCCCGGGACCGCGCCGGGCGCCTGCAGCAGGGGAGAGGTGCTCATGACCCCAATCTACGGCGTTCAGGGAGTCACCACCCCGGGCCCCTACCATGTGGCCATGCTCGAAGAATTCGCGGACACCGACGACACCGTCGAGGAGTCCCGCCGCCCACGCCGGCGCCGTCGCGGCCGTCGCATCATCGGCTCGCTGCTCGCCCTCGCCCTCCTCGTCGCCGTCGGCGTCGGCGGCTACGGCTGGTTCCTCAGCAGCAAGGTCGACCGCAACCTCACGCACGAGGACCTCCTCGGCGCGAGCGCGGCCAAGACCGAGACCGCCAGCGGCAAGAAGCTCGTGAGCGACATGGGCACCAACTACCTGCTCATCGGCTCCGACGCCCGCCCCGGCGAGAACGCGAGCCGGTCCGACGTCATCCAGCTCATCCACGTGCCGAGGGACCGCAAGGAGGTGTGGATCATCCACTTCCCGCGCGACCTGTACGTCCCGATCCCCGGCCACGGCGAGGGCAAGATCAACGCCGCCTACGCCTACGGGCAGTCGCCCCTGCTCGTCGAGACGATCCAGGACCTCGTCGGGGTCAAGATCGACCACGTCGCCAAGACCGACTTCGAGGGCTTCAAGAACCTCACGGACGCCCTCGGGGGCGTCACGGTCACCAACCAGCACGCCAGTCCCGAGTACCCCGCCGGCCAGCTCGAGCTCGACGGCGACGAGGCCCTCGCCTACGTCCGCGAGCGCAAGACCCTCGCCGAGGGCGACATCTCCCGCGGGCAGCGGCAGCAGGCCTGGCTCAAGGCGATGATGGCGGAGACGCTCAGCCCCGGTGTGCTGCTCAACCCGGGCAAGCTCGGCGACGTCATCGAGGCCGGGACGAGCAACACCGTCGTCGACAACGACCTGACGACCGGCCGCATCCGCAGCGAGGCGATCAAGATGCGCAACGTGCGTGGCGGCGACATCCACTTCGTCACCGCGCCCTTCAGCGGCTACGGCACGACGAGCCGGGGCGAGTCGATCGACGTCCTCGACGAGCCCGGCATGGACCGCCTCTCCGACGCCCTGCGCACCGACGACATGGAGGGCTACGAGGAGTAGGGAGGGCGCTGCGCCCCCTGCCCTTCGAAGCGCTCGCCAGTGCCGTCTCGGGGGGTCACTCGACCCGCTTGAGCTCCGCCGAGAGGTGGCTCGTCATCGGCTGGCCCATCGCGGCCATGTCCATGACCCACATCAGGTTGGACTTCACGAGGCCGTACATGCGCTTGGCCGCGGAGTACTCCTTCGCGTGCGGGCTGCGGATGACCCCGTCGGTCTGCAGCTCGATCCGGCCCGGCTCCACCGTGCCGTAGTACATCTCGACGATGCCGGTGGGGTGGACGAGGAGCAGCTCCGCCTCCCCTTCGCCCCCGGCCCGCCAGAAGCCCAGCTCGGTGCCCGACGGACGCACCTTGTTGCCCTCGTCGTCGAGGATCCACGACTGGCTCTCCCACCGGAGGAAGGGGCGCGAGTCGTGGCTGACGACGATCTCCTGACCGAAGTTGGCCGACTCGATCGACGGGTAGCCGAGGACGCCGGCGCCCTCCCAGCGGCCGACGAGCCAGGCGAGGGGTGCGACATCGGGGTGGATCGTGGGATCGAGGGTGAACACGCGCCCATCGTAGACGCGGCGTCGACCGCCCGACCGCCCCGAGGAGTCGCTAGACGAGCGGCAGCCGAGCCACGAGGTGCACGAGCGGCGCGACGACGAGGACCGACGCGGCACCCGCGGCGAGCGCCCCGAGGGGGCCGTCGACAGCGGCCCGCTGGGCGAGGGCCCGACGCATCGCGGCGGCCGCCCCGGCCCCGGTCACGCCGATGAGCGCCGGCCAGGCGGCGAGCTGACCGTCGATGACGAAGTGAGCGGCCAGCGCGGCGAGACCACCGACGAGCATGCCCGTCGGGATGAGCCACGGGCTCGCCCCCGGGCGCTCGAGGACCAGGTCGACGAGCGCCGCCACCGCGAGGGCGATGCCCACGACGACGACCGGCCCACCCCCGCCGACGAAGACCGTGCTGACGAAGAGCCCACCGCCGCCGATCGTCAGCAGGCCGAGGGCCGTGCCGGACAAGGAGGTCGCGAGGTGCACCCGCGCGGGGGCATGGACGAGGGGGTGGAGGCACATGGCGATGACGCCGAGGGCGATCGCCGCCGGGACGTGCTCGAGGTAGGGCTCGCGGTCCTGCACTGCCAGGGCTGCGCCGAGGGCCAGCGCGGTGACCGCGAGGACCACGGTCATGCCGACGTGACTGCGTGGAGCGACGAGCGGCGGCCAGCCGATCGCCACGGCGAGACCGATGGTCACGATCGTCACGATCTCGACGACGCGCTCCCCCGAGGCGCCCGCGGCGCTCAGGGCGAGCCCGGCCACGACGGTCGCGGCGACCACGACGGGCCGTGGCCGCGTCGCCGGGGCCGTCGCGTCGACTCCCCGGTCCGCGCCCGCACGCTGCGTGCGGCGCGAGGCTCGGGTCTCGTGCTCGGCGGGTACATCTGTGGTCACGTGGCGAGGGTAGCCGCCCGTTCACGCATATTCTTGGGGGCGATGGCCAGACTGCTCCTCCTCACGGACGACCTGGCGCCCAGCGCAGAGATCCTCCCTGCCCTCGGGCTGCTGGGCCATCACGTGCGCACGCTCCCTGCCGAGGCGGCCGCCGTCATCGAGGCCCCGGCCGTCGACGTCGTCCTCGTCGATGCCCGCACCGAGCTGGTCCAGGCGCGCTCGCTCTGCCGCGTCCTGAGCGCCACCGGCACCGGCGCCCCGGTCATCGCGATCCTCACCGAGGGGGGCCTGACCGCCGTGACCGCCGAGTGGTCGGTCGACGACGTCGTCGTCGAGGGGGCCGGTCCCGCCGAGGTCGAGGCCCGGCTGCGCCTGGCGATGACCCGCACCGCCGAGGCCGACGCGGAGGACGACGAGCGGATCGTCGCCGGCGACCTGACGATCGACGAGAGCAGCTACTCCGCCCGGCTCGGGACGCGGCTGCTCGACCTGACCTACAAGGAGTTCGAGCTCCTCAAGCACCTCGCCCAGCACCCGGGTCGCGTCTTCACCCGGGCCCAGCTCCTCCAGGAGGTCTGGGGCTACGACTACTACGGAGGGACCCGCACCGTGGACGTCCACGTCCGACGCCTGCGCGCCAAGCTCGGCAGCGAGCACGAGCAGCTCATCGGCACGATCCGCAACGTCGGCTACCGCTTCGTCCCCGACCGCGGCGACGAGCTCACCGAGACGGGGGGCGAGGTCTCGTGACCTGGTCTCCCACCCCCTTCGTCGAGCTGGCTCCCGAGCAGGTCGAGCAGGTGCGCGCCGCTGCGTCGGCCGTGGCCTCCGCCGACGGGGTCGAGCCGCTCAGCGAGGCCTTCCTCCTCGCTCTCCCCCGGGCCGGCGACCACCTCCTCGTCACGGACGGCGACCGCCTGCTCGGCTACGCGGCCACGCTGGCCGACGGCTCGCTCGAGGCCTTCGTCGTCCCCGACGCCCGGCGTGAGGGCACCGGGACCGCCCTGCTGACCACCGCCCTCGAGCGGCGCCCCGACGCCCGCCCCTGGGCCCACGGCGACCTGCCCGCCGCCCGCGCGGTCGCCGACCGCCTCGCGCTGCACGTCGTGCGCGAGCTGCTCGTCCTCGCCCGCCCGGTCGGGCCCGGCGACGAGATCGACCCGCAGCTGCCCGACGGGATCCGCCACCGGACCTTCCGACCCGGTGAGGACGACGCCGCACTGCTGGCCGTCAACGCGGCGGCCTTCGCCCACCACCCCGAGCAGGGGAGTCTCGACGCCGACGGTCTCGCCGAGCGGGCCGCTCAGCCCTGGTTCGACCCCGAGGGGCTCATCCTCCTCGAGGACGACGACCCGAGCCGTCTCGCCGGATTTCACTGGACCAAGATCGACCCGCCCGGCGGGAGCACCGGCGAGGTCTACGTCGTCGGCGTCCACCCCGAGCTGCACGGCCGGGGGCTCGCTGGCCCGCTGACCCGGCTCGGTCTGGCCCACCTCGCCCGACGCGGCGTCGTGGACGTCGAGCTGTACGTCGAGGGCGACAACGAACCCGCCCTCGCGACCTACCGCAGGGCCGGCTTCGAGCGGCGGGCCGTGCACGTGATGTATTCACGCGAGGTTCACCCCGCAGTGACAGGATGAGGTGCATGTCCGACGCTTCCTCCCCCGTGCCCCGCCCTGCCGTGACCGCGCGCCCGGGCAGTGGTCCCGCCGGAGACATCTCGATCACCTCCTCGTCCCCCGCCGCGACGCCCGAGCTGCGCCCGCGGGCGACCAACGGCCGCTTCGTCCGCGCCGGCGGGAGCGACGACGCGGACGAAGCGCCAGACCTGCCCGTCGACCGCTTCCTCGACCGCGAGATCAGCTGGCTGCAGTTCAACGAGCGCGTGCTCCAGCTCGCGGCCGACGAGTCCGTGCCGCTCCTGGAGCGCGCCCGCTTCCTCGCGATCTTCACGAGCAACCTCGACGAGTTCTTCATGGTCCGGGTCGCCGGGCTCAAGCGCCGCATCGCCACCGGCATCGCGGTGCGCAGCCCCTCCGGGCTCGAGCCGCGCGAGGTGCTCGAGCAGATCTCGCGCATCGCGCACGACCTCACGGCAGTGCAGACCCGCATCTTCGAGGACTCGGTCCGCCCCGCGCTCGTCGACGAGGGCATCAGCATCGTGCGCTGGAGCGAAGTCGAGCCCGCCGAGCAGGAGCGGCTCGGCGAGCTCTTCGGCAGCGAGATCTACCCGGTCCTCACCCCGCTCGCCGTCGACCCGGCCCACCCCTTCCCCTACATCTCCGGGCTCTCGCTCAACCTCGCCGTCATCCTCATCAACCCCAAGACGGGCAAGGAGCACTTCGCGCGGATCAAGATGCCGCCCTCGCTCCCGCGCTTCCTCAAGGTGCGTCGGGCGACGGCCTCGGTGACCTCCGACCTCTTCGAGGCGCGCTTCGTGCCGCTCGAGGACGTCATCGCCGCCCACCTCGACCAGCTCTTCCCCGGCATGGAGGTGCACGAGCACTACTCCTTCCGCGTCACCCGCAACGAGGACCTCGAGGTCGAGGAGGACGACGCCGAAAATCTGCTCGCCGCCCTCGAGAAGGAGCTGACCCGGCGCCGCTTCGGCCCGCCGGTGCGTCTCGAGGTCGAGGAGGACCTCGACGACCACGTCATGGAGCTGCTCTCGCGCGAGCTCGGCGTCACCGACGACGAGGTCTACCGTCTGCCGGCACCGCTCGACCTGCGCGGTCTCAACGAGATCGCCGACATCGACCGGACCGACCTGCACTTCCCTCCCTTCGTCGCCCGGACCAATGCCGACCTGGCGCCGGCGGAGTCCTCCAAGGCCGCCAACCTCATCGGCCGCATCGCCCGGCAGGACGTGCTGCTCCAGCACCCCTACGACTCCTTCTCGACCTCGGTGCAGGCCTTCATCGAGCAGGCCGCCGCTGACCCGCAGGTCCTCGCGATCAAGCAGACGCTCTACCGGACCAGCGGCGACAGCCCGATCGTCGACGCCCTCATCGACGCCGCCGAGGCCGGCAAGCAGGTGCTCGCCGTCGTCGAGATCAAGGCGCGCTTCGACGAGCAAAACAACATCGAGTGGGCCCGCAAGCTCGAGCACGCCGGCGTCCACGTCGTCTACGGCATCGTCGGCCTCAAGACCCACTGCAAGCTGGCGCTCGTCGTGCGGCAGGAGGCCGACGGGGTCAAGCGCTACTGCCACGTCGGCACCGGCAACTACAACCCCAAGACCGCGCGCCTCTACGAGGACATGGGGCTGCTCACCTCCGACCCCGTCGTCGGTGAGGACCTGACCCGCCTCTTCAACCAGCTGTCGGGGCTCGCGCCACGCAGCAAGTTCAAGCGTCTGCTCGTCGCACCCCGCAGCATCCGCGACGGACTCGTCGAGCGGATCGACAAGCAGATCGCCCGCCAGGAGCGCAGCGGCGACGGCTACGTCGCCGTCAAGGTCAACTCCCTCGTCGACGAGCGGACGATCGACGCCCTCTACCGCGCGAGCAACGCGGGGGTCCGCGTCGACGTCTGGGTCCGCGGCATCTGCGCCCTGCGCCCGGGCATCGACGACCTGAGCGCCAACATCCGGGTGCACTCCGTGCTCGGCCGCTTCCTCGAGCACTCCCGCGTCTTCCTCTTCGGGCAGGGCGAGGACCGGGAGGCGTGGATCGGCTCGGCCGACCTCATGCACCGCAACCTCGACCGACGCGTCGAGGCCCTCGTGCGCATCAGCGAGCCACGCCACGTCGACCAGATCTTCGATCTCGTGACGCGTGGCATGTCCGGCGACTACGCCCACTGGAGCCTCGACGGCGACGGGCGCTGGACCCGGGTGCACCAGGGCCCCGACGGGTCCCCGCTGCCCGACATCCAGGCCGCCCTCATCGCGATGCACGCCAAGCGGCGCCGCAAGGCGCGGCGCTGACGATGGCCACCGTCCTGGCCGCGGGCACCCTGCCGTGGCGACGTCGGCGCGGGCGACTGCAGGTCGCCCTCGTCCACCGCCCCCGGTACGACGACTGGTCGTGGGCCAAGGGCAAGCTCGACCCCGGCGAGACCTTCCCCGTCGCCGCGGTGCGCGAGACGCTCGAGGAGACGGGGCTGCGCGTGCGGCTCGGGCACCCGCTGCCGACCACGACCTACACGGTCGCGACGAAGTCCGGCCCCGCGGTCAAGGAGGTGCGCTACTGGGCCGCCGAGGTGACCGGCGGCGTCGGCGGGCTCGTCCACGAGGTCGACGAGGTCGCCTGGCTCGAGGCCGACGCGGCCCGTGCGACGCTTACCTACCCGCACGACCTCGCCCAGCTCGACGCCCTCGTCGCCGCGGACGCGCAGGGGAGCCTGACGACCTGGCCCCTCGCCGTGCTCCGCCACGCCAAGGCCCGCCCCCGCGCCTCGTGGACGGACGACGACTGGCTGCGGCCCCTCGACGACCAGGGGCGTACACAGGCGGCCGACCTGGTCCCCCTCCTCGCCGGCTACGGCATCGAGCGACTCGTCAGCAGCCCCTCGACCCGGGCGAGCGACACCCTCGCCCCCTACGCCACCGCCTCCGGCGGACGCCTGCGCCTCAAGCCCGGCCTGTCCGAGGAGGGTTACGCCGAGGACCCCAGCCGCGCCGGCCACCACCTCAACCGGTTGCTCGAGCGGGGTGTCCCCGCCTGCCTGTGCAGCCACGGGCCGGTCCTGCCCGACCTCGTGGCCCGGGTGCTCGAGCGGGTCGACCCACGCCTGGCCCCCGGTCTCGTCGCGCGGTCCGTCGTCGACGACGCCGTCGGCTCAGGCCTGGCGAAGGGAGAGGTCCTCGTCGCCCACGTCGTGGGCACCGGCGAGGACGCGCGGGTGGTCGCTGCGGAGCGGCACCACCCCCTCGACCGCGGCTGAGGACCGGCGCGGCGAAGACCGGACACCGGCTCCCGATACCCCGAAGACGCACGCGGCGCGACCGGACCACGCATTGTGCAGGTCTGATTCATCGACTGTTCACCGGTTGCGGCCCTTGCGGTCACCGTCGCTCCCTACTTTCGTTGCGTACGACCACGGCGGTCGCGGCGGGCTGCCCTCGTCGCGCGTCCGTGTCCACCCCCTCAGAGAGGTTCGACAGACGTGATCCGTTCCACCCGCGGCCGCAAGGTCCTCACCACTTCCGCTGCTCTTGCCCTGACCTTCACGATGGCCGCCTGTGGCGCAGGCAACGAGGGCGAGACCTCCGCCTCCGGTGGCGACGGCGACGCCGCTGCCTCCGCCTCGGGCACCATCAAGGGTGCCGGCGCCAGCTCCATGGAGAAGGCGCAGAACGAGTGGATCGCCAACTTCACCGACGTGGCCCCCGACGCCACCGTCGAGTACGCCCCCGACGGCTCCGGCACCGGCCGGGAGAAGTTCATCAACGGCGCCGTGAACTTCGCGGGCACCGACTCCGCCATGGAGGACGACGAGATCGCCAAGGCCAAGGAGAAGGGCTGCACCGGCGAGACCATCCAGTTCCCGATCTACGTCTCCCCGATCGCCGTCGCCTTCAACCTCAAGGACGTCGACAGCCTCAACCTCAGCGCCCCGGTCATCGCCGACATCTTCTCCGGCAAGATCAAGACCTGGAACGACCCGGCGATCGCCAAGGAAAACGAGGGCGTCGACCTGCCCGACACCAAGATCACGCCGGTCAACCGCTCGGACGAGTCCGGCACCTCCAAGAACTTCTCCGCGTACCTCTCCGAGGCCGCCCCGGAGAACTGGAAGCACGAGCCCGAGGACGTCTGGCCGATCAAGGGTGGCGAGGCCGCCAAGGGCACCTCCGGTGTCGTCGACACCATCGGCGCCGGCGAGGGCAACATCGGCTACGCCGACGCCTCGCAGATCGGTGACCTCAAGGCCGCCAAGATCAAGGCAGGCGAGGAGTTCATCGAGTACAGCCCCGACGCCGCCGCCAAGATCCTCGAGAGCGCCGAGCGCGTCGACGAGAGCAGCAAGACCAACTACGCCGTCAAGCTCGACCGTGGCAACGCGGGCGAGGGCGTCTACCCGGTCGTGCTCGTCTCCTACGCGGTCGCCTGCACCGACTACGAGGACAAGGACGTCGCCAGCACGGTCAAGGCCTACCTCGAGTACGCCGTCTCCGAGGACGGCCAGAAGGCCTCCACCGACGCCGCCGGCTCGGCCGGGCTGAGCGAGGCCGCGACCAAGAACGCGACCGACGCCCTGGGCCAGATCAAGACCGACTGACCAGTGTGACCCTCAGGGTCGACCCGATCGGCCCTGTGGCTGCAGCGCAGTCGCAGGGCCGATCGGCCTGTCAGCCCACCCCCTTCCCACCCCCTGAAGGAAGCAGCAGGACACCGTGAGCAGCACCTCAGCAGTGGACTCCCCCGGACGGAGCGACCTGAAGTCCGGACGCCGATTCGGCGACGCCGTCTTCAGCGGACTCTCCCTCTCCGCCGGCGTCGTCATCCTCCTCGTCCTCGTGGGGGTGACCTTCTTCCTCTTCTTCGGGGCCAAGGACGCCCTCGTGGCCGACCCCTCCGAGGTCCGCGGGCAGAAGGGCCTCGTCGCCTACATCGGGCCGCTGATCTTCGGCACCCTGCTCTCGTCGATCATCGCGCTGCTCATCGCCGTGCCGCTGTCGATCGGCATCGCCCTCTTCATCAGCCACTACGCGCCGCGCCGCCTGGCTGCGGGCCTGGGCTACATCGTCGACCTGCTGGCGGCCGTGCCCTCCATCATCTTCGGTCTGTGGGGCATGCAGATCGCGCAGAGCGCCGTCCCGACCTTCGAGTTCCTCCACGAGTACCTCGGCTGGATCCCGCTCTTCGGCGGTGAGTCGGTGACGACCACCGGTCGCACGATGCTGATGATCGGCGTCGTCCTCGCGATCATGATCCTGCCGATCATGACGGCGGTGAACCGTGAGGTCTTCCTCCAGACGCCGCGGCTGCACGAGGAGGCCTCGCTAGCCCTCGGCGCCACGCGGTGGGAAATGATCCGCCAGACGGTCATCCCCTTCGGCAAGTCGGGTGTCGTCTCCGGTGCGATGCTCGGTCTGGGCCGCGCCCTCGGCGAGACGATGGCCGTCGCGATCATCCTGTCCGCGAGCGGCGGCGGCTACTCCTGGGAGCTGCTCACCTCGCGCACGCCGGGCACGATCGCCGGTGACATCGCGCTGAACTTCCCGGAGTCCTTCGACATCGAGCGCAGCACCCTCTTCGTCTCCGGTCTCGCGCTCTTCGTCGTCACCTTCCTCGTCAACATGTTCGCTCGGTGGATCATCTCCCGCCGGTCCGAGTTCTCTGGAGCCAACTGATGACCGCCACGACCCACGACGACGTCCAGGCGGACGGCCGCCTCGAGCAGCCGGTCCGCTGGGCGATCCTCGCCGGCGCCGGTGTCGCCGCCGTCGCCCTCCTCGCCGTGGTCGGTGGGCTCAGCCCGCTGACCGTCATCCTCGTCGGTGCGCTCTTCTACTGCATCGCGATCTACGTCGCCTCGCGCAGCGTCGAGGGCTCACGGCACGCCATGGACCGCCTGGTCACCGGCGTGGTGACGACGACCTTCCTCCTGGCGATGGTGCCGCTCGTCTCCGTGCTGTGGACGATCATCTCCAAGGGCCTGGACCGCTTCGACGTCGAGTTCTTCACCTACTCGATGCGCGGTGTCACGACCGGTGAGACCGGCGGGGCCTACCACGCGATCATGGGCACGGTCATCACGACCGGCATCGCGACGCTCATCTCCGTGCCGATCGGCCTCTTCGCCGCGATCTACCTCGTCGAGTACGGCAACAAGGGCCCGCTCGCCCGCGGTCTGACCTTCTTCGTCGACGTCATGACGGGTATCCCGTCGATCGTCGCGGGTCTCTTCGCCATCGGCTTCTTCACGATGATGCTCGGCGACGAGTCCTACCAGTCCGGCATCGTCGGCGCCGTGGCGCTGTCGGTCCTGATGATCCCGACGGTCGTGCGCTCGAGCGAGGAGATGCTGCGCCTCGTACCCAACGAGCTGCGCGAGGCGAGCTACGCGCTCGGCGTCTCCAAGTGGCTGACGATCGTCAAGGTCGTGCTGCCGACCGCCGTCGCCGGTCTGGCCACGGGCGTCACCCTGGCGATCGCCCGCGTCATGGGCGAGACGGCCCCGCTGCTCATCACGATGGGTGCGGCCAAGGCCGTGAACTTCAACCCCTTCGAGGGCTCGATGTCGGCGCTGCCGCTCTTCGCGTACAGCTCCTACGCCAACCCGGGCACCAACAAGGACGACAGCATCGCCGCCGCCTGGACCGCAGCCCTGGTCCTCATGGTGATCGTCATGGTCCTCAACATCGTCGCCCGCCTCATCTCCAAGTTCTTCGCCCCCAAGACCGGTCGCTGACGCGACAGACAAGGAACCACGACGTGTCCAAGCGCATCGACGTCAAGAACCTCGACATCTACTACGGCGACTTCCTCGCCGTGAAGGACGTCTCGGTCACCATCGAGCCCCGGTCGGTCACGGCCCTCATCGGCCCCTCGGGCTGCGGCAAGTCGACCTTCCTCCGCTCGCTCAACCGCATGCACGAGGTCATCCCCGGAGCCCACGTCCAGGGCGAGGTGATCATCGACGGGGAAAACCTCTACGGCAAGGGTGTCGACCCGGTCATGGTCCGCCGCAAGGTCGGCATGGTCTTCCAGAAGCCGAACCCCTTCCCCACCATGTCCATCCGCGAAAACGTCCTCGCCGGCGTCAAGCTCAACAACAAGCGGATCAAGAAGTCGGACGCCGACGAGCTGGTCGAGACCAGCCTGCGCGGCGCCAACCTGTGGAACGAGGTCAAGGACCGCCTCGACAAGCCCGGCTCCGGCCTCTCCGGTGGTCAGCAGCAGCGCCTCTGCATCGCCCGCACCATCGCCGTCAAGCCCGAGGTCGTCCTCATGGACGAGCCGTGCTCGGCGCTCGACCCCATCTCCACGCTCGCGGTCGAGGACCTCATCGCCGAGCTCAAGGAGAACTACACGATCGTCATCGTGACGCACAACATGCAGCAGGCGGCGCGCTGCTCGGACCGCACGGGCTTCTTCAACATCGAGGGCACCGGCAAGCCGGGTCAGCTCGTCGAGTTCGACGACACCCAGAAGATCTTCAACAACCCCACCGAGAAGGCCACCGAGGACTACATCTCCGGTCGCTTCGGGTGATCTGCCGCCCCCCTTCGCCGGGGGCAGCCGCGAACGGCCGACGGACCCGCAGGGGGGATCCGTCGGCCGTTCGTCGTGCTCGGGGTCAGACGCCGAAGAGCGGCATCGCCACCCACATGACGACGGCTGCGCTCAGC
Organism: Janibacter hoylei PVAS-1; assembly: GCF_004025845.1. Taxonomy (NCBI): domain Bacteria; kingdom Bacillati; phylum Actinomycetota; class Actinomycetes; order Micrococcales; family Intrasporangiaceae; genus Janibacter; species Janibacter hoylei. Next base: position 254,165 of record NZ_PIPF01000010.1, read on the forward strand.
CCCGCGCCGGGGAAGGTGAAGATCCAGGCGCCGACGATGTTCTTGGCGACGCCCCAGCGCACGGCCTTGAGCGAGCGCGTGGAGCCGACGCCCATGATGGCCGCCGTGATGGCGTGCGTCGTCGAGATCGGCGCCCGCAGCATCGTGGCGACGTAGAGGATCGAGGCCGCGGTGACCTCCGCGGCGAAGCCCTGCGGCGGGTCGAGGTGGATGATCCCCCGACCAAGGGTGCGCATGATGCGCCACCCGCCGGCGTAGGTGCCGAGGGAGATGACGACGGCGGACATGACGAGGACCCACATCGGGATGTGGTGGTCGTCGCCGCTCTGGTACCCGGCGACGGTCAGGGCGAGCACGACGACGCCGGCGGTCTTCGCGGCGTCCTGCATGCCGTGGCCGAAGGCCATGGCCGCGGCGGACGCGGTCTGCGCCATGCGGAATCCGCGCTTGGTCCGCCCCGGGTGGGCGTCGCGGAAGATCCGCAGGATGAGCTTCATGACGAGGAAGCCGACGAGGATGCCGACGAAGGGTGAGACGAGCATCGGGATGACGACCTTCTCGAAGATGCCTGCCCACTTCACGGCGGCGCCGGCGGCGAGCGCCGCACCGCCCAGGCCGCCGATGAGCGCGTGCGACGACGACGACGGGAGGCCGAACCACCACGTGAGCAGGTTCCACAGGATGGCGCCGAGCAGCGCGGCACCGCACAGGACGAGGCCGAGCTCACCGCCGGGGGCCTCGATGATGCCCTTGCCCACCGTCTCGGCGACCTTGGCGCCGAAGAAGGCGCCGAAGAGGTTGGCGACGGCCGCCATGGCGAGCGCAGCCCGCGGGGTCAGGGCGCGGGTCGACACCGACGTGGCGATCGCATTGGCCGCGTCGTGGAAGCCGTTGGTGTAGTTGAAGCCCATCGCCAGCGCGGTGACGAGCGCTACGGGAAACCAGTCCACGAAGGTCAGGACTCCTTGATGGCGATCGTCTCGACCCGGTGGGCGACGCGCTCGAAGGCATCGGCCGCCTGCTCGAGGCGCTCGATGATGTCCTTGTGCTTGATGATCTCGACGGGGTCGGTCACCGCGCCGCCGAAGAGGTCCCGCAGCAGCGTGCGGTGGATGACGTCACCCTCGTTTTCGAGGCGGTTGATCTCCACCCAGTACTCCGGCAGCGCCTTCATCGTCGCCAGGCGGGGCATCGAGGCGGCCGTGAGCTCGGCCATCCGGACGATGACCTCCATCTGGCCGGTCACCTCCGGCATGAGCCCGTCCATGCGGTAGAGGACCACCATCTGGCCGACCGACTCCAGGGAGTCGGTGCAGTCGTCGAGGGCCGCGGCCAGCTCGACGATGTCGCCGTGGTCGAAGGGGGTGACGAAGCTCGAGTTGACCTTGTGGATGACCGCGTGGGTCACCTCGTCGGCGTCGTGCTCGATGTCCTTGAGCCGGGGCAGGAGCGCCTCGCGCTCGGCGGGCTCGGCCGCCAACATCTGGGTCAGGGTCTCGGCAGCCAGGACGCTCTGACGGGCGCTGTCGGCGAGGAGCTGGAAGAAGGCGTCGTCGCGGGACGACGGTCGCAAGATGCCCACGGGGGTCAGACTCCGGTTCAGGGGAGGAAGCAGGGTCGCGCCCACTCTAGGACCGCTGGGCCATCCACGCGTCATCGGGCGTTCACGCGCGAGACACCGGGGATGCACCGGGTCGGGAGCGCCTCACGGCGCACGGCCGCTCGTGGCGGCGTATTTTGGGACCCGGGGCTACCGCGACCCGGTGCACCAGACCAGCGTAACCACGCGGTGGCCGGATCTGTTCCCCCGGCCGGTCAGGACGACCCGGTCAGGACAGTGCCCCCGCCCGCCAGAGCCGGGCACACGCCTCGAGGTCCTCGGCGGTCCCGATCATCGATGCGGCGGTCGTCACGTCGCCGTCGTCGAGGTGGGCCCGCCCGGTGGCGACGACGCGGCAAAAGGCTGCGGCCCGCTCGAGCGCGACGGCGAGGTCGCCGTCGAAGACGCCACCGAGGATCCGGTCGGAGAGCGCGCGGACCTCGACGGCACCAGGTGGGTCGACGACGCCGGCGATGGCATGGCTCACCTCGGCGACCGCGAGCCCGGCGGCGTACTCACGCGCGGCGACCTCGGGACGGCGCTGGATCCAGGCCCGCAGGACGTAGACGCGCCACAGGGCTCCGGGCAGGCTGCGCGCCGGGCGGTCGGCCCACAGCTGGGCGAGGGTGTCGATGCCGAGGTCCTCGACGAGCCGCACCAGCCGGGCCGTCGTCTCCGGCGAGGAGGTGCTCCGGCCGGCGTCGACGACGGTCTGGGCGGCCGCGTGTGCGGCCGCGGCGGTCTCGGCGGGGTCGGGGAGGGTGCCGCCGTGCGCCTCCATGGCATCCGGCCCGAAGTGGAGCGGACGTCGCGGCCGACCGGGGTCGCCCACCGGTCAGTCCTTGCTGCGCATGAGCAGCGCCCGCACGAGCGTCACGGCCTCGGACTGGGACAGCTCGGTGCGCGAGGTCTCCCAGGAGGCGTGCAGCAGGCGGCGCATCTCGGAGTTGGCCCACAGGTGCTTGCCGCCCAGGTTGTCCGCGGCGTCCTTGAGGGCGGCCGTGACATCGCCGTCGGGTGCCATCTCGGCGATGCCCCAGTCGTCGGCGGTCACGGCGTCCAGCGTGCGGCCGCCGAGCCCGAAGGCGAGCGCCCGCTGCTGCCCGATGGCGCGCGGCAGGAGCCAGGCCAGCCCCGGGTCGGGGGCGCCCGTGCCGCCCTTCGGCGCGACGCAGAAGCTGGCGTCGTCGGCGCAGAAGGCGAGGTCACCGGCGAGGACGAGCCCGAGACCGGACCCCATGGCCCGCCCGTGGACGCCGACGAGGACGAGCTTGGTCGAGGAGTTGAGCAGCGCGAAGAGCTCCTCGAGCGCGGCGGCCAGCTCGAAGACCGCGGTCGTCGGGTCGTCGGCAGCCTCGGCATCGCGCGTGTCCGAGCCGAGGCAGAAGTCCTTGCCGTTGGCGGTCAGCGTGATGATGTCGACATAGGGGTCCGAGAGGGCGCGCTCGATCTGCTTGCGCAGTGTCCGCGCCATCTCGAGGTCGAGCGCGTTGCCGGCCTCGGGACGGTCGAGGACGATCTGGGCCAGCCGGTCTGATGCTTCGTACGTGACTCCCACACCACGCACCTTAGCCACCGCCGCTCACTTCTTCGATGTCGTCGGCTGGAGGTCGTGCTCGGGCTCGATGTCGCTCTCGGGCACGAGGTCGTGCTCCTCGAGGGCGACCCGCAGCTGCTCGGCCGAGTTGATGTTGAGCGGGCTGCTCGTCCAGGCCGGGATCGGCAGGTTGAGGAAGCGCTCCTCCTTGACCGCGGGCAGGTCCTTGGTCGCCGGGTTGCTCTTGAGCACCTTGACCTTGTCCTCGAAGGTCTGCCCGTCGTAGTCGACGAAGGCGAAGAAGTCCGGGTCGGAGGAGACCAGCTGCTCCCACGACACCTCGGTCCAGGTGTCCTTGACATCGGCCGTCGCGTTCTTGGCACCGGCCGCCTCGATGATGGCCTGCGGGCCACCGAAGGAGCCGGAGGTGAAGATCTGCTTGGTGCCGGAGTCGAAGAGGAAGACCGTCGGGGCCTCGTTGGGCTGCGGCGCGGCCTGCAGGGCCTTGAGCCGCGCCTCGATGTCGGCGTTGACCTCCTTCGCCTCCTCCTCGCGACCGGTGATCTTGCCGAGGTTGTCGATGTCGGCCGACAGCGCCTCCCACGGGGGCATCGTGCCCCGCTTGCCGTCGGCCTGACGGCAGCTCTCGGACAGGACGTATCCGGCGATGTCTCGGTCCGCCAAGAGGTCGGGGGTGAGCTTCTTCTCCTCTGAGTAGCCGTAGTTCCAGCCGGCGAGCATGACGTCAGGCTTCTGCGCGATGACGTTTTCCATCGTCGGGTAGTCCGTGGTCGCCACGGGCAGGGCATCGACGACGTCCGTGCCGTAGGCCGTTGAGAGCGCCTCCTTGGTGTCGCTCAGACCGCTGACGCCGGCCACCTGGTCCTGCGCATCGAGCGAGAGCACCATGGACAGCAGGTTGCCGTCGCCGCCGACGTACATCCGCTCCGCGGGCGAAGGGAAGGTCACGTCGGTGCCGCAGTTGGAAATCGTCACCTCCCCCCCGGCGGAGGTGGTGTCGGTGCCTGCGTCGTCGCCGCAGGCGGCCAGCAGTCCGACGGTGAGGGCGAGTGCTCCGCTGACGCGGGCTGCGCGAAGGGGGGTCATGAGGCTGCCTTCCGGTGGCTGGCGGCCGGCGGGGCGCCGGCTCCGAGGACGAGGTGCACCCGGCCGGTCGCCGGGTCCACGAGGTGCTGGGCGTCGACGTCGAAGACGTGACGCACGGTCTGGGGGGTGAGGACGGCGGCGGGAGGACCGACGCTGTGGAGCCCGCCGTCGTGGAGCACGGCGACCTCGTCGAAGTGGGCGGCGGCCAGCTGCAGGTCGTGCACGGCCGCGACCACGGTCCGGCCCAGCGCCCGGACGGTCTCCAGGAGCTGGATCTGGTGGTGCACGTCGAGGTGGTTGGTCGGCTCGTCGAGGACGAGCAGGTCGGTGCCCTGGGCGATGCCGCGGGCGAGCATCGCGCGACGGCGTTCGCCACCGGAGAGGTGCTGGCAGGGGTGGTCGACCTTGTCCGCCAGGCCGACGGCGTCGAGTGCGTCGAGGACGAGGCGGCGCTCCCCCTTCGCGTCGACGGCCCACGGGGGGCGGTGCGGGATGCGGCCCATGGCGACCATCTCGCCGACGAGGAGGTCCTCCGGCGGGGCGTCCTCCTGGCCGACGTGGGCCACCCGGGTGGCGCGCTGCCGCGCCGGCAGCGTCGTCAGGTCGGCGCCGTCGACGTGGACGCTTCCGGCTACGGGCCGGCGCAGGCCGACGAGCGCGCGGATGAGCGTGGACTTGCCGCTGCCGTTGCGCCCGACGACGGCGAGCATGGAGCCGCGGGGCACGGTCAGGTCGACGCCGGAGACGATGGTGCGGCCGTCGATCGCCGCGGCGAGGCCGCGGCAGGTGAGGTGGCTCATTCGCCACCTCCCGAGTAGGTGTAGTGCCGTCTGCCGAGCAGCAGCAGGAAGATCGGGGCGCCGACGAGGCCGGTGACGACGCTCAGCGGGATCTCCTGCGGCCGCACGACGACCCGGGCCGCGACGTCGACCCAGAGCATGAAGAGGGCCCCGCCCACGGCGGCGATCGGCAGGACGTGACGGTGCAGGGCGCCGACGACGATGCGGGCCAGGTGGGGGACGACCAGCCCGACGAAGCCGATGCCGCCGGAGACGGCGACGAGCACGCCGACGAGGACCGAGGTGAGGACGAAGAGCCCGATCCGCAGGCCGCGGACGGGCACGCCGAGCCCGGCAGCGACGTCGGCCCCAGCGGCGAGCGCGTCGAGCCACGAGTGCAGCGCCAGCAGGATCGCGATGGCCAGCACCACGACGATCACCGACGGGAGGATCTGCTGCCACACCGACCCCGAGAGGCTGCCGAGCAGCCAGAAGAGCACCGACTGGGTGGCTCGCGGGTCGGCGCTGAAGAAGACGAGGAAGCTCGAGACGGAGCTGAAGGCGGCGGACATGACCACGCCGGTGAGGATGAGCCGGAGGGGGGTGATGCCGCCCTGCCACATCGAGATCCCGAAGACGAGGGCGGTCGCGAGGAGCGCGCCGCCGAGCGCCCCGAAGGACAGCGCCCAGATGCCCAGGCCGCTGAAGGCGCCGATGACGATGACGAAGGTGGCGCCCACGCCCGCGCCGGCCGAGACACCGAGGAGGTAGGGGTCGGCGAGCGGGTTGCGCACGAGCGTCTGCATGCACGCCCCGGCCATCGCCAGCCCCGCGCCGACGACGACGGCCATGATGACGCGGGGGGCGCGCAGCTCCCAGACGATCGTGTCGTAGGTGGGGTCGGCCCCCTTCGACCCGGACAGGCGGGCCCGCAGCACGTCGACGACACCGGAGACCGAGAGCGGTTCGGAGCCGAAGGCGAGCGAGGCGACGGCGCTGACGGCGGTCGCCAGCAGCAGGGCGACGAAGAGGGGCGTGACGGGCAGTCGACGCCCGCCGGGACGGTCGTGGGACACGCGGCTCCAGGTGCCTCGGGGGCCCAATCGCGAGACCCGTGCGGATGCAGCGAGCCAGCAGGTTTTCGGACTCGGGGTCGACCCGGCGGGGTTCCTTCCCAGGCCTCACCGCCCAGTGGCTTGCACCCCGCCAGTCACCCTCACCGCTGCGCGACAGCTCCGGAGTCTCACCGGATTCCCTTGCACTGGTGTGCGTCTGGCTCGGGGCCAGCCTAGGCCACTGGGCAGGCGCGCTTCCTGCGGGCCTGCCCCCTTCGCCTCCTAGACTCAGTGCACCGGACCGACGAAGGGGGACGACCGATGCGGGCACGTCGTGGTGTGGGGGTGCTGACGGCACTCGCCCTGACGGTGAGCGGGTGCACTCTCGTCGGCGGTGAGGACCCGCCGGAGACCAGCGGGTCGACGTCGGCCCCGGTGAGCACGCCGCGGGAGACGACGGTCGAGACCTTCGACCCGCCGCTGGGGGGCCGCGACTGGGTGGTCGTCGTCGAGGACCCGGCCGACACCCAGGACGTCGCTGATGCCCTGAAGGCCGACGGTCTCGACCTCACCTCGATCAACACGGGCATCGGCATGGTGACCCTGCGCAGCACCGCTCGCGACGTCGCGGAGCGGGCGAAGGGAGTCGACGGCGTGAGCGCCGCCGTCACCGACCGCAGCACCAACTGGCACCCGCCCCACGTGCCCCTGCCGAGCGACGGCGACCTGACACCGGCCACCGACATCCCCGCACCCCCGGACGCCCCCGAGGGCGGCGACCCCTTCGACGGGTGGCTGTGGGGCCTGGAGGAGATCGACGCCGCCGGCGCCCACGAGGTGACGACCGGCCGACGCGAGGTGCGGGTCGGGGTCATCGACACTGGCGTCGACAGCAGCCACCCCGACCTGGCCCCCGTGCTCGACACCGGCCTCTCACGATCCTTCGTCTCGGACCTGCCGGAGATCGACGGCTCGTGCGAGGTCGACAGCTGCGTCGACCCGGTCGGCGTCGACGACGGCGGTCACGGCACGCACGTCGCCGGCACGATCGCCGCCGCGGCCAACGACCTCGGCGTCACCGGCGTGGCGCCGGGCATCACCCTCGTCGACCTGCGGGCCGGGCAGGACTCCGGCACCTTCTTCCTCGGGCCGACGGTCAATGCGCTCACCTACGCCGCCGACCAGCAGCTCGACGTCGTCAACATGAGCTACTACGTCGACCCCTGGCTCGTCGCCTGCCCCGGCGGGGCGAAGGGGGACAGCCCCGAACAGGCCGACTTCCAGGACGTCGCCCTCGAGCTGATGCACCGCGCCTACGACCTCACCCACGAGGCCGGCGTGACGATCGTGACCTCCGCGGGCAACGAGGGCGCCGACGTCGGCTCGCGCGGCCCCGACGAGACGAGCCCCAACTACGGCGACGACGCCCACGCGCGCACCGTCGACCCGCAGGAGTGCGAGCGCATGCCGCTCGACGGCGAGCACGTCATCGGTGTTGCGTCGATCGACGAGGGCGCGGTCCGGTCGACCTTTTCCAACTGGACCTCCGACCCCGACGACGGGCGCATCGACGTCGCGGCCCCCGGCGGTCAGGAGCCCGACGGTCGCGGCGGCATCCTCTCCGCCCTCCCCCGCGACCTCGCCCGGACCGAGGGGTCCGTCGACGACGAGGGCCGGGTCACCGAGAGCGGCAACGAGCAGGTCGTGCGCAGCTGCCCCGACGGCATCGGCGAGACCGACCCCGACCCCGACCGGCGCTGCGGCCTCTACACCTGGCTCCAGGGCACGTCGATGGCCTCGCCGCACGTCACGGGCACGGCGGCGCTGATCATCAGCGCGCACGGCGAGCGCATGTCGCCCGACGACGTCGCCGCCCGACTGCTCGAGACGGCCGTCGACCAGCCGTGTCCCGCGGACGAGGGCAGCGTGACGTGCGCGGGCACGACCCAGCGCAACGGGATCTTCGGCGAGGGCGTCGTCGACGCGGGCGCAGCGGTGCGCTGACCGGCTCCGACGTCACCTGACACCACACAGTGGGCCCCGTGGGATTCGAACCCACAACCTACGGATTAAAAGTCCGCAGCTCTGACCGTTGAGCTAGAGGCCCGGCCGCCACAGCGTAGTGCGCAGCAGGGCTTTGCCCACCAACGTGATCTGGGGCACAGTGTGCAAGATGCGCCGCGGAGACCCCGCGGGCCGTCTCGAGAGGACACGATGAGCAGCCAGGCCCCCACCCCCCGCAGAGTCGCCGTCGTCGGCGCCGGCATGGTCGGTCTGTCGACCGCATGGTTCCTGCAGGAGCACGGCATCGAGGTCGACGTCTACGACCGCGACGGCGTCGCCGCCGGCTCGTCGTGGGGCAATGCCGGCTGGATCACCCCGGGCATCTCGACCCCGCTGCCCGACCCGGCGGTCCTCTCCTACGGGATCAAGGCGGTCATCTCGCCCGCGTCACCGGTCTACGTCCCCGTGACGACCGACCCGCGGCTGCTGAAGTTCCTCGCGACCTTCACCCGCAACAGCACGATGCGGCGCTGGTCGCGCTCGATGCGCTCGCTCGTGCCGATCAACGGGCACGCCCTGCCCGCCTTCGACGACCTCGCCGCCGGCGGCGTGGGCGCCACTGCCCTCGAGGCCACCTCCTTCATCGCCGGCTACCGCACGCGCAGCGAGACGGAGTTCCTGCTCACCGAGCTCGAGCACATCGCCGCCTCCGGGCAGGACGTCGGCTTCGAGGAGCTGACGGGCGACGAGGTCCGCTCCGCGGAGCCGACCTTCTCCGACCAGATCGGGGCGGGCATCCGCCTGCTCGGCCAGCGCTACGTCAACCCCGGCGAGTACGTCGACGCCCTCGCCGCCTCGGTGCGGGCCCGCGGCGGGACGATCCACGAGGGCACCCGGGTCACCGGCATCACCGACGAGACGAAGGGGGTGCGCCTCGCCCTCGACCAGGCCGGCACGCAGGCCGTCGACGCCGTCGTCGTCGCGACGGGTACCTGGCTCGACGAGCTCGCCCGCCCCTTCGGCGTGCGCGAGCACGTCCAGGCCGGCCGCGGCTACAGCTTCTCGGTGCCGATCGAGCACACCCCGCGCGGGCCGGTCTACCTGCCGGCGCAGCGCATCGCCTGCACACCGCTCGGTGACCGGCTGCGGGTCGCCGGGATGATGGAGTTCCGCGCGCCCGACGCCGCGCTCGACCCGCGCCGGATCACCGCGATCGTCGACGCCGCCCGGCCCTTCCTCACCGGCGTCGACCTCGACGACCGCCAGGACGAGTGGGTCGGCTCGCGCCCCTGCACCTCCGACGGCCTGCCCCTCATCGGCCGCACGAGCTCGCCGCGCGTGCTCGTCGCCGGCGGCCACGGGATGTGGGGCATGACCCTCGGCCCGGCCACCGGCCGGCTGCTCGCGCAGACCATCGCGACGGGCCGACCGGCCCCCGAGCTCACCCCCTTCGACCCGCTGCGCTGACCCGACCGGCTGGGACCTCCACGCCGAGACGGGGTGAGCCTTCCCACCCCCTCTCGATGTGACGGGCCGTTACCTCTTCGTTACGGTCGAAGGGATGTCCTCCCCCGTCAGTTCACTCCTCACCAGCCGCGACAACTCGCTCAACGCCGTCCGCCTCGGGCTTGCCGCGGCGGTGATCCTCGCCCACTCGTGGCCGCTCGGTGGCTACGGGGCGAGCGCCATGGAGCGCTTCGGCACGATCGGGGTCAACGGATTCTTCGCCCTATCCGGCTTGCTCATCGCGGGCAGCCGGCTGCGCAACGGCTTCGGCACGTACATCTGGCGGCGGGCCAAGCGGATCTTCCCGGGCTTCTGGGCCTGCCTGGCCGTCACGGGCTTCGTGCTGGCGCCGCTCGGCGGGGTCATCGGCGGCCACGGGTGGAACCCCGCCGACTCGCTCGCCTACGTCCTCGACAACGCGGCTCTCGTCATGACCACCCCCGCGATCGGCGGGACGCTCGCCGGCGCGCCCAACCCGGGCATGTGGAATGGCTCGCTGTGGACGCTCATGTACGAGTTCGCGGCCTACCTGCTGTGCGGCGCCGCCCTGGGCATCGTGTGGGTGCGACGCCACCTCGTCGCCTCCGCCGCAGTCGCCGCGGTCGCCCTGCCCCTGCTCAGCTGGTGGGTCGGTGAGCTCTCCGGCGCCGCGCACATGATCACGAGCGCCCTGCGCCTCTTCACCTTCTTCGCCGTCGGCGTCCTCGCCTACGCGCTGCGTGACTGGCTCCGCACGACGACCCCCCTCGCGGCCCTGTCCGTCGTCGCCGTCGCGGGGCTGACCGTCGCGAGCGAGTCGGCGCTCAACCTGCTCGGTGCGGTGCCGCTCACCTACGCGCTGCTGCACGTCGGTGGCACCTGGCGCACCTCGATCGCCGCCCGCGAGGACCACTCCTACGGGCTCTACGTCTACGGCTGGCCCGTCCAGCAGGTGCTCGGCATGCTCGGCCTCGGCGCGATCGTGCCCGCGCCCGTCTTCGCGCTCGTCTCCTTCGCCTGCGTGCTGCCGCTGGCGGTGCTGTCGTGGCGACTCGTGGAGCGCCCCGCGATGCGCGTGTCGCTGCCCTCGCTGCCGACCCGACCCACGGGCGACCTCCACGTGGCCGACCAGCCCCGGCGGCACGTCGAGCGGGCAGAGGTCCGGCTGCCGCTCAGCACGCCCCGCTGACGCCCAGCGCACCCCCTCCGGCGCTCAGGCGTCGCCCGGCACCGGGTACCAGCGCAGCCTCTCGAGGGTGATCGTGCTGGCGCCGGACCCGTCCCACGTCGGCGCGAGCCCCTCGTCCTCGAGCGCCGCGACGACCCGTCGACCGACCGCCTCGTCCTCGGCGTACTTGTCGGCAGCGGACGTCGCCGTGTAGCGCGCCGCGGCATACCGCAGGTGCAGGGTGCCGGGTCCGTCGACGACGCGCTCGACGTCCTGGGCGTGGAAGAAGACGTAGCCCTCCGCCCCGACGTCCCCGGCCTCCTCCGTCGCGAGCTCGTGACCCTCGTCGTTGTCGTACCCGAGGGCCTCCACCGCGAGCACCCCCTCGGCATTGAGCGCGACGAAGGCCCGCCGCACCGCGCCGGAGTCGTCGTCATCGCGGTGCTCCTGCGCCAGCTGGACGCGCCGGTCCCACTCCTCGCGCAGGATCTCGCGGGCGCGCTCGAGCGGCAGCCCCTCGGCGGCCGCGTCGGTCGCGAGGTCGTCGTGCTGCACCATCGGCATCCGCGTCGTCGCAAAGGTGACCCGGGCCGAGCCACGCAGCGCGGACTCGTGCTCGGCGAGCTCGTCCGGCGAGAGCTCGACGGCCGGCTCCTGCGCTACCTGCCGCGCGGGGGCGGTCGGGTCCTGGCGCTTGCGGAGGCGGTCGAAGAGTCCCATGCGGGCACGCTAGCGCCGGGCCGTCTCCGTCAGGCGATGAGCACGCTCACCGAGTGGATCGCCAGGCCGGCGAGGGCGCCGACGACGGTGCCGTTGATCCGGATGAACTGCAGGTCGCGGCCGACGAAGAGCTCGATCCGCTCACTCGCCTCGTCGGCGTCCCAGCGCTCGACGGTCACCGAGATGACTTCGGCGAGCTCGTCGCCGTAGGTGTTGACGAAGAAGGCGACGACCTCGCCCAGGTGGGTCTCGAGGCGCTGCTGCCACGCCGCGTCGTGCGCGAGGTGGTCGCCCAGGTGCGTGAGCAGCTCGTCGCCGCGGCGCCAGAAGTAGGACTCCCGGTCGGCCATCGCCCCGAGGAGCGAGGTGCGCAGCGACTGCCACACGGCGACGGCGCTCGTGGGCACCTGCGGGTGCGCGAGCAGACGCTCCTTGAGCGACTCCGCGCTCGCCATGACCTCGGGGTCGTGCTGCAGGTCTGCCGCCAGGCGCCGCAGCAGGTCGTCGAGGGCCGCCCGTGCCGGGTGGCGGGCATCGGAGCGCATCTCGCGGAGCCAGGTGACCGCCTGCCGGTAGGTCCAGTCGATGACCTTGTCGTCGACCCACTCAGGCGTCCACCACGGCGCCTTGTCACCGACGACCTGCTTGAAGAGCTCCGGGTTGTCCCGCAACCACCGGGTGATCTCGTCGATGCCGAGGTCGACGAGACCGGTGTGGCTGCCGCCGTCGACGACGCCCTCGAGGAGCGACCCGGCGATCGGGCTGATCGGCTCCTGCGCCAGGCGCGGCAGGAGGAGCTGCTCGAGGAAGTCGTGCACGTCCTCGTCGGCCACCCGCTCGAGGGCGCGGGTCCCACCGCGGGCGACCTCGGTGAGCACCCGCTGCCGCTGGTCGGCGCCACCGAGCCAGGTACCGAGGCGCTGGGCGACGTGCGCGGAGGCCAGCCGGTCACGCGCGATCTCCTCGGTGAGGAAGTTGTCGGCGACGAACTCCTGCAGGCTGCGTCCGAGCTCGTCCTTGCGCTTCTTGACGAGCGCCGTGTGCGGCACGGGCAGGCCGAGCGGGTGACGGAAGAGCGCCGTGACGGCGAACCAGTCCGCGAGGGCTCCTACCATCGCCGCCTCGGCGGCGGTGTTGACGAAGCCCCACACGCCGCCGTGGTCGAGACGCAGGGTGATGACGTAGACGAGCGCCGCGAGGACGAGCAGCCCCGTGGCCACGGTGCGCATGCGGCGCAGACCGGCCCGGCGGCGCTCGTCGGCGGGGGACTCCTGCAGGAAGCTCACCCTGCGATCCTGCCCCATCTCCCTCCCTACACTGGTCACCGTGGAGTTCCTCAACGGCCTGGTGCCCCAGTTCGACCTGACCTACGACGACGTCTTCATGGTGCCGAGGCGCAGCGAGGTCGCGAGTCGGCACGAGGTCGACCTCACCACCCAGGACGGCACCGGCACGACGATCCCGCTCGTCGTCGCCAACATGACGGCGATCGCGGGTCGCCGGATGGCCGAGACGACGGCCCGACGCGGTGGTCTGACGGTCATCCCGCAGGACATCCCCGTGCAGGTCGTCGCCGAGGTCATCTCGTGGGTCAAGGCCCGCGACCTCGTCCACGACACCGCGATCACGCTCGAGCCGAGCACGACCGCCGGCGAGGCGCTCGCCCTCATCAGCAAGCGGGCCCACGGCGCGGGTGTCGTCGTGCGCGACGGCCGCCCCGTCGGGGTGGTCACCGAGCGCGACCTCGACCGGGTCGACCGCTTCACGCAGGTCCTGGACGTCATGTCAGCCGACCCGATGACCCTGTCGGCCGGGGCCGACCCCCGCGCGGCCTTCGAGGAGCTGCACCGCGCCCGCCGCCGGGTCGCGCCCGTCGTCGACGCCGACGGCCGGCTCGTGGGCATCCAGACGACGAAGGGGGCGGTGCGCGCCAGCATGTACACCCCCGCCGTCGACGCACAGGGCCGTCTGCGGATCGCCGCGGCCGTGGGGATCAACGGCGACGTGGGCGGCAAGGCCGCCGCGCTGCTCGAGGCCGGCGCCGACGTGCTCGTCGTCGACACCGCGCACGGCCACCAGCGCAAGATGCTCGACGCCCTCGCGGCCGTCCGCGCCCTCGACCCGCACGTGCCCGTCGTCGCGGGCAACATCGTCTCCGCCGAGGGCACCCGCGAGCTCATCGAGGCGGGCGCCGACATCGTCAAGGTCGGGGTGGGCCCCGGCGCGATGTGCACGACCCGGATGATGACGGCCGTCGGTCGGCCGCAGTTCTCCGCGGTGCTCGAGTGTGCCGCGGCCGCCCGCGAGATGGGCAAGCACGTGTGGGCCGACGGCGGGGTCCGTCACCCGCGCGACGTCGCCCTCGCCCTCGCCGCCGGTGCGAGCAATGTGATGATCGGCTCCTGGTTCGCCGGCACGCTCGAGTCGCCCGGTGACCTCGTCGTCGACGCGGACGGACGCCGCTACAAGGAGTCCTTCGGCATGGCGTCGGCACGGGCGGTGCAGCACCGCACGGCGGCGGACTCCCCCTTCGACCGGGCTCGCAAGTCCCTCTTCGAGGAGGGCATCTCCAACTCGCGGATGTACGTCGACCCGCAGGGGCCGGGCGTCGAGGACGTCATCGACGAGATCGTCGGCGGCGTGCGCAGCTCGTGCACCTACGCGGGCGCGACGACGCTCGAGGAGTTCCACGAGCGGGCACTCGTCGGGCTCCAGTCGACGGCCGGCTTCGCCGAGGGCCGACCGCTGCACACCTCCTGGTGACGTCGTGAGGTCCCTCGACCCGCTGGAGACCCCGGTCGACCCGGTGGCGGCGCTGCGTCGCGTCGCCTTCCTCCTCGAGCGGTCCCGGCAGCACAGCCGGCGGGTCGAGGCCTTCCGGGGCGCCGTCGCGACCCTGCGCGAGCTGGACGAAGGGGAGGTCCGCGAGCGGGTCGAGGCGGGCACCGTCACCGAGCTCGCCGGCATCGGCAGGTCCACGGCCGGGGTCATCGAGCAGGCCGTGCGCGGCGAGCTGCCCGACTACCTCGCCACCCAGCAGGAACAGCACGGCGGCCCGCTCGTCGAGGGCGGCACCGCCTACACCGAGGCGATCATCGGCGACTGCCACCTGCACTCGGACTGGTCCGACGGAGGCAGCCCGATCGACGAGATGGTCCTCACGGCGGTCGAGCTCGGGCAGGAGTGGATGGTCCTCACCGACCACTCGCCCCGCCTGCGGATCGCCAACGGGCTCTCCGCGCAGCGACTCGCGCAGCAGCTCGACCTCCTCGCACGGATCGACGCCTCGCTCGGCGACGCCTTCACCGTGATGTCCGGCATCGAGGTCGACATCCTCGACGACGGCGGTCTCGACCAGACGCCGGAGATGCTCGCGCGGCTCGACCTCGTCACGGCGTCGGTGCACTCGAAGCTCAAGATGGCGCGGGGCCCGATGACCGCCCGCATGGTCGCGGCCGTCGCCAACCCGCGCGTCAACGTCCTGGGCCACTGCACGGGTCGTCTCGTCACCGGCTCGCGCGGCACGCGCCCGCAGAGCGACTTCGACGCGCGCGCGGTCTTCGAGGCCTGCGCCGAGCACGACGTGGCGGTGGAGATCAACTCCCGCCCCGAGCGGTGCGACCCGCCCGACGAGCTCGTCGAGCTGGCTCTGGAGATCGGCTGCCTCTTCGCCGTCGACTCCGACGCGCACGCGCCCGGCCAGCTGGAGATGAAGGCCTACGGCGCCGAGCGCGCGGAGCGGCTCGGGGTGCCGCTCGAGCGGATCATCACGACCTGGGAGGCCGAGCGGGTGCGGGAGTGGGCCGCCCCGCGCTGAGCCTCACTCGTAGAGCTGGGGGGCCTGCTCGCGCAGCTCGCGCGACAGCGGCGCGGCGAGCGTGCGGACAAAGGTCGACGACAGGTGCGAGGCGTCGCGGTAGACGATGACGTTGCCGACGACCGCCGGGCAGGTGTCCTTCGGGCAGTAGTACTCCGACAGGTCGACGTAGCCGATCCCGTCGGTGCCCTCCAGGCCGACGAAGGGGGACGTCGCCGCCAGTCCGTAGTTCTTGCTGCCGACCCGCGGGGTGTCGCAGTCGCTCGGGTCGTCGGTGCGGCTGAGGCACTCGGACAGCGGCTTGCGGATGCGGGGGCTGTCGCGCATCGTCAGCACGGGGATGTCGCGCTCCTCGAGCTCGGCCCACTTGTCGAGGAAGCCGCGCGAGGTGCTCTCCGGCGCACCGAGGCTGGTCGTGCCGATGGTGACGACGAGGTCGGGGTCGAGGTCGTCGAGGACGTCGACGATCTCCTTGTTCCAGGCGACGCACGAGCTGCGCGGGGTGATGTCGCGCGGTCGCGGGTACTGGCCGTGGTTGCTCGTCAGCTGGCAGCCGCCCTTGTCGGCGACGAGGATGCGCCAGCCGTGCTGACGACCGAGCTCCTCGAAGGCGGGCACCCACTGGCCGGCGTGCGAGCCGCCAGCGACGACGACGACGGGCATCTCCTCCCAGCCGGGCGAGCCCTCGGGGTGATCGGGGTCGTCGCAGATCAGCGGCTTCTCCGTGCCGGGCCCGTCGGCCTGCTGGCGGCAGGGCTTGTCGTAGTAGTCGGGCTGGTCCTTCTCGAGCACGCCGAGCTCGGGGATGAGCTCGGCGTCGGGCGCGGCGTCCACCCAGCTGTCCGGGTCGAGGTCGCGGGCGCCGGGGTTGTCGAGCACGAGCGGCTTGTCGGCGGAGCCGAGCACCTTGTCCTCCGCGGCGACGCGCGTGAGCGACTCCTGACGCGCCAGCTCGTCCTGCTCATGGCGGGTGATCGCCTGGGCGCCGAGTGCGGTGGGTGCCGCGACGAGCACGACGAGCGCGGCTCCGAGCGCCATGGCCGGGCCGGGCCGGGAGCCGAGGCGGGCGGTGACCGGGCGCTCGACGAGGCGCAGCGTGAGCTGGGCGAGCGTGATGGCGAGCGCGAGGATGCCGACGGCCTCGAGGAGGCCGACCCGCTCGTGTCCGCTGTGGCTGATCCACAGCACGAGGATCGGCCAGTGCCACAGGTAGAAGGCGTACGAGATGTCGCCGACCCAGGCGAAGGGCCGCAGCTGCAGCACCCGCGTCACGCCCCACCGGGCGTCGTGCTCGGACCACATGACGAGCGCAAAGCCGAGGACGGGCCACAGGGCCCACGGGCCGGGGAAGAGCTGGCCGCCGTCGAGGAAGAAGCCGCAGGTGATGATGAGCAGCAGGCCGATCCAGCCGGTGACCGGGCGGATCGCGCGCGGGAGCACCTCGGCGCCGAGCAGGGCGATGAGCGCACCGAAGGCGAGCTGCCACAGGCGCGTGCCGGTGTTGAGGTAGGCGTTGGCCTGCTGGGCGTGGTGCATGTAGACGGCGAAGGGGAAGGAGGCCGCCATGACGAGGACGGAGACGACGATCATCGCGGTCCGGGCGCGCATGCCGAGGCGGCGCGCCACGACGACGGCGACGATCGTCAGCACGGGCCACAGCAGGTAGAACTGCCCCTGCACGGAGAGCGACCAGATGTGCTGGAAGACGCTCGTGTCCGCTCCGGCGGCCTCGTAGGCCAGCTGGCTCTTGATGAGCTCCCAGTTCTCCACGTAGAGCACCGAGGCGGCGGCCTCGCGCAGCAGCGCGTTCCAGCGGCTCTCGGGCAGCACGAGCAGTCCGGCGACGGTCGTGACGGCCACGACGGTGACCATGGCCGGCAGCAGGCGTCGGGCCAGCCGGCCGATGTAGGGACCGACGCGGATCCGCCCGGTCGTCGCGGCCTCGCGCAGGAGCATGCCGGTGAAGAGGAAGCCGGAGACGACGAGGAAGACGTCGAGACCGCCGGAGACGCGGCCGTGCCCGAAGACGTGGAAGAGCGCGACGAGCAGGATCGCCAGGCCGCGCAGGCCGTGCAGCTCGGGCCGGAAGCGCCGCTCGGGCAGCCCCTCGGTCAACCGTCCGGACGAGCCGGGCGCCGTGTCTGTCTCCACCATGGGTCCTTCGTGTGCTGGTCAGGGGGCCACCCCTCAGGGTAACTGCGGGGTGCAGGCATTCCGCTGCGGACGGACCGTCGGCACCCGGTCCTGCAGGGACCGACGCGCTCGTTTTGGCGATCGGCGATGTGTCTCGTATGCTTCTCGAGTCCTCGACGGATTCGGGTGCTGCCTGCTGCGTAGCGAGGGGGTTCTCGGAGACGGGTCCCCATCGTCTAGCGGCCTAGGACCCCGCCCTTTCACGGCGGTAGCACGGGTTCGAATCCCGTTGGGGATACGCACAGCAGTATCGTGCACGTGCCTTGCACACCAAGGCCCTGTAGCGCAGTTGGTTAGCGCGCCGCCCTGTCACGGCGGAGGTCGCGGGTTCGAGTCCCGTCAGGGTCGCTCGCTGGTCCGGTTCGGACCGGCTCGGCCAGGTAGCTCAGTTGGTACGAGCGTCCGACTGAAAATCGGAAGGTCGGCGGTTCGACCCCGCCCCTGGCCACCGGAGCCAAGACGAAGGGCGCCACCCCCACCGGGGTGGCGCCCTTCGTCGTCCCTGCCCGGGGTTACGGGATGTCGTCCACGGTGATCTGGCCCGCCTGCCGCTGCGTCAGCTCCTCGGCCGCGAGCGCGCGGTAGAGCATGGGCGTCAGCGAGCGGATGTAGCTGGCCGTGATGTGGCTGCCCTGGCGGTAGACGAGGGTGCCGCCGACGACGGCCGGGCACGTGTCGCGCCCGGGCGGGCAGATCCACTCGTTGAGGTCGACGAAGGGGAGGTCCTCCGCCTTCGCGACGGCCCGCAGCGCCGATGTGCCGTTGCCCGCACGTCCCGTGCCCGCTGCGGGGAAGTCGCACTGCGCGAAGTCCTCACGGTGCTCCTCGACGCAGGCGTAGACCTCGTCCTTGGGTCGCGGGGTGTCGGCGAGCACGACGACCTCGGTGCCCTGCGAGCGCAGGTCACCGATGGCCTCTGCCATGCCCTCGCGGAGCTTGGGCGAGTCGGTCGTGCTCTGCGAGACGATCGCGATGTCGGGGGCGCCCTCGGACTCCATGTGCCCCACGACGTTGCGGCTGTAGGTCGAGCACTCGGCCTTGTTGGCGCCGGCGTAGGTGAAGGGGCAGGCCGCCTTGAGGTAGAGCTCCAGGCGCCAGCCCTCGCTGTCGGCGATGGACTCGACCGCGGGGAACCACTGCCCCATCTTGGAGTCACCGAGGATGGCGATGCTCGTGTCGCCGTCCTGCGCGCCGTAGACGCACGAGGGGTCGACGTCGACGGTGCCGTTGGTCATCTGGCAGCCGTCCTCGTAGTACGAGGGGTTGTCTTCGGTGGCGACAGCGGGGTCGGGCACGACGTCGCCGGAGGTCGGCAGCTGCGCGACCGCCTCGTCGTCCACGCTCCAGTCCTCGCTCGCGGCGTCGGCGACGAGGGTCGTCGCCCCCTCGACCTGCGCGTCGGGGTCGAGCTTGGGCACCGAGGCCCAGACCGCCGTGCCGACGAGGGTCGTCACCACCATCGACGCGAGGCCGAAGAGCAGCCCCCGCGAGGCCTTGGCGCTCAGGCCGGGGTGAAACCGGATCGGGTCCTCGACGAGGTGCTTGGTCAGCCAGGCGAGGACGACCGAGAGGACGCCGAGCAGGGCCAGGTGGCGCAGCCGCACGTCGGGGTAGGCCTGCTGGGCCAGCGTGATGAGGGGCCAGTGCCACAGGTAGATCGCGTACGACAGGCCGCCGATCCAGACCATCGGCTTCAGGCTGAGCAGCCGGGCGGCCACGGTGCGCTGCGTCGAGCAGCCGGCCGCGATGATGAGTGCCGCCCCGACGGTGGGCACCAGGGCCCACGAGCCGGGCCAGGCGACCTTTTCGTCGAGCATGAAGGCCCCACCCAGCACGAGCACCAGCCCGATGCCCGACAGCACCTCGGCGGCGATCCGCGGCAGGGCGGTCAGCCGCAGCACGAGGAAGGCGAGCAGGGCCCCGATCGCCAGCTCCCAGACGCGGGTCGTCGTATAGAAGTAGGCCGTCGCCGGGCTCGCCGCCGTGTGGACCACCGAGTAGGTGAGGGAGGCGAGCGCGATGACGGACAGGACGCCGAAGAGCAGCGGCTTGGCGCGCACCGACAGGCGTCGGGCGAGCACGAGCCCGACGATGATGACGAGCGGCCAGACGACGTAGAACTGCTCCTCGACCGACAGCGACCAGTAGTGCTGCAGCGCCGACGGTGCGTCGTCCTCGGCGAGGTAGTCGACCGACCGCAGGGCGAGCGCCCAGTTGATGACGTAGAAGGTCGCCGCGATGACGTCGACGCCGAGGTTGGCCCGGTCGCCACCGGAGAGGACGAACCACCCGGCGATCGCCGTGAAGACGAGGACGACCGAGGCGGCCGGCAGCAGCCGTCGAGCCCGGCGGGCGTAGAAGTCCGCGATCGAGATGCGCCCGGACCGCACCGTCTCGCGCAGCAGCAGCGAGGTGATGAGGAAGCCGGAGATGACGAAGAAGATGTCGACGCCGACGAAGCCGCCGGGCAGGAAGGGCATGCCGACGTGGTAGAGGAGCACGGTGCCGACGGCGATGGCCCGCAGGCCCTCGATGTCACCGCGGAGGTTCTTGCCCCCCTTCGCCCCGTGGTGCGCCTCGGCGGCGCTCTCCCTGGCCTCGGCGCTCAGACGTGTGTCCCCCGAGCTTGCGGTCACGCCTCGCCTCGACGAGCGGCACCCACGGCCGCGGCGAGCACCTTGGCGATGCGCTCACCGGCGTGGCCGTCCCACAGGGGCGGCGTGTCCCAGGTCTCGAGCGGGCCGGTGGCGAGGACCTCGCGGACCCGCTCGGAGAGCGTCTCGCGCGTGACGAGCTGGTTGGTGCCGTGGGTGATGGTCACCGGGCGCTCGGTGTTGGGGCGCAGGGTGAGGCACGGGACCCCGAGGATCGTCGTCTCCTCCTGGACGCCACCGGAGTCGGTGACGACCGCGGCGGCGCCGCGGACGAGGCCCATGAACTCGATGTAGCCGAGCGGGTCGATGACGCGCATGCCCGGGTGGTCGAGGAAGCCGGCCTCCTCCAGCCGGGCCCGGCCGCGCGGGTGCAGCGGGATGACGACCTGGGCCTGGTCGGCGACGGCGTGCATGGCGGCGACGAGCGCCTTGACGTCCTCCGGGTCGTCGACGTTGCCCGGCCGGTGCAGCGTCGCGACGATGTAGTCACCCTCGATGCCGACCTCGCCGCGCACGGCCTCGGGGTCGAAGCGTTCCTTGTTCTTGAGCAGCGTGTCGATCATCGGGTTGCCGACGAAGTGGATCTTGTCCGGGTCGGTGCCCTCGTTGCCGAGGTGACCGATCGCGTCCGTGCTCGTCGTGAGCAGCAGGTCGGAGAGCTTGTCGGTGACGAGCCGGTTGATCTCCTCCGGCATCGTCATGTCGAAGGAGCGCAGGCCGGCCTCGACGTGGGCGAAGGTGATGCCCATCTTCGAGGCGACGAGCGCAGCGGCGACCGTGGAGTTGACGTCGCCGTAGACGACGACGAGATCGGGGCGGCGCTCGGTGAAGAGCTCCTCGAGCGCCTCCATGACCTTGGCCGTCTGCGCCCCGTGGGCACCCGAGCCGACACCGAGGTTGACGTCCGGCTTCGGGATGCCGAGCTGCCGGAAGAAGATGTCGGACATCTTGTCGTCGTAGTGCTGACCGGTGTGGACGAGCAGCTGCTCGACGTCGTACGCGCCGAGCCCCTCGAGGACGGGCGCCGCCTTGGGGAAGTTGGGGCGAGCACCGGTCACGTGCAGAACAAGAGGCGCCACGGGTCGTTCTCCTTGGATGGGTCGGGGACGGTCGAGACTCTCGGGCCGCAGACAGTCTCGCACGGCGCTCCTGCCCCGACCCGGCACGAGGCTTAGGATGCTGCGGATGGTTCCCGCACCCACGCACCACGAGGACGACGCCCATGGGCTCTGACCCGCGATCCGCCCGTGCGCTCCTGCGCCGCTCCTCGACCGTGGTCGCCGCGCAGGCCGTGCTCCTGCTGATCACCGTCGCCCTGGCCGCTCTCGTCGGCTGGGAGGCCGCTGTCGTCGGCCTGGCGCTCATGCAGCTCGTCACCACCGTGGTCGTCGTCGGCCCGTGGGGCGCCCCTCCCCGGGCCAGCGCAGGCGGCGCCGCCTCCACCGACGTGGCCGAGCTGACGCAGCGCGTCGACGCCCTCGGAGCCCGCCTCGTCGCCAGCACCGAGCGCACCCGCGTCGAGGTGCTCGACGCCCTCGCGGATGGTCGGCGGGACCGGACGCGCTGATGGGGGACTCCCCCACCGGCCTCGTCCCCGACGCGGCGCAGCAGCTGACCGCGTCGGACCTCGACGCCTATGCCGCCTTTGCCCTGCGCACCCGCAGTCCCTTCGCCCGTGAGGTCCTGCGGGCCGGGGGCCACACCGACGTGCTCGGCCGGGTCCTCGCCCTGGGCGGCGCCGACGGGTCCCACACCCGGGGTCTGGCCGTCCTCGACGACGCCGTCGCGGCGGGCGGGGTCGGCTCCCTTCGTCCGGAGGCACTGTCCGTCTGGACCTCCCTGCTGCTGCGTGCCGGGCGGGAGGACCAGCTGCGCGAGGTCCTCGCCAAGCCCGACCTGCCGCTGACCGACGCCGAGCGGTGGGTGCTGCGCACCGACCTGGCCAATCCCCACCGCACCGGTGCCGGCCTGACCGGCGACGCGCTCGCCGCCGCCGAGCGGGACTGGCTCGCGGTGCTCAACGAGGTGCACACCCCCGACGGCCTCGAGCCGGTCGAGCTGGTGCCCCCCGAGGGGCACGACACGGTCTACCAGCGACTCACCACCACCCTCGACGCCGCCGTCGACGGCGACCTCGTGAGCGTCGTCATGTCGGCCTACCGCCCCGACGCCGACCTCCGGCTGGCCGTCCGCGGGGTGCTCCAGCAGACCTGGCGCAACCTCGAGCTCATCATCGTCGACGACGCCTCCGGCCCCGGCTCCGACGCACTGCTCGAGGAGGTCGCGGCCCTCGACCCCCGCGTGCGGGTCGTGCGCGCCCCCCGCAATGCCGGCACCTACGCCGCGCGCAACCTCGCGCTCACCGTCGCGCGCGGCCGCTGGATGACCTTCCAGGACAGCGACGACTGGACCCACCCACGACGCATCGAGCACCAGGTCCGGCACCTGCTCGACTTCCCCCGGGTGCTCGCCAACCGGACGTGGACGCTGCGCTCCTACCCCGACCTGACGATGACCTTCGTCGGCTACCCCGCCCGACGGCTCAACGCCAGCTCCCTCCTCCTCGACATCGCACAGGTGACCGAGCTCGTCGGCGACTTCGACGTCACCCGCAAGTCCGGCGACATGGAGCTGCCGCTGCGCCTGCGGGCCGTCCGCCCGGGCAGCGTGCGCGACCTGTCGCACCCCTCACCGCTCGCGATCACGCAGCTGCGCGTCGGCTCGCTCTCCCGCGACGACGCCGTGCCCGGGTGGACCCGCTGGGACCGGCTCGCCTACCGCGACAGCTACCTCGAGTGGCACGAGCAGCTCGCGACCGGCCGGATCGCCCCCGGCCCCGGCTCGACCCGGCCCTTCCCCCTCCCCCGGCACGGCTGGTACGCCGACCGCGACCAACGCGACCCGGCCGTCGCCTGGGACGTCGTCGTCCTCGGCGACATCCGGCCCGTGGCCCCCGACGCCCTGCGGACGCTGGGCGTGGCCCGCACCGCCTCCGCGAGCGGGCTGCGGACCGCGATCGCCCACGCCGAGGCGCCCCGCCCGTTGTCGACCAAGCGGCTCGACCTGCTGCCCGGCGTCTCCACCGACGTGCGCCTGGGCCGTCTCGGCCTGACCAGCGCCCACGAGGACGACGCCGTCGACCTGCTCGTCGTCACCTCCCCGGAGAGCGTGCTCCACCTCGACGGCGCCGGCCTGCGCCCCGGCTCCGTCCTCGTCGTCACCGACACCGCCGAGCCGCAGGGCTGGACCGTCGCCGCCGTCGACTCCCGCTGCGCCGAGCTCTTCGGCGTCACCCCGACGTGGGGCGGGCCGGCCGCCGTCCACGAGCCCGGCTCCCCCGTGCGCGCCGCCGTCCCCGCCGACCGCTGGACCGACGCCGACCTCGCCGACGTCGTCGGCGCCCGCTGGCTCGAGGTGCCCGGGCACCGTCGCCCGAGCGCCGCCGACGGCATCGCCATCGGCCACCACCTCCCCGATGCCCGCGAGCACTGGCCCGAGCCGGCCACCGCGATCCGGGCCGCCCACCCCGGCACGGTCGTGCTCGCCGACCGGGGGGAGGTCCCCGTCGAGGTCCACTGTCTGCACGGGCTCGGCGCGGTGACCAAGGCCCTCGGGCGGCGTCGCCCGCCGCCGTCCTGGCTCTCCTTCGCCGGGACCGGCATGACGCCGCGCGAGTTCCTCTCCCACATCGACGCCTTCGTCCACCTCGGCGTGTGGGGCCGGGCCGCCGAGCACGCGACGCGCGAGGCCCTCGCTGCGGGCCTGCCCTGCGTCGTCGGCACCGACGCCGCCCCCAGCGGGCTGACCGGTCGGATCCGGTGCGTCGCCCCGGACGAGGTCGGCGCCGCCCTCGCCGAGCTCCTCGCCGAGCCGGCTGCCGCCGACGCCGCCACCGCGGCGCGAGAGGCCGCCTGGACCCGCACCCTCCACGACCTGGTGGCCACCCCCACCGCCCCTGACCCCAACTGACAGGTATCGCCCATGAGCCCCAAGGCACCGCTCCAGCGCCGCATCCGCGCACGCCTGCTCCCCTTCGCCGGGTACCTGCCCGCCGAGCGCGGGCCGGCTGGCGTGCAGCGGCTCGCCCAGAAGGGCCGCGTGGCCACCGCCAACCGCCTCATCCGCAAGAACCCCAGCGTCGCCCTCGCCCGGCTGGAGGCGGAGCTGACCGACGACTCGCCGCCCTCGACCGTGCGGTCCACCGCCTCCGCGGCCTGGGCCACGGACGACTTCGTCAAGGCGGCAGGGCTCTACGAGCGGCTCGTCACCTCCGGCGACGGCACGGCGATGGACATCCTGCGGTGGGCCCGTGCGGGGCGCAAGGCGGAGTCGCCACAGATCCTGGCCCGCGCGCAGGACGCCGCGCTCTCCCGGGTGCCCGCCGATGCCTCCGAGCTGACGAAGGCGGTCAAGACCCTCAAGGACGCCCCGGCCGACGAGCTGGGTCGGGTGCACGACTGGCGCGAGCGGATCGCCGCCGCCCACCCCGAGCTCGACCTCATCGACGTCGACCGCCTCATCACCGACCTGCAGGTCCACGAGGCCCTCTCCGACGACCACCTCGACCCGGCCGTCGTCACCGACGTGCTCGCCCGTGACGGCGGCGCCGCCGCGCTCGTGCGCAGCCTGCTCCGATCGCGCCGTCTCGACGAGCTCGAGGAGCAGCTCGGCGCCTTCGACGCGAGCATCGCAGCCCGCGTGCCCGACACGCTGTGGCAGCGGGTGCTCAAGCTGGCCATGTCCCTCGGCTGGACCTCCCTGGCGGCCCGTGCCGCGGAGTTCGCGCCTGACCAGGTCGAGGGTGACCTGCGCCGCCGACTGGCCGCCGACGCGGCAGACGAGCAGGCGATCCTCGCCGACCCCTGGCAGCCCCCGGCCGCCGCCCCGGCCCCCGCGAGCAGCGAGCTGGACCCGCGCTCGGTCGTCTCCGTGCTCGGCCAGTCCCTGCCCATCCGCTCCGGCGGCTACGCCACCCGCTCGCACGGCATCCTCACGGGCCTCGCGGTCCAGGGGTGGGACATGGCGGCCGTGACCCGGCTCGGCTTCCCCTTCGACCTGTGGTGGAGCGCCGACGACGAGCGCACGCCGGCACCCGTCGACGTCGTCGACGGCATCCCCTACCACCGTCTCCTCGAGGACGGGGTGCGCGAGTACCCGCGAGCCCCGCTGCCGCCCTACGTCGAGCGAGGCGCCGCCGGCATCGCCGAGCTGGCCCGCGACCGCCGCGCGAGCCTCGTGCACGCGTCGAGCCTCTACGACGTCGGCATGGCCGGCCTGAGCGCGGCCCGCCAGCTCGGCCTCCCCTTCGTCTACGAGATGCGGGGGCTCAAGCAGCTGCTCGAGGACGCCCGGCAGCCGCTCTTCTCCGCCTCCCCGCGGCGCGACTACCTCGACCTGCTCGAGGGGACCGTCGCGCGTGAGGCCGACGCGGTCCTCGTCATCACCGAGGCCCTCGGCCGCGAGATGGTCCGCCTGGGTGTCGACCCCGAGCGCATCACCGTCGTCCCCAACGGCGTCGACGCCTCACGCTTCACCCCCCGCGAGCGCGATGAGGAGCTCGCCCAGCGCCTCGGCGTCGCGGGCAAGACGGTCATCGGCTACATCGGCGGGCTCGTCCACTACGAGGGTCTCGACCTGCTCTTCCAGGCGGTCGCGCAGCTGCGGGAGCAGCGCAGCGACTTCCACGTCCTCGTCGTCGGGGACGGCGCCCACCAGAAGGCCCTGCACAAGATCGTCATGAAGCTCGACCTGGGTGACGTCATCACCTTCACCGGGCGGATCCCCCACGAGGACGTCGAGGACTACCTGAGCCTGGTCGACATCACGCCCTTCCCGCGCAAGCCGCTCAAGGTGTGCGAGATGATCTCGCCGATCAAGCCCTTCGAGTCGATGGCGATGCGCAAGACCGTCGTGGCGTCGGACGTCGCCGCCCTCGCCGAGATCGTCCAGGACGGGGTCACCGGCCGTCTCTTCGCCAAGGGCGACGCGACCGACCTGGCTCGGGTCCTCGACGAGCTGCTCGACGACACGGAGCAGCGCGCCCGCCTCGGCGAGGCCGCTCGCACGTGGGTCGTCGAGGAGCGCGACTGGCACAAGATCACCAGCCGCGTCGACGGCGTCTACCGGGGGCTGCTCGGTCAGTCGAGCACGGAGGCGTAGATCCGCGCGTAGCGGTCGTCGTTGTGGGCCCAGGTGCGGTGCCCCAGCACCCACTCGCGGGCGCGCGACGACAGCTCGGCGCGGCGCTCGCTCGACCCGGCGAGCTCCTCGAGCACGTCGGCGAGCGACGTCGCGTCACCCGTCACGAAGGTCTCGCCGCGGTCGCCGTCGCCGGTGATCTCCTGCAGCGCCGGCAGGTCGGAGACGACGAGCGGCACCCCGAGCGCCATGGCCTCGTAAGGCTTGAGCGGCGTGACGAGCCGCGCCGCTCGCTCGTCGACGCGCGGGATGACGAAGACGTCGACCTGCGCGTAGTACTGCGACACCTCGTCGTGCGGGATGCGACCGGTGAAGTGGACCGCGTCGCCCGCCTGGCACTCCCGGGCGTGCTCCTCGAGCAGCTCGCGACGCTTGCCGTCGCCGACGACGAGCGCGGTGGCGTCGACGCCTCGACGGCGCAGCTCGAGCGCCGCGTCGATGAGCAGCTCCTGTCCCTCGCGGAAGTGGTCGAGGTTGGAGACGTAGCCGAAGACGAAGCGCCCGGTCAGCCCGAGCCGCTCGGTGAGCGCCTCGTCACGCTCGACGGGGACGAAGGCCGACGGGTCGACGCCGTTGGGCACGACGTGGACGTGCGCGGGGTCGACGTCGCGGGCGACGATGTCGTCCTTCATCGACTCGCTGAGGGTCACGACGGCGGCGGCCTGCCGCAGGCAGTGCGCCTCGGCGGCGCGTCGGCGCTCGTAGACCTCGGCCCGCTCGGCCCACGCGGTGTCCTGGGTCCACAGCGACTCGAAGAAGCCCCGCACCTCGTAGACGACGGGGACGTCGAGCGCCGCGCCGACGGCCATCGCGACGAGCGCGGCCTCGGTGCCCCGGTGCCCGGAGTGGACGTGGATGAGGTCGGGCGCCTCCTGCGCGACGACAGGAGCGAGCGCGGTGGCGTAGGCGCTGAGGTACTCGTCCCACGGCTCCTTGTCCGGGATCTGCTCGCGCAGCAGGTGCCGGTAGCGCACCCCGCCGACGGTCTCCTCGTCGGGCACGTCGTCGATGCCGATGCTCCGGGGGAAGTCGAGCGCCGTGACGGCGACCGGGTCGAGCCCGGCGTCGAGCTGACCGGTGAGCGTGTACATGCTGCGCATGGAGTAGCCGCTCTGCCGCTGGGGCATCCCGATCTTCAGCAGGTGCAGCACCTTGGTGCGCGACCGGTCGCGCTCCGCCGGCTCCGGCAGCGCCGCGAGCACGGCGGGGTCGATCGTCGGGAGCCAGCCCGGCTCGGACTCGTGCCAGCGTCCCTCGGCGGCGCGCAGGTACTTCGGCAGGCCCGTGTCGTGGGGCATGACCTCGATGCGGCGCCGCAGGGTCTTGATGTGCAGGCTGAGGTTGCCCGCCTTGGAGGCGCTCATCTGGATCTGCCGGAGGAGGGCGGTGTCGGGGTCGCTCTGCTGCGCGAGCCGGTCGTACTCCTCGTGCGCGAGGGCGAGCGCCTCCTCGTGGCGACCGGCACCGGTCAGCTCGGCGAGGCGGGTAGCCGCCTGCGCGTCCGCGGGGGTCGCCGGGGTCGCGGGTGTCGAGCCCCGTCGGCGCAGTCGTCGGACGAGTCGGTCGCGCAGGTCTCTCAGGTCAGCCACCCGGCGAGACTACCCGCGCGCCCGCGCCGGTGTCAGACGCCGCGGCCGGTACCGCCGGCGTCGGTGATGCCGGTCAGCGCGGGCAGGTCGTGCAGGTCGTGCTGGTCGGCGAGGTAGCCGGGCAGGGCCTCGAGCAGCTCGACCTGGGCGGGTGCGAGCCCGGCCCTGCGCGCGGCGGGGACGTCGAGGACGAGCCATGCCCGGTAGTGGTCGGTCATCGCGACGACCCGGCGAGCGCGGTGCCGGCGCACCGCCGCCGCGTCGCCGATGTCGGCGGGGTCGGGCAGCAGCTCGACGGCATGGCCCGCGCGCCGGACGACGTCCAGGGCGTCGCCGGTGACGAGGAAGACCGCGCGGAAGCACCGCAGCCGCTCCTGCAGCCGCCCGATCTCGGCGACGACCTGGGCGACCTCCTCCGGCGTCGCGGGGCGCTCCCCGTCGGGGTCGTCGAGGGTGATGACGACGACGGGCCAGCGGTCCGCGCCGGCCGTGTCGACCCCCTTCGCCGTGACGAGGGGGTGGCTGGAGCCGCCGAGGCGCCCCCCTTCGCCGACGAGGCGGGTGAGCAGGTCGACGACCGTCTCGCTGCCACGGATGCGCGGCAGGATGCTGTCGGTCACCTGCCGGTAGCCCGGCGCGGTCCGCACGCGGCGGGCCAGGGTGCTCAGGCGGCTGCTGGGGGGCGGGGCGGCGCTGCTCATCGGACGGCTCCGGTCGAAGGGAGGGACACCAGCTCGCGGATCGCGTCGGCCGCGGCGGGGGCGCCGTTGCCGGGGTCCGCCGCGCGGGCGGTCGCGGCCATGGCCGGTCCGCGGTCGAGGAGGTCGGCGAGCAGGGACTGCGTCGGCGCGGCGGCGAGGTCGGTGGCGCCCAGCGCCCATCCGGCCCGCACCGCGTGCTCGACCCGGGTCTCCTGGTCGTCGAGGTTGGTCCGCGTGTTGGGCACGAAGAGGGTCGGCAGGCCGAGGCGGAGGTTTTCGTGGAAGGAGTTGTACCCCGCAGCGCTCACCGCGAGGTCGAAGGCGGCGAAGCGGCGGCTGATCGGGAAGTCCTGCACGTGGTGCACGTCCAGGCTGGTGCCGGCCTGCTCGGCGATCGCCGCCTGGGTGACGCATGCACCGACGCCGAGGGCGGACAGCCCCGCGACGACGGCCCCGAGGTCACCGCGCGTGTCGTTGATGTTGCCCGCGCCGAGGGAGACGAGCGCGAGCGGGGCGTCGGCAGGCAGGCCGAGCTCGCGCCGAGCGGTCGCGCGGTCCTGCAGGTCGGTCGTGTCGACGAGGGTCACCGGACCCACCCTCCGGGCGTCGCGGCCGACGGTGGCCCCCCGGTCGGAGGCCCCGGCGAGGTCTCCGGGCTCGAGGACGAGGTCGAACCACGACTCCTTGGCCAGCTGGTCGACATTGCGGTCGGGCCGCCACATCGCCCGGCGGGACCACACCCAGCGGGCACCCGGCACGGCCTCGCGCGCCAGGTCCATGCCGGCGTAGGGGTGGGTGCCGTCGAAGACGACGACGTCCGGCCGCGTGCGGCGCAGGTACTCGACGAGACGGTCGAGGAAGAGGCGCCGCCAGGTCGCGGCCCGCAGACCGGTGCTGCCCCGCGAGGGCAGGTACTCGTACCGGTGCCCGAGCTGTCCGACGACGGGGACGGCGGTCGACATCGACAGGAAGCGCACGTCGAGGCCCTCGAGCCCCTGCGCGTAGGCGAGCAGCCGGGTCAGGTGCCCCATGCCCGTGCCGTTGCTCGACATGAGGACCACCCGAGGAGGTGCGTGCGTGGCGACGGGTCCCATGGGCCTGCATCCTGTCATGACGGGCCACCGGGACCCGGCGAGCCGTGGCGCGGCTGGGCCGCGCGAGCAGGCCTCGCCTGTACACTCCACAAGCCACATACCTGCATCAAGGAGCAGCATGTCAATGGACGTCGCGATCATCGGTCAGGGGTACGTCGGACTGCCCCTCGCCCAGGAGGCCTCCCGCGTCGGGGTCAAGGTCCTGGGCTTCGACATCAACCAGGGTGTCGTCGACGCTCTCAACTCCGGTGTCTCCCACATCGATGACCTCTCCGACGACGACATCGCCGCGATGATCGCCGCCGGCTTCGAGGCCACCACCGACCCGTCCCGTCTCGACGAGGTCAAGACGATCGTCATCTGCGTGCCCACGCCGCTGTCCGAGGACGGCGGGCCCGACCTCGGCCCGATCAACTCGGCCGTCAAGACGATCGCCGAGCACCTGCAGCCCGGCCAGACGATCATCCTCGAGTCGACGACCTACCCGGGCACGACCGACGAGGTCGTCCGTCCGGCCCTCGAGGCCGGTGGCCTCGTGGCGGGCAAGGACTTCCACCTCGCCTTCTCGCCCGAGCGCATCGACCCGGGCAACGAGCAGTTCGGCGCCAAGAACACCCCCAAGGTCGTCGGTGGCCACACCCCCGAGTGCGGTGACGCCGCCGCTGCCTTCTACGGCCAGTTCGTCGACACGGTCGTCCGCGCCAAGGGCACCCGCGAGGCCGAGACGGCCAAGCTGCTCGAAAACACCTACCGCCACATCAACATCGCCCTGGTCAACGAGATGGCGCGCTTCTGCCACGACCTCGACATCGACCTGTGGGACGTCATCGCCGCGGCCAAGACCAAGCCCTTCGGCTTCCAGGCCTTCTACCCCGGCCCCGGCGTCGGCGGGCACTGCATCCCGATCGACCCCAACTACCTCTCCTACAACGTCCGCGCGAAGCTCGGCTACCCCTTCCGCTTCGTCGAGCTGGCCCAGGAGATCAACGCGACGATGCCGGCCTACGTCGTGCAGCGCGCGCAGAACATCCTCAACGAGGACAGCAAGCCGCTGCGCGGCTCGACCGTCCTCCTCCTCGGCGTCACCTACAAGCCGGACATCGCCGACCAGCGGGAGTCGCCCGCCGTGCCCCTGGCGCAGCAGCTCATCGCGAAGGGGGCGTCCGTCCAGTACTTCGACGCCAAGGTCGACAACTGGAAGGCCGTGCCCGAGGCGACCCGCGTCGACGACCTCGACGCCGCCGTGGCCGCCGCGGACCTGACGGTCCTCGTGCAGAACCACAAGACCTTCGACATCGAGGACCTGGCCGGCAAGGCGCAGCGCTTCTTCGACACCCGGGGTGTCGCCGCGGACAGCGACAAGGTCGAGCGGCTGTGACCGAGGC
This sequence comes from Janibacter hoylei PVAS-1, assembly GCF_004025845.1. Taxonomy (NCBI): domain Bacteria; kingdom Bacillati; phylum Actinomycetota; class Actinomycetes; order Micrococcales; family Intrasporangiaceae; genus Janibacter; species Janibacter hoylei. The sequence goes on from NZ_PIPF01000010.1 coordinate 285,251, forward strand.
CCCACCGCGGGCCTCACTTCCCTCACCACTGACACCGAAGGAGGCCGCGGACCTCGCGGCCTCCCACGGGCTGCGGACGCTCTCGGAGCGTCCGCAGCTCGGGCGTTATCTCGCCGACCTCTGGCAGCGGAGGTCCTTCCTGTGGACCCTCTCCTCTGCCCAGACCCGCGCCCAGAACGAAGGCAACCACCTCGGTCAGCTCTGGGCGCTGCTCAACCCCGCCTTCCTCATCGGCAGCTACTTCCTCATCTTCGGGCTGCTCCTCGACACCCGGGGCGGGGTGGCCAACTTCGTGGCCTTCCTCGCGATCGGCGTCATCATGTTCGCCTTCACGTCCTCCGTCATCACCCGGGGGGCCAAGGCGATCTCGAGCAACACCTCGCTCGTGCGTGCGCTCCACTTCCCCCGCGCGATCCTGCCGATGTCGGTCATGCTCACCGAGCTGCTGGCCGCCGTCCCCGCCTTCGCCCTGCTCTTCGGGCTGATGCTCATCACGGGCGAGACGCCGGACTGGGAGTGGCTCCTCTTCCCCGTCGCCGTGATCATGCAGGGGCTGGCCCTGCTCGGCGTCGCCTTCATCTGCGCGCGGATCGTCAATGCCTCGCGCGACATGGGCAACCTCATCCCCGTCATGGTGCGGCTGCTGCGGTACGTCTCGGGGGTCTTCTTCCCGGTGGCGCACTACGCGAAGGGGCTGCCCCACCTCGCGCAGGACATGCTCGTCTACCAGCCCTTCTCGCTCATGCTGACGACCGGCCGGCAGGCGCTGCTCACCGACCCGGACCACGACGTCGTGCTCACCGACTGGCTCGTCATGGCCGCCTGGGCCATCGGTCTGGTGACCATCGGGCTGGTGGTCTTCTGGCGCGACGAGGCGAGGTACGGCCGTGGCTGACCCCACCCCGCAGCAGGCTCCCGAGCCCACCCCGACGGTCATCGTCAACCACCTCGACGTCAAGTACACGGTCTACGGCGGTGGCCGGCGCGGCACCCCCCTCGGCCAGCAGCGCCCCTCTCTCATGGACCGGCTGCAGCAGCGCCCCGAGCCCAAGGTGCGCGAGATCCACGCCGTCAAGGACGTCAGCTTCGTCGCCCACCACGGCGAGTCGATCGGCATCATCGGCCGCAACGGCTCGGGCAAGTCGACGCTGCTGCGGGCCGTCGCCGGGCTCATCCCACCCGCCGGCGGACGCCTCTGGGTCGCCGGCGAGCCCTCGCTGCTCGGCGTCAACGCCGTGCTGATGAACAAGCTGAGCGGTGAGCGCAACATCCAGATCGGCGGCCAGGCTCTCGGCCTGTCGCGTGCCGAGATCGCCGAGCGCTTCGACGACATCGTCGAGTTCTCCGGCATCGGTGACGCCGTCTACCTGCCGATGAGCACCTACTCCTCCGGCATGAGCGCGCGGCTGCGCTTCGCGATCTCCACGGCCGCGGCCCCCGACGTGCTGATGATCGACGAGGCGCTGGCCACGGGTGACGCCGACTTCCGCGCCAAGAGCGCCGCGCGCATCGCCGAGATCCGCGAGCAGGCGGGCACCGTCTTCCTCGTCTCGCACTCCAACTCGAGCATCCGCCAGATGTGCGACCGGGCCCTGTGGATGGACCAGGGGCACCTCGTCATGGACGGCCCGACCGAGGAGGTCGTCTCCGCCTACGAGGACACGCTGCCCAAGAAGAAGGGCAAGGCCAAGAAGAAGAAGAAGATCACCGCGGCCGACGACATCCACGTGCCCGGCACGAGCCGGTGGACCGGCGAGGACCGCTTCCAGGTCGCCGCGTCCATCACCAAGCACGCGTGGCGCAAGCCGGGCATCGACGGGTGCTTCGTCGTCAGCGTCCACCGCGCGGCTGCCGCCCGCGTGGCGGCGCCGGTGGCTGCGCGTCTCGGCTGGCCCCTGCTGTGGGTGCGGCCCGGTCACGTGCCGAGCTCGACGGTCGACGAGCTCAACCGGCTCCAGCCGGAGCGCATCGTCGTGCTCGGCGGCGACGAGCTGATCGCGCCCGAGACGGCCGCCCGCCTCGAGGAGCTGGCCCCCGGCCGCATCGAGCGGATGGGCAGCGACGACGACGCGATCACCTCGGCGGCGGTCCTGGCCGCCTTCCCACCGGACGACCGCTCGACGGTCCACGTCACCCAGCCGCACAGCTCGGGCTCCAGCCCGGTCATCTCCCTCGCGGCCGCGGTCGCCGGTCGCGCGGTCGTCGCGTGCAACACGACGACGGTGGCCGACGAGCTGCTCTCCGCCCTGGCCGAGCTCGGCCCGGAGCGCCTCGTCCTCGACGGTACCGAGGAGGACTGGGCCGCCGACGCGGTCGAGGCCCTGCGCTCGGCCGCGGGGGCGACCACCGAGTTTTCCAAGCGGGGCGCCATGGCCCTGGCCGCCGAGCAGTGGGCGGACGTCGAGCCCGGTGGCGAGATCATGGTCACCGGTCGAGCGGTCGGCGAGCTGCTCACGGGCGCCGTCGCCGCGGTGCACACGGGACGACCCCTCTTCATCTACACCCCCGACCGGATGCCGCCCGTCGTGCGCAAGGAGCTGACCCGGCTGGCCCCGAGCTCGATCGTGCTCATCGGCACGCTCGAGGCGATGCCGCCCGCGGTGCGCACCAAGGTCGGCGGGCTGCTCGCACCCCGCTGACCCCGGTGGTCACCGTCGGGGCGATCGCTCCGCGGCGACGTCGGTGAGCGCACCGACGAAGGCGGTGGCCCCCTTCGCCCAGTCGTACCGCTCGCGGACGAGGTCGCGCCCGCGCACACCCATGGCCGCCGCCCGCTCGGGGTGACGCCACAGGTCGAGCACCGCGTCGGCCACCGCCTGCGGGTCGTCGAAGGGCACGACCACCCCGGCATCCGCCTGCTCGACGATCTCGCGGGCCAGCGGCAGCGGGGTTGTCACGGCAGGGACGCCATGGGCGAGGTACTCGACGACCTTGGTCGGCATCGACCCGCGGTAGTTGGGCAGGTCCCGCAGCAGCGACAGGCCGGCCAGGGCGCCGTCGAGCCGCGCCATCGCCTGCTCGGCGGGCTGGAAGCCGTGCCAGGTCACGAACCCGTCGGCGGCCCCCCGCCCCATCGCGGCGCGGGAGGCGCCGTCACGGGCCGGCCCGACGACGTCGAGCGTGATCGCCCCGTCGGAGGCGGCGTGGGCGAGCCGGGCCGCCGCGACCATGAGCTCGCTGCCGCGGGCGAGCGTCAGGTTGCCGACGTGCACGAGGCGAGCGCCACCGGCCGGCGGGCCGTCCGCGGGCACGCGGACCGCGTTGGGGACGACCGTGTGGGGTCGGCGAAACCGGTCGGCGTAGGCGTGCTCGGCGAGCAGCAGCGGGTGCCGGCGCTCGACGAGCCCCTCGGCCACGCGCCAGCCGGCCGCGACGGGTCCGCGCACGGGCGCCGGGAGCCAGTCCTTGACGACGAGGGCCCCGGCCGGGTCCTCGTGGACGTCCCACACGAGGTGCCGCAGCCCGAGACCGGCGGTGGCCGGCAGCAGCTCGGGGTCGTGGACGAGCACGACGTCGTGCTCGGGCGCGAGCCGACGCACGGCCGCGCGCGCGGCGCGGCCGGCGGCGAGGCGGCGACGCCCGGCCGCACGCGGCAGGTCGAGACAGGTCAGCCCGCCCGCGGGTGCCGGCACGGGCAGGTCGTGGGCGACGAAGGGAGCCAGGTAGGTCACCTGCCACCCCGCCTCGAGCAGGGCGGCGATCTCCCGATGACGGATCCGCGAGTCCTGCGGATGGTGCACGACCGTCACGACGAGAGCCCGGAGGGGGCTCCGCGGCAGGCCAGCGGTCACGACCTCTCCCTTCGTCGGTGTCGTGGCGCCGATCCTACGTCGCGGCCCGGTGAGACCGATGGGACGAACCGGCCGCGCCTCATGTACCGTTGGCCTCACGAGAAACCACACAGATCCGGGTCCGCTCTGGTAGTGCCGCCCTCCCCACGGGGAGAGCGGGACGATCAGCGCCGACCCGCACTAGCGTAATGAGGGGGTCACGCCATGGGGCGCGGCCGAGCGAAGGCGAAGCAGACCAAGGTTGCCCGCGAGTTGAAGTACTACTCGCCGGAGACCGACCTGCGAGCGCTGGAGACGGAACTTCACGGTCAGTCCGCCAAGTCCACGGGGCGTGCGACGCATGACGACGCGCCCGACCGGGACGAGGACGACTACGACGACTGGTCGCCGCCACAGCGCTGACCTGCCTCAGATCAACCCCTGACGCCGGGCCTCCGCGGCCGCAGCCTCCCTGCGCCGCACACCGAGCCGCCCGTACGTGTGTGACAGGTGCGACTTGACGCTGGACGGGCTCAGGTAGAGCCGCTCGGCGATCTCCTGGTTGCCCAGCCCGTCGGCGACGAGCCGCAGCACCTCCACCTCCCGCTCCGTGAGCGGCGGCGCCTCTCGGCGCACCCGTTGCACGAGCGGCCCGGTCACCGGCTGGCCGAGCTCGGCGACGTCCCCGCGGGATGCCGCCCGGATCGCCGCCCCGATCTCCAGGGGCGTGCTCGACTCGGCCAGGCACCCGTGGGCGCCGGCCGAGATGATCGCCTCGGTGCACTCGACGACCTCGGTGAGCACGACCCACGCCGGGCCGTCCGGTGTGCGCAGCTCGGGCAGCACGTCCGTCGCACCTGGTCCGACGTCGAGGCCGCCGAGCAGCACGACGACGTCGACTGCCGGGGTCGAGAGCACCTCACGGGCCGTCGCCGCAGGCGTGACGAGCTCGAGGTCGGGCTCCGCCGCGAGCACCGCGACGAGGGACTGGCGCCGGGTCTCCGCGGCATCGGCCACGAGGACCCGGATGGCGGCGGGTCTCAGACGTGCTCCCCGACGACCTGCACGGCGCCGCCGTGCACTCCCTTCGCCCCCTGGACGACCTCGGCACCGGCCACCGGCTCGGTCGTGGCGGCGTCGGAGACCTCACCGAGGACCCAGGCGTCGATGCCGGCGGCCCGCGAGCGGGCGATCGCCGCGTCGACGCTCGCCTGCGGCAGTGCCGCGACGAAGCCGATGCCCATGTTGAGCGTGCGCTCGAGGTCGGCGCGCGGGACGGCGCCGAGCTCACCGACGAGGGTGAAGATCGGCGGCGGCGTCCACGAGGCGCGGTCGACCCGGGCGATGGTGCCCTGCGGCAGCACGCGCGCGAGGTTGGCCGCGAGCCCGCCGCCGGTGACGTGGCTCAGCGCGTGCACGTCGACGTCGTCGGACCGCACGAGGTCGAGCAGCGCGCGGGTGTAGATGCGGGTCGGCTCGAGCAGCTCCTCGCCGAGGGTGCGGCCGAGCTCGTCGACCTGCCGGTCGAGCTCCCACCCGGCGCCCGCGACGACGCTACGCACGAGCGAGTAGCCGTTGGAGTGCAGGCCCGAGGAGGCGAGGGCGATGACGACGTCACCGGCGGCGACGCGGTCCGGCCCGAGGACCTCGTCGTGCTCGACGACGCCGGTGGCGGCACCGGCCACGTCGTACTCGTCCGGGTCGAGCAGGCCGGGGTGCTCAGCCGTCTCGCCGCCGACGAGGGCGACACCGGCGAGCTCGCACCCCTTCGCGATGCCGCCGACGATGGCCGCGATGCGCTCGGGGACCACCTTGCCGGTGGCGATGTAGTCGGTCATGAAGAGCGGCTCGGCACCGCAGACGACGATGTCGTCGACGACCATGCCCACGAGGTCCTGGCCGATCGTGTCGTGCCGGTCCATCGCCTGGGCGATCGCGACCTTGGTCCCCACGCCGTCGGTCGAGGTCGCGAGCACCGGCCGCCGCATGCCCTGCAGTGCGCTCGCGTCGAACATGCCGGCGAAGCCCCCGAGGCCACCGAGGACCTCGGGGCGGGTGGCCCGGCGGACCGACTCCTTCATCAGGTCGACGGCCTTGTCGCCGGCCTCGACGTCGACGCCCGCGTCGGCGTAGGTGATCGGGGTCTGCTGGGTGGTGTCGGGGGTCGTCACGGTCGGCGTACCGCCTCTTCGGTGGGGGTGAACTCGAGCTCGAGCAGGGACTTGCCGAGGCGGTCCTCGCTCGGCAGCTCCATGGGATAGGTGCCGGAGAAGCAGGCGGTGCACAGCTCGTCGACGGGCTGCTCGGTGGCGGCGATCATGCCCTCCTCGCTGATGTAGCCGAGCGAGTCGGCGCCCAGCGAGGTGCAGATCTCGTCGACACCGAGCCCGGTCGCGATGAGCTCGGCCCGGGTCGCGAAGTCGATGCCGAAGAAGCACGGCCACTTGATCGGCGGCGAGGAGATGCGCACGTGCACCTCGGCGGCGCCGGCCTCACGGAGCATCCGCACGACGGCCCGCTGGGTGTTGCCGCGCACGATCGAGTCGTCGACGATGACGAGGCGCTGCCCCTTGATGACGTGGTCCAGGGGGTTGAGCTTGAGCCGGATGCCGAGCTGGCGGATCGTCTGGCTCGGCTGGATGAAGGTGCGGCCGACGTAGGCGTTCTTGACCAGGCCCTGACCGAAGGGGATGCCGGACTCCTGGGCGTAGCCGATGGCGGCCGGGGTGCCCGACTCGGGCGTCGCGATGACGAGGTCGGCCTCGACCGGGTGCTCGCGGGCCAGGGCACGGCCCATCTCGACCCGGGCCTCGTGGACCGTGCGGCCGTTGATCGTCGTGTCGGGGCGGGCGAGGTAGACGTACTCGAAGACGCAGCCCTTGCGGGTCGGAGCGGCGAAGCTGCGGGTGCGCAGGCCGTCCTCGTCGATGGCGACGAGCTCGCCGGGCTCGACCTCGCGGACGAAGGAGGCGCCGACGATGTCGAGGGCTGCGGTCTCGGAGGCGACGACCCAGCCGCGCTCGAGCCGGCCGATGACGAGCGGGCGCAGACCCTGCGGGTCACGCGCGGCGTAGAGGGTGTCCTCGTTCATGAAGACGAAGCAGAAGGCGCCGCGCAGCTGGGGCAGCAGCTCCATCGCCGCCTCCTCGAGGGAGCGGTCCTGCTCGCCGGCCAGGAGTGCGGTGACCAGGGCGGTGTCCGTCGTGTTGCCGCGGCTGAGCTCTCCCTTCGACAGGCCACGCCAGGTGCCGTCGACCTCAGGGGTCTCGGCGCGCGCCTCGACGAGCTCGAGCAGCTCGGCGGAGTTGATGAGGTTGCCGTTGTGGGCGAGCGCGACGGTGCCGGTGTCGTGGCCGCCGAGGGTCGGCTGCGCGTTTTCCCAGGTCGACCCGCCGGTCGTGGAGTAGCGGCAGTGGCCGACGGCCATGTGACCCCGCAGGGTGGACAGGCTGCGCTCGTCGAAGACCTGCGAGACCAGCCCCATGTCCTTGTAGACGAGGATCTGCTGGCCGTTGGAGGTCGCGATGCCCGCCGACTCCTGCCCGCGGTGCTGCAGGGCGTAGAGGCCGTAGTAGGTCAGCTTGGCGACGTCCTCGCCGGGCGCCCAGACGCCGAAGACACCGCAGGCGTCCTGGGGTCCCTTCTCGCCCGGCATCAGGTCATGGGACAGGTTTCCGTCTCCGCGTGGCACGGGGACCAGTCTCCCACAGGGCCGGGGCGCGGCTGCTCCCCCTTCGCTCCTGCGCATCTGCCGAGGGAAAGACGCACTCTCAGCCGCATTTCCTGGGGAGATGCGCGCCCCCAGCCGTATTTCCCTAAGGAGATGCGCGCCCCCAGCCGTATTTCCCTAGGGAGATGCGGACGAAGGGGGTCAGACGTCACCTGCGGTAGGTGAAGAGGGCCGCGACGGCGGCCCCGACGAGCGCGCCGAGGAAGAGCCCCAGGACGCTCATGTACCCGAGCGCGGCACCCGGGTCGTAGGTGATGTCGAAGCCCTCGTTGCGGTTGGGGCCCAGCCAGGAGACGACCCCGAAGACGACGAAGCCGATGACCGCCCCCGTCACGACGAAGGGGATCGGCTTGGGGTTGCTCCGGGGACGCTTGCTCACCCCACCATCGTAGGTTGGGCCCATGACCGACCCGCGCCCGCATGCCGACGTCCCCGGCATGAAGCTGCCCACGCCGCGCACACCCGACCCTGCGAGCGCCCCCGGGCTGCGGTGGGGTCTGCTCGGGGCGGGGTGGATCGCCGAGCAGATGACCATCGCGCTGCAGGGCACGAGCCAGCAGGTCGTCGCCGTCGGGTCCCGCGATCTGGGGCGGGCGCAGGCCTTCGTCGCCGCGCACGCGCCCGGTGCCCGCGCGCACGGTGACTATGCGTCGCTCGTCGCCGACGACGAGGTCGACGTCGTCTACGTCGCGAGCCCGCACAGCGAGCACCTCGAGCACGCCCTGCTCGCGATCGGCGCCAACAAGCACGTGCTCGTCGAGAAGCCCATCGCGCCCACCGCGGCCGAGGCGGCCCAGATCGCCGCCGCCGCCGGCGAGGCGGGCGTGTACTGCATGGAGGCGATGTGGACACGCTTCCTGCCGCACATCGACGTCCTGCGCCAGGTGCTCGACGCCGGTCTGCTCGGCGAGGTGAGCACCGTGCTCGCCGACCACTCGATCCAGCTGTGGCCCGACGGCCCCGAGCGCCTCGCCGACCCCGACCTCGCCGGGGGCGCCATGCTCGACCTCGGCATCTACCCCCTGTCCTTCGCCTCGCTGTGCCTCGGCGGCATCACGTCGGCGACGGGGCTGGGCTCGCTGACCGACCGCGGGGTGGACCGGCGCCTCGCCTGGGTCGCGCAGGGCCCCACGGGAGCGGTCGCGTCCCTCGCGACGGACATGTCGGTCTCGTCGCCGACGACGGCCTCGGTCAACGGGACCTGGGCCCGTCTGGAGCTCGACACGATGTTCTACACCCCGACGACGATGCGGCTCGTCGGCGCCGACGGGGTCGTCCTCGACGAGATGGTCGGCGACCCGATCGAGCAGCACCGCGGCCTGCGGCACGAGGCGACGGAGGTCGCGCTGCGGGTCACGGCCTGCGAGACCGAGTCGCCGGTCATGCCGCTGGAGGAGTCGGTGCACCTCATCGGTGTCGCCGAGGCGCTGCTGGCCTCCCTTCGCCCCGCATCTACCTAGGCACATACGGAGGACATGCGCATTTCCCTAGGGAAATACGGAGGACGTGCGCATTTCCCTAGGGAGATGCGAGGGGGAGGTGGGCCGAGAGGTCCGTGCGCTGCCCGCTGACCCTGACCCGCCCCGCGGCGACGCCCTCGGCCCAGTCGAGCTCGCCGGTGGCCAGCTCCAGCCAGGTCTGCGCGTCGGTCTCGACGACGGCCGGCGGGGTGCCGCGGGTGTGGACCGGCCCCTCGACGCACTGCACGGCGGCGAAGGGAGGCACCCGCACCTCGACGCTGCGCCCGGGCGCGGCGTCTGCGAGCTCGGCGACCGTGTGCCGCACGGCCGTCGCCACGACGGCGCGGGGCAGCGTCGCGCGATCGTCACTGGCCGACCACGCGGCGAGCGCGGCCCACCCTTCGTCCACGGGGATCCGACGTCGTCCAGCCACGGGACCAGTCTCGCACCGCCTACCGTTCACCCACTGGCCAGCCTCCGGCCCCGTCTCGTCATGCGAAGGCCCCCGAGCTCGGGCACAGTCTGCTGGTGAGGCCCACCCCTTGCCGGGCCCCGCCACACCGTTGTGCTCTGGGAGGAACCCCGAATGACCCTCAAGAACAAGGGCGCGTCCCTGCTCGTCGGAGCGGGTGCGGTCGCCGCACTCGTCGCGACGTCCGGTGCCGCGCACGCCGCCGACCCCGTCGAGCCGGGAGCGATCGACCCGTCGCTCACGACCGTCAACCTGCTGAACGTCAACGACTTCCACGGTCGGATCGACGCCGACGGCACCGGCAAGAGCGGCAAGGCCTTCGCCTGCACCGTCGTCACCACCCGCGCCGAGCTCGGCGAGGACAGCACCGCGCTGCTGTCCGCCGGCGACAACATCGGGGCCTCGCCCTTCACCTCCGCCTCGCAGGAGGACAACCCGACGATCGCCTTCCTCAACGCCCTGGGCCTGCGCGCCAGCGCCGTGGGCAACCACGAGTTCGACCGCGGCTTCTCCGACCTCACCGGTCGGGTCGACCAGGCGGCGGACTTCGAGCTGCTCGGCGCGAACGTCTACGAGCGCGGCACCACGACGCCGGCGCTGTCGGAGTACGAGATCGTCGAGGTCGGGGGGATCAAGGTCGGCGTCGTCGGCGCCGTCACCCAGCAGACGCCGACGCTCGTCTCCCCGCAGGGGGTCGCCGGCCTCGACTTCGGTGACCCGGTCGCCGCGGTCAACCGCGTGGCGGCCCAGCTCAAGGACGGCGACGCGACCAACGGCGAGGCCGACGTGGTCATCGCCGAGTACCACGAGGGCGCCACCGAAGGCGATGCCCTGAGCACTCTCGAGGACCAGGTGGGCGCCGGTGGCGCCTTCGCCAAGATCGTCGAGGACACCACGGCCGAGGTCGACGCGATCTTCACCGGCCACACCCACAAGCGCTACGCCTGGGACGCCCCCGTGCCCGGTGGCGACGGCACCCGGCCGATCATCCAGTCCAACTCCTACGGCGACACCCTCGGCCAGCTGCAGCTGGGCATCGACCCCGAGACCGGTGAGGTCGTCGAGTACTCGGCGACCAACGTCCCCGTCGCCCCGGCCACCGAGGAGTGCGCCGGCGACCCGACGTACACGACCGCCGCGGGCATCGTCGACGACGCGGTCGAGGAGGCCGACGAGCTCGGCAAGGTCGTCATCGGCGAGGTGAGCGACGACATCACGACCGCCCACAAGGACGGCAACCGCGACGACCGGCTGCGCGAGTCGACGCTCGGCAACCTCACCGCCGACATCTGGCTCGACGCCCTCAACCAGCCCGGGCGCCCCGGCGCCGACATCGGCATCATGAACCCCGGCGGCCTGCGCGACGAGCTCACCTACGAGCCGACCGGCGACGAGGAGCCCGGCGAGGTCACCTACGCCGAGGCCGCCGCGATCAACCCCTTCGCCAACACGCTGATGACGGTCGACCTCACCGGCGAGCAGTTCACCACCCTGCTCGAGCAGCAGTGGCAGCCCGAGGGCAGCTCGCGGCCCTTCCTCAAGCTCGGCCTCTCCGACAACGTCACGTACACCTACGACCCGGACGCCGCTGCCGGCAGCCGGATCACGTCGGTGAGCATCGAGGGCGAGCCGATCGACTCGGCCGGCACCTACACGGTGGCGTCCGGTTCCTTCCTCATCGGCGGCGGCGACAACTTCTCGGTGCTCGCCGAGGGGGCCGACCGCAAGGACACCGGCCTCATCGACACCGACGCCTTCGTCAACTACTTCTCCGCCCGCGACGTCGTCGACCCGGACTTCCGCAAGCAGGCTATCGCCGTGAGCGACGCGCCGAGCGAGCTGACCGAGGGTGACGAGGTCTCCTTCACCGTCTCCGACGTCGACCTGACCTCGCTGGGCGCGCCCGACAACACGGAGGTCGAGGTCTTCGTCGGCGACACGTCGGTCGGCACCTTCCCGGTCTCCTCCGAGTCGATCGACGGCACGCCGACGCGCAAGGGCAGCGCCGACGTCAGCTTCACCGTGCCGGACGGCCTGGAGGCTGGGGCGGCGACGCTGCGCATCGTCGCCGCGCCGAGCGACTCCCAGGCGACCCTGCCGGTGACGGTCGTGACCGACGACGAGCCGACCTCGACGACGACCTCGACGTCGAGCACCTCGACGAGCTCCACGTCGAGCACCTCGACGAGCTCGAGCACCTCGGGCACCGGGACGAGCACGAGCGGCACGACGACCGCGACGGGCACGGCCACGTCGACCGACGACGGTGGCGACGCCACCGGCCCGGTCGTCGAGACTGACCGCCCGGGCGGCCCGATGGACACCGGCGTCGTCGGCTCGGGCCTCGGCCTGGCGCTCCTGGCCGGCATCGCGCTGGCGATCGTGAACGCCCGCCGCACCGCCTCGCGTCGCCACTGACGCACAGCCCGAAGGGGGTCACGGCCGCTGGTCGTGGCCCCCTTCGGTGCCCTTCGAGACGGCGCTGGCGCGCCTCCTCAGGGACCGTGGACGCGAGACGGCGCTGGCGCGCCTCCTCAGGGCCCGTGGACGCGAGACGGCGCTGGCGCGCCTCCTCAGGGACCGGTGAGGACAGGCGGCGCTGGCGCGCCTCCTCAGGGACCGTGGACGCGAGACGGCGTGGGAGGGTGGGGCCATGGCGGAGGTGGAGCTGGTCCTCGACGAGCAGGGCGGGGTCACCGTCATGCGCGACGGCCACCCGCAGAGCCATGTCGACGTCGACGACCCGGGGCACCTCGTCTTCGAGTACGTGCAGCACATCGCCGCCGTGCTCGACGCGGTCCACCCGGACCCCGACCCGATCGGGGTGACCCACGTCGGCGGCGCTGGCCTCACCCTCCCGCGCTGGGTGCAGGCGACCCGGCCCGGCTCCCCGCAGATCGTCATCGAGCCCGACGAGGCGCTCACCGCGCTGGTGCGCGCCGAGCTGCCGCTGCCGCGCGGGCACCGGATCCGGGTGCGTCCGCAGCTCGGGCGACCCGGGGTCGAGGCGCTCCGGGACGACGCCGCCCACGCCCTCGTCGTCGACGCCTTCGACGCGGGCCGGGTGCCGGCCGACCTGCAGACCGTCGAGTTCTTCGAGCAGGTGGCGCGGGTCCTGCGGCCCGACGGCGTGCTCGTCATGAACTCCCCCGACGAGCCCGGCTGGCGACATCTGGCCGACGTGGTCGCGGGAGCACGGGCCGCCTTCGGTCCCGACGGGTCGCTCGCGCTCGTCGCCATGCGCGATGTCATCAAGGGGCGCCGCTACGGCAATGTCGTGGTCGTCGCATCCCACCGGCCGCTCGACGTCGACGAGATCACACGGCAGGTGGGGCGCTGGCCCTTCCCCTCCGGGGTGCTCGCCGGGGCGGAGCTGGCCCGACGGACCGCGGCCGGGCGGGCGCTCACGGACGGGACGGCACGCCCTTCGCCCGCAGCGCCGGCCCCGGGGGGCTGGCGGGTGCGCTGACCTCAGCCCACGCCGGCCAGACGGCTGACGACCGACGGCAGGTCGACCATGTCGCTGATGACCGCAGCAGCGTCGTCGAGCCAGCCAGTCGGGGTCATGTCGCTGTGGTAGCCGACGACCGGCATGCCCGCGGCGACGGCCGCCTCGACGCCTGCGCGGCTGTCCTCGACGACGACGCACCGGTCGGGGGCGTAGCCCATGGACTCGGCGGCGAGGAGGAAGACGTCGGGAGCCGGCTTGCCGCGCTCGACCTGCTCGGCGCTGAAGCGCGCGGACTCGGGGAAGAGCCCGTCGAGGCCGGTGCGCGCGAGCTTCGTGGCGATGGCCGCACGGAGCGAGCCGGAGGCGACACACACCTGCAGGCCGAGCTCGCGGATGGCCGCCGCCGCCTCGGCAGCACCCGGGACCGGCTCCAGTTGCTCCTGGCTGCGGGCGAACTCGGCCCGCCACGCGCGCTCCCACTCGGGGTCCGGCACGGCTCCGGTCAGCTCGGTCAGAGTGACTCGGTTGTCCTTGTAGGCCTTGCCGACGAAGGTCTCGACGGCATCGGCCTCGGTGAAGTCGACTCCGGCGTCGCGCATCATGCCGGTCCAGGTGCGCACGTTGAGGCGCTCGCTGTCGACGAGCACGCCGTCGCAGTCGAAGATGACGAGCCAGGGCGTGTCAGGCATGGACGGTCACCGGCTCTCGACGACGTCTGCAGCTGTACCCATGACCCCACGATATCGGCGAGGTGCGATGAGGTGCTCGGCCTGTCCATTCCCCCGCTGTGCCGTATGAGCGGGATATCTTTTCGTCATGTTCCATGCGCGTCCTGCCGTTCGCAGCGCAGACCTGGCCGGGCGCGGCCTGTCGCTGATCATCAACCGCGTCTACGGCCAAGGCGCGCCTCGTCCGCTGCATCCGCGCGGGCAGAGCAGTCGCGCGACCTGGCAGGTCACGGCGCAGGGGTTAGCCCCCCTCGGCGTCCCGGTGCTCGACGGAGGAACCCGTGACTGCGTGGTGCGCCACAGCCGCGCAGTCGGCTTGCCCGGCACGTTGCCGGACATCGAGGGTTTGGCCATACGGCTCGAGGGCCAAGACGGTGGCGACCTTCTCCTGGCCGGTACCGGGAGCGGCATCCTCACCAGATATGCGCTTGTCCCCCGCAGGAGGGACGGCGTGTGCTCCACCTTGCTGCCCATGCGTACCCCGACCGGTGCTGTGCTGCTCCGGGCGTCGCCAGCGCCCGCCGACAACGCCACGTGGCATCTGTCATGGGCGCGTCCAGCGGGCACCTGGCACACCTTCGGAAGGCTCACCCTCCACGCCGATGCAGTCCCTCCGACCCCTTTCGACCCGATCAACGGACTCCCCACGGGTCTCAGCCAGTACGACGTCGTCGCCCGGCTACGCAACCCGGCCTACATCAGGGCTGCCATGCAGCGCAGTTCCCCGGCCGGGTCCCCCCACCACGCCGCAGAACTCGACTGATCGCCGCCCGCCAACGAGCCGACGGGACGCTGGATCAGTCGACTGGGGTGCCGACGCAGGCCAAGAACTTGCGCACTGGAGGCCCCGAGATGGTTTGCGCCAGGCTCGAGCCCAGGGCTGCTGGCCGCCCTCGCACGGCCAGACTGCTCTCGAGAAGCATCTCGGTTCCGCCTCCTCGACGCTCCGTCAGAGTGAGGACGACGACCAGATCGGCGTGGCCGAGTCCGCGTGACTCATGTCCGCTGGAGCTGATCTCGGCACGGTGATGCGCCGTGTCCCGCACGGTCATGCTCCCCTCGGCCACGCCACCTGTGCGACGAGCAGCGCGCCGAGCAGGAAGAGCCCCAAGAGCGCGGCGCCGAGCACCAGTCCTTGCACGATCCCTCTGCTGGTCTGCCCGTCGCGCTCTCAGGCTCTGCCCACGTGCAGGGGCTCAGAGACCCAGGCGTTGGTCACGGTCCCGATGACCAAGGTCACGGCGACAGCCCACCGACGGCGCGTCACCGCCTGCACGCTCTCGCGATGGTCACGAGGGACAGGGGTCAGCAGGGCGGCCGAGACAAAGGCCCGCACGTCGTCGAGTGGATCGATCATGTGCAGCCCCACGTCGCGAAGACCGTCTGATCTCCGGGTCGAGCTCACACCTTGTGCGTCCCGTCGCACCACGGCAACCGGCCCGAGTTCCCACATCTGCACACCGCCACGACGGGTCGGCTCACCGCGTGGGCGGTGCCGTGCGCGTCGACGATCTCCTGCGCCCCGCGCACCAGGACCGGCCCGCCCGGGCAGGGCAGGATGTCCACATGAGCGCCGCAGTCCTCCGCTCGCACATCGCCGGCACGCGTGATCTCCACCCCGTCAGTCACGCCGCGCCCACCGCCGGCTGGAGCAACGCAGAGCGCGAGTCACGCCAGGCACCCACCGCGGCCTGAGCGACTCGACCCTCGAGATACAGCCCGCTGAGGAACCCGTAGAGCACCTTCTCCGTGCCGGCGGGGTCAGCGGCGGCCACCGCCGTGCACATCTGCCGGATCGCGATCTGCTCATGAGCGGCATCTGCCTCGACATGCTCACCGAAGTAGCGGTGGGCCTGCGCTGGCAGCTTCAGTCGCCGCGCTCCGGCGACGTACTCCTGGCAGGGCAGGGAGCTCGTGGTCTCGATGAAAGCCAGATGACCGGCCACCGCCCCGACCCATTCGCGTCGCGACGCCCACCACCCGAGCGCGGTGTTGGCGGCCAGCACCTCGCAGGGCCACGCGTCGCAGTAGTCCCCGTACCGATCCGACAGCTCCACCGACCGCATCGCCTCGGCGAAGATCCTCGAGTGCTGATCACTCAACCGGCCGTTGCCGTACTCGTCGAACTGGATCTCCAGCAGCGGCAACTTCGCCTCGTCGGGCAACCGCGGGATCGCGAAGGTGTGCGGGTCGCCCTCCTTGAGCTGATATGCCGACTTCAGGATCAACATCTCGCGCCACTGCTGATGACTCATCTCCCGCCGCGCAAAACTCGCGATGGACGGCGCCTCGGTGAACTCCGCCCGCGGAAGGTCGAACAACGTCCTCACCAGATCGTCCGTGGCTGAGGTCAAGTGCCGCGCCACGACGGGAGCAACCACCCGACTCAGGTCAGACTCCAGAGCATCCTCGAGAGCCAGACGCAAGGCCACGACGTCGGGGTCGACCTCGCACCTGGCGTCCACACCCGCGAAGCCGTGGCAACTCAGCCCCTGCGCCACCCACAGCGCCATCAGGCGGTCGTCGTCCGAGAGGATCCCGCTCCCGCGGACCACCTCGTCCGACGGCTGTGGCGTGGCGCTCGCCGCCTCGGACCACCCCAGCCGCTGCACAAGCCACTGCGACACCGGACCCCGCTGACGGGGCAACCGCGGCGCGGTCGGCGAGACGAGGGAAGCCATACTGACCAACCACTCTCATTGAGGGGACGGTGGATCCACTTGATCCTAGGGGCCCGTCCGCGGCTGGAGCCACCGGCGATGCGTACTCACGAGGACCGAGCACGCAGCGGCCCCCCGGTGCGCAGGTGCGCGGTGGCTCTCAGCCGAAGTAGCGCGCCATCGTCCCGGTGTGGGCGGCCCGCATCTCCTCGACCGGCAGGTCGAGCACGTCCTTGACCCGCAGCCGGTCGCCGTCGGTCGTGCCGAGGCGCGCCAGCGGGACCCCGTGGGCCTCGGCGATGCCGACGACGGCCGCCAGGTCAGCCTCGGAGCGCACCGTGACGACCACCCGGGCGGTGGACTCGGAGTACAGCGCGGTGAAGGCGTCGATGCCGTCGCGCTCGAGGACCGGGGCCAGGTCGATCGAGGCACCGGTGCCACCGGTGAGCGTCGACTCGGCGAGGGCCACGGCCAGACCGCCGTCGGAGAGGTCGTGCGAGCTGGCCAGCAGGCCGCGTCGCACGGCGTCGACGAAGAAGGAGGCGAGCGCCTTCTCGGCCGCGAGGTCCACGCGCGGCGGGGTGCCGCCGAGGTGGCCGTGCAGCGCGTGCGCCCACTCGCCGCCGTCGAGCTCGTCGCGGGTCTCGCCGAGCAGGAGGACGATCTCCCCCTTCGCGGCGAAGCCGGAGCCGACGGACGTCGCGACGTCGTCGATGACGCCGAGCACACCGACGACGGGCGTCGGGTGGACCGCGGTCTCGCCGGTCTGGTTGTAGAAGGAGACGTTGCCGCCGGTCACCGGGATGCCGAGCTCGAGGCAGGCGTCGAAGAGCCCGGCGATGGCCTGCTGGAACTGCCACATGACGCCGGGGTCCTCGGGCGAGCCGAAGTTCAGGCAGTCGGTGACGGCCAGCGGCAGGGCGCCGGAGGTCGCGACATTGCGGTAGGACTCGGCGAGCGCGAGCTGCGCGCCGGCGTAGGGGTCGAGCCGGCCGAAGCGGCCGTTGCAGTCCGTCGAGACCGCGACACCCAGGCCCGACTCCTCGTCGACGCGGACCACGCCGGAGTCGTGCGGCATGGCGCGCTTGGTGTTGCCCAGGACGTAGCGGTCGTACTGGTCGGTGACCCACGACTTGTCGCAGATGTTGGGCGAGGCGAGCAGCGCGA
The DNA here is from genome assembly GCF_004025845.1 of Janibacter hoylei PVAS-1. NCBI lineage: Bacteria > Bacillati > Actinomycetota > Actinomycetes > Micrococcales > Intrasporangiaceae > Janibacter > Janibacter hoylei. The sequence continues at coordinate 302,689 of NZ_PIPF01000010.1, forward strand.
GCAGGTCGGCACCCAGGTCCGCGGGGCGGGGAAGGGAGGAGCTCGCGTCGGCCTGCACCGCGTCGAGCCACTCGGGCCGGGCGATCGGACGCTCGTAGACCGGACCGTCGTGGGCCACGGAGCGCGGCGGCACGTCGACGATCGTCTCGCCGTGCCAGGTGATGACGAGCCGGTCGCCGTCGGTGACCTCACCGAGCACGGCGGCCTCGACGTCCCAGCGGGTGGTGATCTCGAGGAAGGCGTCGAGCTTGTCGGGCGCGACGACGGCCATCATCCGCTCCTGCGACTCCGACATGAGGATCTCCTCCGCGCGGAGGGTGGAGTCGCGCAGCGGCACCTTGTCGAGCTCGATCTGCATGCCGCCGTCGCCGGCGGAGGCCAGCTCGGAGGTCGCGCAGGACAGGCCGGCACCGCCGAGGTCCTGGATGCCCTCGACGACGCCCGCGGCGTAGAGGTCGAGGCAGCACTCGATGAGGACCTTTTCGGCGAAGGGGTCACCGACCTGGACGGCGGGCCGCTTGGCGGGGCCGCCCTCCTCGAAGGTCTCGGACGCCAGGACCGAGACGCCGCCGATGCCGTCGCCGCCGGTCTTGGCGCCGAAGAGCACGATCTTGTTGCCCGTACCGGAGGCATTGGCGAGGTGGAGGTCCTCGTGGCGCAGCGAGCCGACGCACAGCGCGTTGACGAGCGGGTTGCCCTGGTAGCACTCGTCGAAGACGATCTCGCCGCCGATGTTGGGCAGACCGAGGGAGTTGCCGTAGCCGCCGATGCCCTTGACGACGCCGGGCAGGACGCGGGCGGTGTCGGGGTGGTCGATGGCACCGAAGCGAAGGGGGTCCATCACCGCGATCGGGCGGGCGCCCATCGCCATGATGTCGCGGACGATGCCGCCGATGCCGGTCGCCGCGCCCTGATAGGGCTCGACATAGCTCGGGTGGTTGTGCGACTCGACCTTGAAGGTCACCGCCCAGCCCTGGCCGATGTCGATGACACCCGCGTTTTCGCCGATGCCGGCGAGGGTCTTGCCCAGGGGCGTCTCGGAGGGCAGGTCACCGAAGCGCTTGAGGTGGACCTTCGAGGACTTGTAGCTGCAGTGCTCGGACCACATGACCGAGTACATCGCCAGCTCGGCGCTCGTCGGGCGACGGTCGAGGATCTCGCGGATGTGCTCGTACTCGTCGGCCTTGAGGCCGAGCTCGGCCCAGGGCTGCTCCGTGTCGGGGCTGCCCTGCGCGACGGCGACGGTGTCGAGGTTGCTGACGGTCACGCGGACACCACCTGCTCGAGGACGGACGTGAAGAAGGTGCGACCGTCGAGGCTCGGGCCGAAGCCCTCCTCGACGGCGTGCTCGGGGTGCGGCATGAGGCCGACGACGTTGCCCCGCTCGTTGGTGATGCCGGCGATGCCGCGGGAGGAGCCGTTGGGGTTGTCGCCGACGTAGCGGAAGGCGACCTGTCCCTCCCCTTCGAGCCGGTCGAGGGTGGTCTCGTCGGCGACGAACTGGCCGTCCTGGTTCTTCAGCACGATGCTGATCTCCTGGCCGGCCTCGAAGCCGGAGGTCCACGCGGTGCTCGTGCTCTCGACGCGCAGGACCTGGTCACGGCAGAGGAACTTGCGGTGGTCGTTTTGGATCATCGACCCGGGGAGCAGGTGCGACTCGGTAAGGATCTGGAAGCCGTTGCAGATCCCGAGGACCGGCATGCCGCCCTTCGCCGCAGTGATGACCTCCGTCATGACCGGGGCGAAGCGGGCAATGGCGCCGGCGCGCAGGTAGTCGCCGTAGGAAAATCCGCCGGGGACGACGACCGCGTCGACGCCGTGGAGGTCCGCGTCTCCGTGCCACAGGGCGACGGCCTCGCCGCCGCAGAGGGTGACGGCGCGGCGGGCGTCGGCGTCGTCGAGGCTGCCGGGGAAGGTGATGACGCCGATCTTCACGCGCCGGCCCCGGTGATCGGCGCCTGCTCCGGCTCGTCGCTCGTCAGCTCGTGGACGCTCACGACGTCCTCGATGACGGGGTTGGACAGGAGGGTCTCTGCGGCCTCGCGGGCCTGCGCGAGGTGCGCGTCGGTGACGTCGCCGTCGACGGACAGCACGAAGCGCTTGCCCTGCCGCACGTCGGTGAACTGGTCGATCCCCAGCCGGGGCAGCGCCCCGCGGACCGCCTGGCCCTGGGGGTCGAGGATCTCGGGCTTGAGCATGACGTCGACGACGATGCGTCCCACAGGGTGTCTCCTGGTGCGAAGGGGGTGGTCCGCTCGCGAGTCTAGTTGGCCCGGACACCTCGCTCCCCTGCGGTGCTATCCCCGGCAGGATGGAGCCATGAGCAGCCGCTACGCCGACCTCGTCCGCCTCCTGCTCCGGCATGCCCGGGGAGACCTGCTGGCCGGGGCGCAGGTGGACGGGCTCGGCGGTGGCGACGACCTGCCCGAGGGGTCGGACGCACGGGCGCGGGCCTTCGCCGAGGACCTCGAGTCGATGGGGCCGACGTACATCAAGCTGGGCCAGCTGCTTTCGACACGCTTCGACATGCTGCCCGCGGCCTACACCGACGCGCTCACCCGCCTGCAGGACACGGTCGAGCCCTTCCCCGTCGCGCAGGTGCACGAGATCGTCGAGGAGGAGCTCGGAGCGCGGATCAAGGACGTCTTCGCCTTCTTCGACGAGGAGCCGCTCGCGGCGGCCTCGCTCGGGCAGGTGCACCGGGCGACGACCCGCTCCGGGCGCGACGTCGTCGTCAAGGTGCAGCGCCCCGACGTGCGCGAGACGGTCCGGGGCGACATGGACGTCCTGGACACCGTGACCGGATTGGTCGACAAGCACACGAGCGTCGGCAGCTCCTACGGCCTCAACCAGCTGCTCCACCAGTTCCGCCGGTCCCTCATCGACGAGCTGGACTACCGGCGCGAGGCGCGCAACCTGCTGCGCTTCATCGACCTGACCGGCGGTCACGACCGACTCGTCGTTCCCGAGCCGCTGCTGCAGCTGACGACGACCCGGGTGCTGACGATGGACTACATCGAGGGCCGCAAGGTCACGGACCTGGGGCCGCTCGCCCTCCTCGACCTCGACGCGCGGCCGATCGTCGAACAGCTCTTCCACTGCTATCTGCAGATGATCCTCGACGACGGCGTCCTCCACGCCGACCCGCACCCCGGCAACCTGCTCGTCACCGACGACGGACGGCTCGCCCTGCTCGACCTCGGGATGGTCGCGACCGTCCCGCAGCGGGTGCAGGCGCACGTCACCAAGCTGCTGCTGGCGATCCACGACGGCGACGGCGAGGAGGCGGCGGTCGTGCTCGGCGACATGGGCCACGCCCTCGACGACTACGACGCCGCCGGATTCCGCGACGACGTCGCCCACCTCGTGAGCGAGGCGGTGACCACGGGGTCCGACCTCGAGGCAGGCCGGCTGCTCGTCGAGCTCTCGCGTGTCTCCGGGGTGCACGGGCTGCGCCCGCCGGCCGAGATGGCGATGATCGGCAAGGCCCTGCTCAACCTCGACCAGACGACCTCGCACCTGGACCCGGACTTCTCACCCGCCGACGCGATCCGGGACAACGTCTCTGACATCTTCGCCTCGTCGCTGAAGGTCTCCCCCGGCGGTGTGCTCGCGGCAGCGATCGAGGCCAAGGAGTTCACCGCGCTCCTGCCCAAGCGGGCAAACCGGATCCTTGACGCGCTCGCCCGCGGCGAGATGCGCGTGCACGTCGACGCGATCGACGAGCAGCGACTCCACCTCGTCCTGCAGCGCATCGCCAACCGGCTGACGCTGGGGATCATCATCGCGGCCACGATCATCGGCGCGGCGATGATGATGCGGGTCGAGACCGAGTCGACGGTCCTCGGGTTCCCCGTGATCGCGATGCTCTTCTTCACCATCGCGGTGCTCGCGGCGATCCTGCTCGGGGTCCACATCGTGCTCACCGACCGCAAGGTGGCCCAGCAGCACCCCGAGCCGCAGGAGCGCTAGCCCCACCGCCTCGCCAGCTCACGTACGACCGTCAGGTTGCGGTTGGTCCACACGCCCATCGCCCGGTCGTGCGCGGCGGGCAGCTTCACCTGGTGGTAGCGGTCCTTGCCGTCGAGCACGAGGTGGACGGCCCGGCCGCGGACGAGCGTGGCCTCCCCTTCGCCCTCGTGCGTGAGCAGCTCGACGGCCTCCGCCGATGGCTCCTCCCGCATGAAAGTCACGTAGTGCGCCGCCACGTCGAAGGGCGCCCGCCCGGCCACCTCCTCCGCGTCCGCGACGACGGCCACCAGCTCGGCCGGCGCGAGCACCACGGTCGGCACCTCGAAGCCCCGGTCGGCGAGGAAGGCCTTCTCCAACGTCGACTCCACCGCCGAGGTCGACCGCTGCCGGCTCGTCAGCCGGACGTTGCCGGTGTTGAGGTGCACGGCGACGTCGCACGCGCCGGTCTCCTCGACGACCCGCTGCAGGTCAGCCTTGGGGAACGTGCGCTTGGCGCCGAGGTTGATCGCGCGGAGGAAGGCGACGTAGGTGGCCATCAGCTGAAGCGCTCGCGCAGCTCTCGCTTGAGGATCTTGCCGCTCGGGTTCTTCGGCAGGGCCTCGAGGATCTCGACCCGCTTGGGCCGCTTGTAGCTCGCGAGCACCTGCGTGCAGTGGTCCTGGACCGACTCGGCGGTCAGCCCCGACCCCTGCTTGGCGACGACCGTCGCGGTGACGGCCTCGACCCACTTCGGGTCGGGCACGGCGAAGACCGCCACCTCGGCGACGTCGGGGTGGGCGTAGATCGCCTCCTCGACCTCGCGGGAGGCGACGTTTTCACCACCGGTCTTGATCATGTCCTTCTTGCGGTCGACGATCGTGATCCTCCCTTCGTCGTCCGCGATGCCGAGGTCGCCGGAGTGGAACCACCCTCCGGCGAAGGCCTCGGCCGTCTTCTCCTCGTTGCGCCAGTAGCCCGCCGCGATGTGCGGGCTGCGGTGCACGACCTCGCCGATCTCACCGACGGGCACCTCGTGGCCGGCGTCGTCGACGAGCCGGGTCTCGACCATGAGCACCGGCCGCCCCGCGGAGCCGGCGTGCGACAGCTGCTCGTGCGGCGGCAGGATCGTCGCGACGGGGGCGAGCTCGGTCTGGCCGTAGAAGTTCCACAGGTGGACGTCGGGCAGCCGCTCCCGGATCTCCTTGAGCACCTCGACGGGCATGGGTGAGGCGCCGTAGTAGCCCTTGCGCAGGCTGCTCAGGTCGGTCGTGTCGAAGTCGGCGTGCCGCAGCAGCGAGATCCACACCGTCGGCGGGGCAAAGTACTTCGTCACCCCGTGCTCGGCGATCTTCGCCAGCACCGTCGCCGGGTCGGGCGCGGGCAGGATGATGCTCGTCGCCCCGAGCATGATGTCCGGCCCGAGGAAGCAGTCGAGCTGCGCGCAGTGGTAGAGCGGCAGGGTGTGCAGGTCGACGTCGTCGCCGGTCATGCCGCCGTCGACGATCGCGCTGAGGTACTCCGCCTGCAGCGCGCGGGAGGTGAGCAGCGCTCCCTTCGGCCGGGACTCGGTGCCGGAGGTGTACATCAGGCGGATCGGGTCGTCGTCGGCGACGAGCGGCGGCTGCCAGCCGGTCGCGTCGGTGGCGACGAGGTCGGCGAAGGGGGTCCACCCGCCACGTGCGTCGCCGGTCACCACGCGGGTGCCGATCTCGAGCCCGCTGGCGTCGCTCGCCGCGTCGGCGGTGGCGACGAACTCCGGCTGGGTCAGCATGGCGACCGGCTCGCTGTTGCCGAGGATGAAGCCGACCTCGTCGGCGGTGAGCATGAAGTTGATCGGCACGAGGATCGCGCCGAGCCGCGCTGCCGCCCAGGCGATCGCGGCGAAGTCTGCGCTGTTGCGGCTGAGCAGGGCGACGCGGTCGCCCTTCGTCACGCCGCGCTCGGCGAGGCCCGCGGCCACGGAGGTGACGATCGCGTCGAGCTCGCGGTAGGTCCAGCGGACGTCACCGTCGATGATCGCGACCTTGTCCCGGTGGCGAGCAGCGCTGCGGCGCAACACCTCCCCGAGACCGTTGGCACGGGCGATGGCCATCTCCGTCGTCATCGACATGACGGCAGTCTGCCCACCGGAGGGGGTGAGCACCACCCCCGACCCGCTCAGACGGAGAAGGTCTGCCCGGTGAGCCGCTCGTAGGCCTCGACGTACTTGGCCCGGGTCTGCGCGACGACGTCCTCCGGGAGGGCAGGGGGCGCCTCGCCCGAGCTCTTGTCCCAGCCGCTCGCCGGCGAGGTCAGCCAGTCACGGACGTACTGCTTGTCGTAGCTCGGCTGCTGCCGGCCCGGCTCCCACTGGTCGGCGGGCCAGAAGCGGGAGGAGTCGGGGGTGAGCACCTCGTCGGCGAGGACGATCTCGTCGCCGCGCATGCCGAACTCGACCTTGGTGTCGGCGAGGATGATGCCGCGATCGGTGGCGATCTCGTTGCCGCGCTGCAGGATTCGCACGGTGAGGTCACGCACCCGCGAGGCGAGGTCCTCGCCGATCTCGGCCACGACGCCGGAGTACGGGATCGGCTCGTCGTGCTCGCCGACGGGTGCCTTGGTCGACGGGGTGAAGATCGGCTCCGGCAGGGGCGAGCCGTCGACGAGGCCGGCCGGCAGCTCGATGCCGCTCACGGCGCCGGTCGCCCGGTACTCCCCCAGCCCGCCCCCGGTGAGGTAGGCGCGGGCGACGCACTCGACGGGCAGCATCTCGAGTCGCTCGACGAGCACCGCGCGGCCGGCGACGGCCGCGGGGACGTCGGTCGAGACGACGTGGTGCGGGACGAGGTCGGCGAGCTGGTCGAACCACCACAGCGACATCTGGGTCAAGACCGCCCCCTTGTCGGGGATCGGGGTGTCGAGCACGAAGTCGTAGGCCGACATCCGGTCGCTCGCGACGAGCAGCAGCTGGTCCTGGCGCGGCTGGCCGTCGGTCCCGACCGGCGCGTACAGGTCGCGCACCTTGCCGGAGTAGACGTGGGCGTAGCCGGGCAGCTCGAGGGGGGCGTCGCTCGTCATGGGGTCATCTTGGCAGCGGCCCGGCTCAGCCGCGGCGGCGGGCCAGCCGGCGGGCGCCGGCCGCGCCGAGCCCGGCGGCCAGGAGCACGGCCCCGAGCGGGAGGAGGACGATCTCGTTGGCGATGCTGTACAGCGGGCTCTGGAGCGTGACCGGCCCCTCCCGCCCCAGCCTGGCGACGAGGCTCGCGCCCGACCGAGTGGTGACGTAGAGGCCGACGGCGAGGGTCGCCAGGCCGGCCACGGTCGTGCCCGACGACGACCACACGGTGAGCGCCGCCCACAGCGCGGCCGCGACGAGCAGCGCGACGACCCCGGCGACGAGCTCGCCCCAGCCGCGCTCGAAGCTGACCCGGTAGGCCAGCGCCGACCGGGCGACGAGCAGCGCCCCACCGACCGTCAGGAGCCACGGCAGCACCGCGGCGAAGGGCGTGACCACCCACGCGACGAGGCGGCCGCCACCCCCTTCGGTCCGGTCCTCGGCGCGCTGCGCGGCCGTCGTGGCGGTCGTGGTCTCCGGCTCCCCAGTCATGCGGACATGCTCCCACCAGCGGGCCCGCCGAAGGGGGCTCACGTCCCGCCCCGCAGCCCCTGCGGCCACCGCCGGGAAGCGCAGCGTCGGAACGCTCACCCCGGCACGCGCCGCGGTCTCGCCAATGGTCAGCAGCTCGCGCGTCCATGCCCTCGAGCTAGCGACTTGACCTCAAGCGCACGTGAGGTCAGAGCCTGTCGGCATGAGGACGACACCGCCGTGCCAGGTCGAGCCCGAGTTGTGGTTCTCCGAGGGGCTCGAGGAGGCCAAGAGCAGGTGCCGGGGCTGCCCCCGCAAGGACGTCGCCGCCTCAGGCGTGGATCTCGCCGCGGGAGGCGCGCAGGGCGATGTCGGTGCGGTGGTGCCCGCCCTCGAGCTCGACGAGGTCGACGGCCGCGTAGGCCCGCGCCCGCGCCTGCTCGAGGTCCTCGCCGAGCGCGACGACCGAGAGCACACGACCACCCGACGAGACGAGCCGGCCGTCGTCGGCCCAGGTCGTGCCCGCGTGCAGCACGTGCACGCTCTCGGCGAGGTCACCGGCCGCGATCTCCTCGAGGCCACCGATCTCAACGCCGGTGCGCGGCGCCGCCGGGTAGCCCTCGGCTGCGACGACGACCGTCACGCTGGCCTGCGGGCTCCACCGCAGCGGGTCGTGCTCGTCGAGACGACCGTCGGCCGCCGCCGCGAGCAGCACCGCCAGCGGCGACTCGAGCCGCGCGAGCACCGACTGGGTCTCCGGGTCGCCGAAGCGCACGTTGAACTCGATGACCCGCGGCCCCCGCGAGGTCAGCGCCAGGCCGACGTACAGCACCCCGACGAAGGGAGTCCCCCGCCGCGCCATCTCGTCGACGACCGGCTGGGCGACGCGGGCGACGACGTCGTCGACGAGCCCCTCCGGGGCCCACCCGAGCGGGCTGTACGCGCCCATCCCGCCGGTGTTGGGACCCTCGTCGCCGTCGAAGATCCGCTTGAAGTCCTGCGCCAGGTCGAGCGGCACGACGGTCGAGCCGTCGCAGATGCAAAAGAGGCTGGCCTCGGGGCCGTCGAGGTACTCCTCGATGACGACGCGGGCGTCGTCCCCCTTCGCCAGGCAGGCCAGTCCGTGCTCCATGGCCGCGGCGCGGTCCTCGGTGACGACGACCCCCTTGCCGGCCGCCAGTCCGTCGTCCTTGACGACGAAGGGGGCCCCGAAGGCGTCGAGCGCCGCGGCCAGCTGCTCCTCGCTCGTGCACACGTGCGCCATCGCGGTCGGCACCTCGGCGGCGGCCATGACCTCCTTGGCGTAGGCCTTGCTGCCCTCGAGGCGAGCGGCCTCGGCACCCGGGCCGAAGCAGCGGATACCGGCCTCCCGCAGTGCGTCGGCGACACCAGCGACGAGCGGCGCCTCCGGGCCGACGACGACGAGGTCGACCTCGTGCTGCTCGGCGAGGGCGACGACCGAGGCCGGATCGGTCGCGTCGACCGGCACGTTGAGCGCCAGCGCGTCGGTGCCGGGGTTGCCCGGGGCGGCGATGACCGCGGCCACGGTGGGGTCGAGGGTGAGTGCGCGGACGAGAGCGTGCTCGCGGGCGCCGGATCCGATGACGAGAACCTTCACGGGGGTGAGCCTACGGCCCGGAGGACGGAGAAGGGGCGCAGCTCTCGGCAGGCAGGGGGTATCTGCCGTGAGCTGCGCCCCCGGGGTCGCGGGTCCAGACATCAGGGGGGACACCGACCGCGCGACCGTCGACCGAAGCCGACGGGTTGATACTGACACTTCGTTGAGGGTGAAATCAAGACAGGCGAAAAAACTTCCGCGCCCGGCCGACCAGAGGTCGCGAGAGCACCCCCGCGAGGACCTAGACTGGATCCTTCCGCCGATCTGGAGGGGAGCAGGACGACACGTGACCGACACCCACGTCGACGCCGTGGCTGCGGAGATCGCCATCGAGCAGCAGCACCTGGACCGCGTCCACACCGAGCTGGCCAAGGCCGGCCAGCGAGCCGACCTCGTCGCTGTCGACGGCCTGTCCCGCGGCCGTACCGACCGCACCGGCGACGTCCGTGACGAGGAGATGTCCGGGCTCTTCGAGCGGGACGCCCTCGTCTACAACGCCGCCCGTCGCATGGCCCACCTCGAGCACCAGCACGAGGGCCTCGTCTTCGGCCGACTCGACCTCGAGCACGCCTCCGGCGCGGGCACCGAGCGGGAGATCCGCTACATCGGTCGCCTCGGCGTCCGCGACGACGACTACGAGCCGCTCGTCATCGACTGGCGCGCCCCCGCGGCCTCGCCCTTCTACCGGGCGACCCCCGTCGACAACCACGGCGTCATCCGCCGGCGCGTGCTGCGCTGCCGCGGCGAGCAGGTCATCGGCGTCGAGGACGACCTCATGGTGCCCGAGGCCCCCGACGACCTCGTGGTCGTCGGCGACGGTGCGCTCCTCGCCGCCCTGACCCGCACCCGCGGCCAGCAGATGCGCGACATCGTCGCCACGATCCAGACCCACCAGGACGAGGCGATCCGGGCGAGCGACCGCGGCATCACCGAGATCAGCGGCGGCCCCGGCACCGGCAAGACGGTCGTCGCGCTGCACCGCGCGGCCTACCTCCTCTACGCCAACCGACGCCGCTACGAGTCCGGGGGCATCCTCGTCATCGGCCCCTCCTCGGCCTACACCGCCTACATCGAGCGGGTCCTGCCTTCGCTCGGCGAGGACTCGGTGACCCTGCGCTCGCTCGGCGACGTCGTCGACGTCATCACCGCCGTGCGGCAGGAGGCTCCCGAGGTCGCCGCGATCAAGGGCTCGCTGCAGATGCGCACGGTGCTCAAGCGACTGGCCGCGCGCGCGGTGCCCGGCGCCCCCACGAGCCTGCGCGTCATGGTCGGTGGCCTGCCCGTCCACCTCGACGAGCGGGCCCTCACCGACATCCGGCGCCGCGCGCTGCGCGACCGCACCCGCAACCAGGCGACCAAGCACGTCCGCGAGCTGCTCGCCGAGGCTGCCTGGCGGCAGGTGCGCGAAGGGGACCGCGACGAGTTCCTCGACGCCTTCGACGAGTCGCTCGCCGTCGACGACTTCGTCGCCCGGTGGTGGCCCCAGGTCGACCCCCGCGAGGCCCTCCTCTGGCTCGCCGACACCGAGCTGGCCTACGAGGTCTGCCGGTCGGTGCTCAGCCAGGGCGACGCCGCCGCGCTCGCCCACGCCGCCCGCGAGACCCTCGAGCTCGGCACGTGGAGCGTCTCCGACGTCGCGCTCGTCGACGACCTGTCGGTGCGGCTGGGGCAGGTCGAGCAGCCCGAGGCGGAGGAGCGCTCCTTCTACGAGATCGAGGAGCTCGACGGCGTCGAGGAGCTGCGCGCCATGGGCTCGGCGATCCGCGCCCCCGAGATGGCCCACTCCCTCACCCCGACGACGGCCCGCGAGCGGCTGCTCACCGGCACCGTCGGGCGCCCGGGCGAGTACGCGCACGTCCTCGTCGACGAGGCCCAGGACCTCTCACCGATGCAGTGGCGGATGATCGGCCGGCGCGGCCGCCGCGCCTCGTGGACCGTCGTCGGCGACGTCGCGCAGGCCTCGTGGCCCGACATCGCCGAGGCCGAGCGGGCCCGCGACGAGGCCTACGGCACCCAGCCCCGGCAGTCCTTCCACATGACGACCAACTATCGCAACGCGCAGGAGATCTTCGACTACGCGCGCGAGGTCATCCTCCCGGTCGTGCCCGACGCCGACATCCCCGATGCGGTCCGCGAGACGGGGGTCCGGCCCGTCGAGGTGACCTTCGGCGACGCCATCGACACCTCGCGCCCCGACGTCGGCGCCGTCGCGGCACAGGCCCTCGACGCCCTCGCCGCCGAGGTCGACGGGTCGATCGCGGTCATCACGCCGCAGCGTCACGCAGCAGCCGTGCTGCCGCTCGACGGCACGCACGACGGGCGGGTCATCGTCATCGACCCGCTGTCGACCAAGGGCCTGGAGTGGGACGCGACGCTCGTCGTCGACCCCGACGCGATCGTCCAGGAGTCCCCGGGCGGCGCCCGCGTGCTCTACGTCGTGCTCACCCGCGCGGCCCACCGGATGTCGGTGCTGCGCCCGACCGACTGAGGAGCCGCGGGCGAGGTCAGGGCTGCTCGTCGTGGAGCCATCGCAGCGCGCCCGTGAGGGCCCGGCCTCGCGGTCGACCCCACCAGCGGGCGTCCTGCAGCGCCGCGCGCGCCGCGAGGTGGCCGCAGCCGCCGTGCACACCGCCGCCGGGGTGGGTCGCCGCGCTGCCGAGGTAGAGCCCGCCGACGTGGGTGCGCGGCCCACCGAGACCGGTGACGGGTCGCCACAGCGCCTGCTGGAAGAGCTGCTGCGTGCCGCCGCCCACCGCACCCCCGACGAGGTTGGCATCGGCCCCCTCGAGATCGCCCGGGGTCTGCACCCACCGCCCGACCTCGTGCTGCGACCACCCCGGGGCGAGCGACTCGAGCAGCCGCTCGCAGCCCTCGACGGTCGCGGCCACCGCCGCGGCAGCGGCGGGCCGGTGCCGCGGCAGGTGCGTGTAGAGCCACAGCGCCTCGGTGCCCTCCGGCGAGCGCGAGGGGTCGATCGTGCTCATCTGCCCGACGAGGGCGAAGGGAGCCCCCGGCACCTCTCCCGCCTCGAGCTCCGCCGACCAGCGGATGAGGCCGGGCACGTCGTGGCCGACGTGGAGCACCCCGGCGCCCCGCGCCTGCGGCGCGGTCCAAGGCACCGGCGCGTCGAGGCGCAGGTTGAGCTTGAGCGTCGGCAGGTCCCAGGCGAAGCGCGCCAGTCGTCGGCGCAGCCCGGCCGGGACGTCGGCCGGGTCGAGCAGGTCCTCGTAGAGGCGCTGCGCGCTCGTGTCGGCCACGACCGCACGACGCACCCGCACGCGCCGCCCGTCGGACAGCTCCACACCGTGCACGCGCCCACCGGCCACGACGACCCGCCCGGCGCCGACCCCCGTCTCGACCCGGGCACCAGCCGCCTCGGCCCGGAGCCGGAGCGCGCGGGCCAGCTGCCGGGTCCCTCCCCGCGGTGAGGGGAAGCCGACGTCCTGGCACAGCATCGTCATGAGCCAGCCGTAGAGGCCGCTGCCCGGTGCCGTGGGTGGGATGTCGGCGTGCATGGCATTGCCGGCGAGCAGCTGCGCGGCGCCGGCGCCCCCGAAGTGCTCCCGTGCCAGCTGGTGCACCGGCAGCAGCGCCATGCGGGCGAGATCCGGCGCCTCACGCAGCCCGATCCGGGCGACGAGGCGGGCGGCGTCGGCGACCGGGGGCCAGCGGGTGAGCAGGGCGCGGATCAGTGGCTCGCGCACCCGCTGCCACTGCTCGACCATCTCCAGCCAGGCGGCCCCGTCGCCCGGGTGCCCTCGGTCGAGGTCGGCGGCGGTGTCGAGCGGGTCGGCGTGCAGCGCGATGCCGTCACGGTCCCGGCCGGCGAGGTGCGCCAGCGGCCTCGGTGCGTGCGCCCACTCCAGCCCGTGGTGCTCCAGACCGAGGTCGCGCAGGACCGGTGAGGCGAGGGCCAGCGGGTGGCAGGCGCTGAACTCGTCCTCGACCCAGTCCCCGTCGACACGGCTGGCGACGGCCCCACCGACCTCGTCGCGCTCCTCGACGACGAGCACGTCCCAGCCCGCATCGGCGAGCAGGGCGGCGGTCACGAGGCCGTGGTGACCGGCGCCCACGACGACGGCGTCGACGGTCTGCATGCGGCCCCCTTCGTCCTATCCGGTCAGCCCGATCATGCCAGCGGGTCCGGCACGACCCCCGCAGTGCCCGTCAAGACGGCGCCGGGGCGCCTCCTCAGGGACCTCTCTCCGGGGGTCGCGTCGTGGAGTGTCGGTCAGCCGCTCTTGCGGCGGAACATCTGCTGGGTCGCGCTGGTCTCGGCGCGGTGTGCGTCCTCGACCTTGCCGTGCGCCCCGTGGGGCGAGACATCCGCTCCGCCGTGCGTCTGCTTCCGCTCCAGCGCCTCCCGGAACTTCGCCTTCACGTCCTCAGGAGCGCTCTCGTGCTTGCTCATGGGGCCTCCCTTCGTCGCCGGCCGTGACCGCGTGCGCGGCCCCGTCCCACCACCATGGTCCAGATGTCGGCCGCTGGCAACGGCTTTTTGGGACCGAGCGTCAGGCGTCGAGCAGCGAGTGGCCCCGCGTGCCCTGAGGAGCGAGGCCGTCCACGGCCGAGCGTCTCGAAGGGCAGGAACCGGCGGGTCAGGCGTCGAGCAGCGGGTGCCGCTGGATGATCTCCTCGCGGCCGGGGCCGACCCCGATCGCCGAGACGCGCGCACCGACGAGCTCCTCGACCCGCAGGACGTAGGCCTGGGCGTTGGCCGGCAGCTCCTCGAAGGTGCGGCACGCGGAGATGTCCTCCCACCAGCCGTCGAGGTACTCGTAGATCGGCGTCGCGTGGTGGACGTCGGACTGGTTGACCGGCATCTCCTCGACGCGCTCGCCGTCGATCTCGTAGGCGACGCAGATCGGCACCCGCTCGAGGCCGGTGAGCACGTCGAGCTTGGTGACGACGAAGTCGGTGACGCCGTTGATCCGCGTCGCGTAGCGGCCGACGACCGCGTCGAGCCAGCCGGTGCGGCGCGGCCGACCCGTCGTCGTGCCGTACTCGTGGCCGGTCTTGCGCAGGAACTCGCCGTCGTCGTCGAAGAGCTCGGTCGGGAAGGGTCCCTCGCCGACCCTCGTCGAGTAGGCCTTGAGGATCGCGATGACCCGGCTGACCCGGGTCGGCGGGATGCCCGAGCCGGTGCACGCCCCGCCGGCGGTCGCCGACGACGAGGTGACGAAGGGGTAGGTGCCGTGGTCGACGTCGAGCAGGGTCGCCTGACCGGCCTCGAGCAGGACGTTCTTGCCCTCGTCGAGCGCCTTCTCCAGCTCGAGGCTCGTGTCGACGACCATCGGGCGCAGCCGGTCGGCGTAGGAGAGCAGCTCGGCGACGACGGCGTCGACGTCGGCCGCGCGGGTGTTGTAGATCTTGGCGAGCACCTGGTTCTTGAAGTCGAGGGCCGCCTCGACCTTCTGCCGCAGGATCCCCTCGTCGAAGATGTCCTGCACGCGGATGCCGACACGGTTCATCTTGTCCGCGTAGGTCGGGCCGATGCCACGACCGGTCGTGCCGATCTTGCGCTTGCCGAGGAAGCGCTCGGTCACCTTGTCGAGCGTCCGGTTGTACGGCGCGATGAGGTGCGCGTTGGCACTGATGAGCAGCTTGGAGGTGTCGACGCCACGGGCGTCGAGGCCGTCGAGCTCCTGGAAGAGCACCTCGAGGTCGATGACGACGCCGTTGCCGATGACCGGCACGACGCTCGGCGTGAGGATGCCGGAGGGGAGCAGGTGGAGGGCGTACTTCTCCCCCTCGATGACGACCGTGTGGCCCGCGTTGTTGCCACCGTTGAACTTCACGACGTAGTCGACGTCGTTGCCCATCAGGTCGGTGGCCTTGCCCTTGCCCTCGTCGCCCCACTGGGCTCCGATCAGCACGATCGCCGGCATCGGGTCCTCCTCGCCCGCCGTGCGGCGGGTGTCGACAGCACGTCAGCCGCGGGGTCTCCCGCGGCTGCTCACGGGGTCAGTCTACTAAGGCGTGCTCTCGAGCCGGCCGTCGCGCTCCAGCGCGGCCCCCAGCTGGAAGCGGGTCCCGACGCCGTACTGGTCCATGAGGGCGGCGACCCGACGGCGCACCGTGCGCAGCCCCACGTGCAGCGTGCGGGCGATCATCTCGTCCTTGGCGCCGAGCGCGAGCATCCGGATCAGGGCGTCGTCGCTGCTGCGTTCGGGCACCTCGATCTCCGGCGAGAGGCTCCACATGAGGTCGAACCACGCTCCGAAGCAGGCGACGAGGCCGGGATTGCGGATGACGGTGTACGGGCTCGTCGGGTCGCCCCAGACCGACAGGGTGATGACGGCCTCGTCGCCGAGGACGATGAACTCGGTGCCGACGAGGTCGGAGACCCGCTGCTGCTGCCCTGCGCCGCGCTTGGCGGCCAGCTCGGATCGGGCCAGCTCCGTGGTCAGGCACGAGGGGTGGATGAGGACCCGCTGCTGCTGCCCCTCGACCGCGCGCGAGCGCTCGTGACGGCCGTTCACCTCCTCTCGCCCCGCACCGACCGCCAGATCGAGGATGACGTTGTCCGTCCGGTCGACGCTGCCCGCGATACGGTCGATCATCGGCGCCGCCATCTCCTGCGTCAGCACCTGGACGCCGGGGTCCTCGCCGAGGTTGATGTTGTGCATCCGCGCCCGCAGGGTCATCAGGGCGTCGCCGATGTCGATGAGCTTTTCGCGGCCCTGCTCGATGCGGATGGTGTCCTCGGCGAGATGGCGCTCCAGGCGCAGCAGCGGCTCGTCCTCGGGGACGGAGGGTGGCGACATGATTGGCATGTTACTGCCAGTGGCCTCCCCATGCCGTCTTCTGGCGACGTCGTGGGGCACAATGGCTCTGCGCAGGGGCGCTGCCAGGGATCAGGGGACCGACGGCAGCGCCCCGCGCCTCGCTTGATCCGGACACGGGACACCGGACCCCACGAAGGGCGTCACGACCACGGTCGTGACGCCCTTCGTGCGTTGTGTTGGGGTGAGGGTCAGCCGAGCAGGGCCCGCGCCGCCTCGAGGGAGGAGTCGGTGAGGAAGGTGCGGCAGCGCGCCTCCTCCTCGGTCTCACCGATCTCGCCGGCCGCCTGCGACAGGGCCGCGAGCGCCCGCAGGAAGCCGCGGTTGGGCACGTGCGCCCACGGCACCGGGCCCTGGCCCTTCCACCCGGAGCGACGCAGCGCGTCCAGACCACGGTGGTAGCCGGTACGGGCGTAGGCGTAGGCCTCGATGGAGCGGCCGCCGTCGAGGGCGGCCTCGGCGAGCACCGCCCACGGCAGGGAGGACGAAGGCAGGTCCGCCGCCACCTTCGCCGCGTCCTCACCCGCCTCGATCCGCGCGGTCGCCGGGTCCTCGGGCAGCTTCGTCTCGGGGATGCCGAGCAGGTTGTCCACCATCAGGCCTTCACCGACGTCCCGGCCGAGCGGAGGTTTTCGCAGGCCTCGACGATGCGGGCGGCCATGGAGGCCTCGGCCTCCTTGCCCCACGCGCGGGGGTCGTACATCTTCTTGTTGCCGACCTCTCCGTCGATCTTCAGCACGCCCGAGTAGTTCTCGAGCATGAAGCCGGCGACCGGGCGCGTGAAGGCGTACTGGGTGTCGGTGTCGACGTTCATCTTCACGACGCCGAAGTCGACGGCGTCGCTGATCTCCTGGGCCGTCGAGCCCGAGCCACCGTGGAAGACGAGGTCGAGCGGGCGCTCGCCGTGGTCCGTGCCGTACTTCGCGACGATCGCGTCCTGGCACTGCTTGAGGATCTCGGGGCGCAGCTTGACGTTGCCCGGCTTGTAGACGCCGTGGACGTTGCCGAAGGTCAGGGCCGTCATGTAGCGGCCCTTCTCACCGAGGCCGAGCGCCTCGACGGTGGCGAGCGCGTCCTCGGGGGTCGTGTAGAGCTGGTCGTTGATCTCATTGGCGACACCGTCCTCCTCGCCACCGACGACGCCGATCTCGACCTCGAGGATGATGTCGGCGGCCGCGCTCAGCTCGAGCAGCTCCTGCGCGATGGTGAGGTTCTCGTCGAGCGGGACGGCCGAGCCGTCCCACATGTGCGACTGGAAGATCGGCAGGCCGGTGGCGTCCCGGCGCTCCTTGCTCGCGGCGAGCAGCGGCCGGACGAAGCCGTCGAGCTTGTCCTTGGGGCAGTGGTCGGTGTGCAGGGCGATGTTGACGTCGTAGTTCTTCGCCACCTCCTGCGCGTAGGCGGCGAGCGCGAGCGAGCCGGTCACCATGTCCTTGATCGTCGGGCCGGAGAGGTACTCGGCGCCGCCGGTGGAGACCTGGACGATGCCGTCGCTGCCGGCCTCGGCGAACCCGCGGATCGCAGCGTTGAGCGTCTGGCTGGAGGTGACGTTGATCGCCGGGTAGGCGAAGGACCCGGCCTTCGCGCGGTCGAGCATGTCGCGATAGACGTCGGGAGTGGCGATGGGCATGGCGTGGAGCCTCCTGGCGCGGTGATCGGTGGTCTTGGCGCCGATCCTCGCAGATCACCCCCCGCCCGACCACGCACCCTTTGCTAGGTTCGGTCGCGCGACCGGGGGGGACGCGCCCCTCGCCACGTCACGACGAAGGGGAACCACGTGCACTTCCGTACCCGACGCCGCCTCGGGGCCGCTGCCGCCACCGCCGCCGTCCTCCTGACCGCCGCCTGCGGTTCCGGCTCCTCCGGGGAGGAGTCCTCGACCTCCCCTTCGTCGTCGTCGGGCGCGGCCACCTCCTCCGGGGACGGCGGCGAGGCCACCGGATCCAACACGATCGTCGTGGACGGCACGACGATCGAGGCCCCCTGGAAGCCCGCCTGCCAGCGCAGCGACGACGGCACCAAGGGCGCGATCGACCTGCTCGACATGCCGAGCCTGGAGGAGGTCGAGGAGTCGGGCGAGATCGACAGCACCATCGTCGGCGCCGACTTCGACCTCGACGGCGACGAGGCGACGCTCACGGGCTTCCGGGTGACCAACGGCTTCCAGGAGGACCTCATCGCCGACCGCTTCGGGGACCTCGTCGGCAACCAGGACGACATGACGATCACCTACTCGGACAAGGCCGTCCGCGTCGAGGGCACCGCCCAGGGCGAGGTCGACGGCACAAAGCGCGAGGACATCCCCTTCGTCATGGACGTCGGGTGCACCACCTGGATGGGGCTGACCAATGAGGGCGACGTCGCCCCGCCGAGCTGATCGCGGACGGGTCCTTCCTCAGGGCGCGAGCCGGCTCATCGGCGGGCGCCCGGGGAGCGTCGGGAGTCCTGCCAGGCGATGATCCGCTCGAGCGCCTCGGCGATGGCCTCGGGACCGGCCGCCAGTGACAGGCGCACGCAGTGCGATCCCTCGACCGGGTCGAAATCGCCGCCGGGTGTCACCGCGACCCCGGTCGCCTCGAGCAGCGCCGACGCGTACTCCCGGGCGTCGGCGAAGCCCGCGAGCTGGTCACCCAGGTCGGCCCAGTAGTAGAAGGCACCGTCGGCCGGCGCCGCTGCGCCCCAACCGAGCTCGGGCACCCGCTCGAGCAGCAGCTCGCGTGCCCGGCCGAAGTCGACGAGCGCCGCCTCGCACTGCCGGTAGGACTCCTCGGAGAAGGCCGCCACCGCCGCCTCCTGCGCCGCCGCCGGCGGGCAGAGCGCGATGTTGCCGGCGAGCGCGTCGACCGCCGCCCGCAGGTCCTGCGGCACGAGGAGCCAGCCGAGACGCCACCCGGTCATGCCCCAGTACTTGCTGAAGGAGGAGACGACGATCGCGTGCTCGTCCACCTCGCGCGCGCAGACCCCCTTCGCGTCGGGACCCTCGCCGTAGGTGACGCCGTGGTAGATCTCGTCGCTCACCAGGCGCACGCCGTGGGCGGAGCACCACGCGGCGATCGCGGTGAGCTCGCCGCGGTCGAGCATCGTCCCCGTCGGGTTGGCCGGCGAGGCGAGGACGAGCCCCGCCAGGGGTGAGCGGGCGTGCTCGACCTCGAGCTGGGCGACGGTCGGCTGGTAGCGCTCGGCGGGACCGGTCGCGATGTCGACGACCTCGCAGCCCAGGCCCGCGAGGATGTTGCGGTAGGCCGGGTAGCCGGGCCTGGCGAGCGCGACGCGGTCGCCGTGGTCGAAGGCCGCGAGGAAGGCCAGGACGAAGCCGCCCGAGCTGCCCGTCGTCACCGCGACCTCGGTCGGGTCGACGTCGAGGCCGTACCAGCGGCGGTAGTGGCCGGCGATCGCCGCGCGCAGCGCCGCGGTACCGAGCGCGGGGGTGTAGCCCAGCGGCCTCCCTTCGGCATGGATCGCGGCCGCCGCCGCCTGGACCGGCCCGGGCGCGCCCTGGCTCGGCTCCCCCGCGCACAGCGAGATGACCTCGCGACCCTCGGCGCGCATGCGGGCGACCGTGGCGAGGACGTCCATGACCTCGAAGGGAGCGACCGCGGACCGGGAGGAGGGGGCGAAGGGAGAGGTCATGTGGTCATGGTCGCACTGTGATACAGGCCACGTGCGGGTGTACTGTCGCCCGGCCACACCTTCCAGAGAGGACCCCCGTGTCGGAGACGACCTACCAGCTCATCGCCACCGGCGTGTACTTCGCGGCGATGCTCGCCATCGGCTACTACGCGTACACCCGCACCCGCAACATCGACGGGTACATGCTCGCCGAGCGTGGTCTCCACCCGGCTGTCGCCGCCCTGTCGGCCAATGCCGCCGACATGTCCGGCTGGCTGCTCATGGGCCTACCCGGAGCGATCTACGCCTCCGGCCTCATCGAGAGCTGGATCGCCATCGGTCTGACGATCGGCGCCTGGCTCAACTGGAAGTTCGTCGCCCCACGGCTGCGCGCCTACACCGAGATCGCCGGCGACTCGATCACGATCCCGAGCTACTTCGGCCGTCGGCTGCGCGACCGGACCAACGTCCTGCGCGTCGTCGCCGCGCTCGTCATCCTCGCCTTCTTCACCTTCTACGTCTCCTCCGGCATGGTCGCCGCCGGCAAGTTCTTCGAGAGCTCCTTCGGCTGGACCTACCTGCACGGCGTGCTGCTCGTCGCGGCGATCACCCTCGTCTACACGCTCTTCGGCGGCTTCCTCGGGGCGACGCTCACCGATGTCGCGCAGGGCCTGCTGATGTTTGCTGCCCTCGTCGCCGTGCCGATCGTCGCCGTCTTCAAGGTCGGCTCGCCGGGCGAGATCGCCGACGGGGCCCGCGCCGTGAACCCCGATGTCTTCAACCTCTTCGCCGGCGACGACGGTGCCGGCCTGCTCGCGCTGAGCATCTTCTCCACGGCCGCGTGGGGCCTGGGCTACTTCGGCCAGCCGCACATCATCGTGCGCTTCATGGCGCTGCGCACCCCCGCCGACGCCCACTACGGCCGCATCGTCAGCACGACGTGGATGATCATCACCGCGCTCGGCGCGATCACGACCGCCCTCATCGGCATCGCGTACTTCAACGGCCCCGACCCGGCCAAGCAGATCGACGACCCGGAGACGGTCTTCCTGCTCCTGTCGCAGATCTTCTTCCACCCGCTCGTCGCGGGCTTCGTCCTCGCGGCCGTGCTCGCCGCGATCATGTCGACGATGTCGAGCCAGCTCGTCGTGTGCTCCTCCGCGCTCGTCGAGGACCTCGTCAACCTCACCGGCCGCAAGGCCTCGGACAAGGCGCTGCTCGTCTACGGCCGCATCGGCGTCCTCGTCGTCGCGCTCGTCGGGCTCGTCCTCGCGCTCGACCCCGACTCGGCGATCCTCGAGCTCGTCGCCTTCGCCTGGGCCGGCTTCGGTGCCGCCTTCGGCCCGATCGTCCTGCTGTCGCTCTACTGGCGCCGCCTGACCGCCCACGGCGCGCTCGCCGGCATGATCGTCGGTGCCGTCACGGTCTTCGTCTGGGGCAACATCGACAGCCTGAGCGACCGGATGTACGAGATCCTCCCGGGCTTCCTGCTCAACCTGCTCGTCGCCGTCGTCGTCTCGCTGGCCCAGCGGACCGACGAGCCGGGCATCGGCGAGGAGTTCGACCGGATGGAGCGCGACCTCGCGCGCGATCGGGGCGACATCGACCTGACGGCCGCCCCGTAGCCGGGCCCGGCCCCTCGAGACGGTCGCTGCGCGACCTCCTCGGGGAGCGTGGGCCCGGGGTGAGTATCGGGTCCCGGGGACCTGAGTACTCGCGCGGATCCCCCCTTCGTCGCGGGTCGGGAGTCTGGTCGGCATGGACACGACGACGATCTCCCGCCTCGCGGCGGCCACGCCCGACACCCGCAACCGGGTGGTCGACCTCTACCGTGCCGTCGCCATCGGCGTCGTCGTGCTCGGTCACTGGCTCATGGCGGCCGTGGTCGTGCGCGACGGCGAGCTGGCGATGGCCAACACGCTCGACCTCGTACCGCCCCTCCAGGGCCTCACCTGGGTGCTGCAGGTCATGCCGCTCTTCTTCCTCGTCGGCGGGTACGCCAATGCGACGTCGTGGCGCTCCGCGCGGGCGAAGGGGGACACCTGGGCGACGTGGCAGCGCGCCCGACTGCGCCGGCTGATGACGCCGGTGCTACCGCTGCTCATCGCCTGGCTGGCCATCTGCTCGGTCGGGGTCGCCGCCGGCGTCTCCCCCGACCTGCTGCGCACCGCGAGCCAGTCGGCGCTCGTGCCGACGTGGTTCCTCGCCGCCTACGTCCTCGTCGTCGCCGTGGCACCGGTGACGCTGGCGCTCTGGGAGCGGTACGGCTGGTGGAGCTTCGTCGGCGGCATGGCCGTCGCCGCGGTCGTCGACCTCGTCTCGATCTCGACCGGCTCGATCCTCGTCGGCTTCCTCAACTACCTCTTCGTGTGGGCGAGCGTCCACCAGCTCGGCTACGCCTGGCGTGACGGCGCCCTCGACGGCGCCCGCCGCCGGCTCGCTCTGTCGGCCCTCGGCCTCGCCGCCGTCTCAGCGCTCGTGTGGGTCGGCCCCTACCCGGTCGGCATGGTCGGCACCGGGCAGCCGGTGGAAAACTCCTACCCGGCCCGCGTGACGCTCCTCTTCCTCGGGATGTTCCAGATCGGGCTGGCGCTGCTCGCCGAGCGCCGACTCCAGGCCTGGCTGCAGCGACCGGCCGCGTGGCGGGCGACGATCGCCGTCAACGCCCGGATCATGACGCTCTACCTCTGGCACATGACGGCGATGCTCGGCCTCGTCGGCCTGTCGCTCGCCCTCGGCGGGCGCGGCCTGCACCTCGAGCCGGCCACCGGCGCCTGGTGGGCCACCCGACCGGTGTGGTTCGCGGTCTGCGGCGTCGTCACCGTCGCCCTCATCGCGGTCTTCGGCCGGCTCGAGGACCCGAGCGTCGACCTGCGGCCCGCCCCCCGCGTGTGGCGCCCCCTCGTCGCGACGGTCGCGGTCTGCGGCGGCCTGGCCGTCATGGCGAAGTCGGGCATCGTCTCCGCCGACGGCGTGCACTGGGTCTGGCCGGTGCTGCCGGTCGCGGCCCTGCTCCTGCTGCGGATGGTGCCGCTGCGCTCGCTCGCGCCGCGGGCCTGACCCCGGTGCCCCGCGGCGACCTCAGGGAGTCGTGGGGCGCTGGCCGAAGGTGTGCCGCCGCACCCAGGCGTGCATGGCGATGGCTGCCGCGGCGCCGGCGTTCATCGATCGGGTCGAGCCGAACTGGCTGATCTCGAGCACGACGTCGCAGGCGGCGAGCATCTCCGGGGAGATGCCGGGGCCCTCCTGCCCGAGGACGAGGACGCAGTCGCGGGGCAGGTCGTGGGTCTCGATCGGGACCGAGCCCGGCACGTTGTCGATGCCGACGACGCGAAGGGGGGTCCCACCTTCGCCCGCCGTCGCCGCCCACTGCGCGAAGGCCGCGACGTCGGGGTGGTGGTGCTCCACCTGGTAGCGGTCGGTCACCATCGCCCCTCGCCTGTTCCACCGCCGCCTGCCGACGATGTGGAAGGCCGCGGCGCCCAGGGCATTGGCCGTGCGCACGACGGAGCCGATGTTGAAGTCGTGCTCCCAGTTCTCGATCGCGACGTGGAAGGCGTGCCGCCGCGTCGCCAGGTCGGCGGTGATCGCCTCGTGCGACCAGTACCGGTAGCGGTCCTCGACATTGCGCCGGTCGCCCTCACCCAGCAGCTCGGGGTCGAGCCGCGGGTCCTGCGGCCACGCGCCCTCCCACGGCCCCACGCCGTGGCTCACAGCCGGCGCGAAGGGAGCGCCCGTAGCCTTGTGTCGATCATCCGGGGTGCTCACGGGCCCCCACCGTAGACGTCACCGCCTCGGAAGGGCCGCATGAACACCATCGTCGAGTGGGTCCTCGACCTCATGGACCGGATCGGGGGGCCCGGCATCGCGCTCGGCATCTTCCTCGAAAACGTCTTCCCACCCATTCCCAGCGAGGTGATCCTGCCGCTCGCGGGCTTCACGGCCGCCCAGGGGCGCTACTCGATCGTCGAGGCAGTCCTGTGGGCGACCTTCGGCTCCGTGGCCGGGGCGCTCCTGCTCTACGGCATCGGCGCGGCCCTCGGCCTGGATCGGCTCAAGGTCATCGCGCACAGGATGCCGCTCGTCGACGTCGCCGACATCGACAAGACCGACGCCTGGTTCAGCAAGCACGGGCCCAAGGCGGTCTTCTTCGGCCGCTTCGTCCCCGGCATCCGCAGCCTCATCTCGATCCCGGCCGGCATCGACCGCATGCCCGTGACGAAGTTCCTCGGCTACACGACCGCCGGCTCGCTCATCTGGAACACCCTCTTCGTGTGGCTCGGCTACCAGCTCGGCGACCGCTACCACCTCGTCGAGCAGTACATGGACCCGATCAGCAAGGTCGTCTACGTCCTCATCATCCTCGCCGCCCTCGGGGTCGTCGTGTGGATGTGGCGGCGCTCGGTGCGCCGGCGCCACGACCCGGACGACCACATCGACGTCGAGACCCTGCAGTAGCCCCCGAGCCTCGGAGGGAAATCCGCTGGGCGCTGTCGGTGCCGCCCCGTAGCGTTGCCAGCATGACCTCCCCCGTGATCGAGGCTCGCGGCCTCGTCAAGACCTTCGGCGACGTCGTCGCCGTCGACGACGTGAGCTTCGAGGTGCCTCGCGGCACCGTCTTCGGCCTCCTGGGGCCCAACGGCGCCGGCAAGACGACGACGGTGCGCATGATGACGACGCTGGCCACCCCGACGCGGGGGACGGCGACCGTCGCCGGCCACGACGTCGTGCGCGAGCCCGACGCGGTGCGGGCGAGCATGGGCCTGACCGCCCAGGGGGCGACCGTCGACGACCTGCTGACGGGGCGCGAAAACCTCCGGCTCATCGGCGACCTCTACGGCCTGCCCGGGCGCGAGGTGCGACGCCGGGTCGAGGACCTCCTCGAGCGCTTCTCGCTCACCGAGGCGGGCGACAAGGTCGTCAAGGACTACTCCGGCGGCATGCGCCGGCGCATCGACCTCGCGGTCAGCCTCATCGCGCACCCGTCGGTGCTCTTCCTCGACGAGCCGACGACGGGTCTGGACCCGCGCAGCCGGGTGGAGCTGTGGGAGGTCCTGCGTGACCTCGTCCGTGAGGGCACGACCCTGCTGCTCACGACCCAGTACCTCGACGAGGCCGACCAGCTGGCGGACCAGATCTGCGTCATCGACCACGGGAGGATCATCGCCCAGGGAACCCCGCTCGAGCTGAAGAACCAGTCTGGGGCGACGAGCCTCGTCGTCACCGTCTCCCGCCACGACGAGGTCTCCCGCGCCGCGGAGCTCGTCCGCGGCGCCGTCGGCGAGGTCCACGTCGACGCGGACGCGCGGCGGCTGACGGCGCCCGGTGCGGGTGTCGCCGACCTGACCCGCATCGCCGGCGCCCTCGACGGCGCGGGCATCGAGGTCGACGACCTCGGCATGCAGCGGCCGAGCCTTGACGACGTCTTCCTCTCCCTCACCGGTCACGCGGCCGAGGAGGCCACCAACCAGGAGGCACCGGCATGACCGCCCACGCAGAGGCAGCACCCGCGGAGGCCGTCGCCCCGCGACCGACCGGCGCCGGTCGGGTCCGGCAGATCACCACCCTGGTCCGCCGCAACCTGACCCACATCAAGCGGCAGCCCGAGATGCTCACCGACGTGACGATCCAGCCGGTGATGTTCGTGCTGCTCTTCGCCTACGTCTTCGGTGGCTCGATCCAGATCCCCGGCGTCGACTACAAGCCCTGGCTGCTGCCCGGGATCATGGCCCAGACGATCGCCTTCAGCGCCTTCATCGTCGCCATCGGGCTCAACACCGACATCGGCAAGGGCATGGTCGACCGGCTGCGGTCGCTGCCGATCCGTCGCTCGTCGATCCTCATCTCGCGCAGCATCGCCGCGCTCATCCACTCGAGCATCGGCGTCGCGGTCATGTCGGTCACCGGGCTCTTCATCGGGTGGCGGCTGCACGACGGCGTGGTCAACGCGCTCATCGGCTACGGGCTGCTCCTGCTCTTCGGCTTCGCGATGATCTGGATCGGGATCCTCGTCGGGTCGGCCATGCGATCGGTCGAAGCGGTCAACGGTCTGATGTTCACGACGATCTTCCCGATCACCTTCCTGTCCAATGCCTTCGCGCGGACCGACGTCATGCCGAGCTGGCTGCGCACCGTCGCCGAGTGGAACCCGATCTCAGCCCTCAGTCAGGCGATGCGTGACAACTGGGGCGTCGCGGGTCAGCCGCTGCGCGCCGACGCCCCGTGGCCGCTGCACCACCCGGAGCTGGCCACGATCATCTGGTCCGTGGGCATCACCCTGGTCATCGCGCCGCTCGCACTGCGGGCCTTCAACGCACGGACGACCGACTGACCCGGCCGCGCGACCGGGTTGCCGTAGAGGGCTCAGCCCGCCCCGGGTCAGCGCGACCGGCGGCCGAGGACCAAGGTCGCCAGCTGCGTGCGTGAGCGCACACCGCTCTTGCGGTAGATCCGCGTCAGCGTGCCCTCGACGGTCTTGACGCTCAGGTGCAACCGCTGGGCGATCTCCCGGTTGCTCGCGCCGTCGGCGACCAGCCCGGCGACCTGCTGCTCGGTGAGGGTGAGCTGGGCCAGCGGGTCGGCGCCCTCGGGCTCCTCCGGCTCCAGCGAGTGCAGGGCCGCGCCCTCCGGGAAGCGGGCCTGCACCCAGGCGGCCCACGGGTCTGCGTGCAGTGGCCGCAGCACCTCGCGGGCGCGGGCCGCCGCCTCGAGGCTGCGGCCCGTACGCCGGGCCCGACGCTCGATGTGCGCCAGGGCCACGAGCGAACGGGCCTGCTCGATCGGCAGGCGACGCTCCGCCGCCGCCGTGGCGGAGCGGGTCACCAGCAGCCGGGCACCGTCGAGGTCCCCCTCGGCAGCCGCGATCTCGGCCTCGGCGCGATCCGCGGCGATCCCCGTGCCGGGGGCACCGAGACCCACCTCGACGGCCGACCGGACCTCGGCGAGCAGCGCCGCCGCCTCGTCGGTCTCCCCGACGAGTGCGAGCGCCGTCACCGCATCGGTGTGCCAGCGCAGGGCGGTCACGTCGCGGATGCCGCTCGCCGCGTCGATCCGCCGCAGCTCGCGGTACGCCGCCACGGCCGCATCGAGCTCGTCGAGGTGCAGACGAGCCAGCCCCAGCTGGGCCAGCTGCCGGCGCAGGTAGCGCTCGTCCCCCTGCTCCCGAGCGAGGTCCACGCCACGCGAGCTGATGAGGGCCGCCCGCTCGAAGGTGCCCCCGACGAGCTCCGCCAAGGCCTCGATGTACCAGGTCGTCGCGACCGGCGTGTGGAAGTGTGAGGCCGCACGGGTGGCCCGCGCCGCCAGTTCGAGTGCCTCCCGGCCCCGACCCTGGCGGGCGACGACCTCGACGAGGCTGCGCAGCACGTGCACCGTGTCGTACCCGGCGTCCGGGCCGACCCCCGCCAGCAGGTCGACGAACTCGGACCGGGCGCGGCGCAGGTCGTCGTCGTGGAGGGCGAAGCGGGCGGCGATGTAGCGCGGGGAGGTGTGCACCTGGCCCGGGCGGGGCGGTCCGGCGAGCGAGGCCGCCTGCTCGATGAGCTCGCGGGCACTCCCTTCGCCGAGGGACCGGCTGACGGAGGCGGCCACCGTGAGCGCCTCGACCTCGATGTCCGGGCGGCCCGCGCGCCCCGCCAGGTCGACGGATCGCCGCGCCAGGTCGAGCGCGGTGCGCAGCTCGTGCGTGCCGAGGAGGATGCGGGCGCGCTGGAGGAGCACCCGCGCCTGCAGCTCGGGGTGGCGCTCGGAGGCGTGCAGCGCGGCGATGAGCACCTCGTCGGGCGAGCTGTCGTCGAGCTCGAGCAGGGCGAGGTCGGCCCGCACTCGCTGGTGGGGCTCGGTGAGTTCGGCAGCGCCCTCGATGGCCCGGTGCAGCACACGGGTCTCCTTGCCGATCACCGCGTTTTCGAGGCAGCAGGTGAGCCACTCGGCCCGCTGCGGGGTCCCGGCGTCGGCGGCGAGCAGGTAGAGGTGCGCCGCGAGGTCGTGCTCGCCACGCGCTGCGGCAGCCGCGGCGGAGGAGGCCAGGTCGGCCGGCCGCGTCGACGGATCGCCCGCCAGGGCGCGGTGGTAGCGGGTCAGTGCCTCGCTCCCGGCGTGGTCGGCCAGCTCGCGGTGCAGCCGGACGAGCTCGTCGCTGTCGACCGACTCGAGCAGGACGTCGGCGAGCGCCCCCGGCGTGAGACGCAGGTAGTCGTCCTCGTCGACGACGAGGGCCAGGGCGCGGGCCGTGCGGATGCTCTGCGCGGCTTCCCGGCCCCCGAGGCGGATGAGCACCTCGACGGTCGGCTGGTGCATGACCGCGATCCGTCGCAGGGTGGCGAGCACCACCTCGGACAGCGGCTGCACCCGCTCACGAGCCCGCGCGTACTCGGCCCGGGAGACGGTCGACGGCGAGAACTCGTCGGCGGTCGCGGCGATCTCGTGCGCGATCCCGGGGTTGCCACCGGACTCGCGGTGCGCCCACAGGGCGGTGTCGGTCGGCACGCCGACGGCGGCGAGCATCTCGACGGTGTCGGCCCCGGCGAGCGGCTCGAGGTCGATGTGCAGCACCGGCACCTCGCGCACCTGGCCGGGGGTGGGGACGAAGCCGGCGCTCCCGACCGGCTCGCCCGGCCCCACCCCGAGGAGCATGCCGACCGCGCCGGGCCCGAGTGAGCGCCCCGCGGCCACCCGCAGGGCGGTGAGGCTGGACTCGTCGAGGTGCTGGGCGTCGTCGACGACGAGGACGAAGGGGGCCCGCGACGCCCGCGCGGTGAGCAGCTCGGTCAGTGCATCGGCCAGCCGGCTGCCGGGGGCGTCGGCCCGGGCCTCGGCGTCGAGGAGCACCGTCCGCATGCTCGCGGGCAGCTCGTCCAGGACGTCGTCCTCGAAGGCCTGCGCGATGAGCGTCGCGCCGTGGCCGGCGACGCCCGGGCGCTGCAGGCGCACGGCGACGACCTGGGGCAGTCCGGCGGCGACGAGGTCGAGGAAGGTGCTGCGTCCCATGCCCCGTGGGCCGTGGACCGCGATCGCCTGTCCGTCGAGGACGCGCGCGGTGACGGCGGCGACCAGCCGGGCACGTCCGACCGGGGCGGGGACTCCGCCCAGGTCGTGCTGCGCAGCGAGATGCACGCGAGCTCCTCCGTCGTCGGACCCCTCCAACGTAGCCCGCAGGCCTGCGCGGGCTACACCGCGGGTCGGTCGAGCGGGTGTCACCGGGGGGAGATGACCTCGGTGCCGAGGAAGGGTTGCAGCGCGCTCGGCACCCGGACCGATCCGTCGGCCTGCTGGTGGTTTTCCAGGATCGCGACGATCGGGCGAGTGCTCGTGATGGCGGTGCCGTTGAGGGTGGCGACCGTCCGGGTGCCACCTCCGTCGGCCTGACGCTCGCGGATGCGCAGCCTGCGCGCCTGGAAGGTCGTGCAGTTGCTCGTCGACGTCAGTTCGCGGTAGCTGCCCTGGGTGGGGACCCACGCCTCGCAGTCGTACTTGCGCGAGGCGGGACCGCCGAGGTCGCCGGCGGCGACGTCGATGACGCGGTAGGGCAGCTCGAGGGCCTCGAGCACCCGCCGCTCGATGCGCAGCAGGTTGTCGTGCTCGGCCTGGGCGTCCTCGGGCCGGCAGAAGACGAACATCTCGGTCTTCTGGAACTGGTGGACCCGGAAGATGCCGCGGGTGTCCTTGCCGTAGCTGCCCGCCTCGCGGCGGTAGC
This sequence comes from Janibacter hoylei PVAS-1, assembly GCF_004025845.1. Taxonomy (NCBI): domain Bacteria; kingdom Bacillati; phylum Actinomycetota; class Actinomycetes; order Micrococcales; family Intrasporangiaceae; genus Janibacter; species Janibacter hoylei. The sequence continues at coordinate 331,911 of NZ_PIPF01000010.1, forward strand.
AGGTCGAGGTCGCGGCATAGCGCAGCGGGCCGTCGCGCAGGTCGAGGATCTCGTCGGCGTGGTAGCCGGCGAGCGCGACCTCGGAGGTGCCGGTGAGGTAGAGGTCGTCGGCGGGCAGGTGGTAGACCTCGTCGCCGTGCGCGTCGAGGAAGCCGGCGCCGGCCATCGTCTCGGCGCGCACGAGGTTGGGGACGACGAGCTGGGTGAAGCCCTCCTCCGCGGCGATCTGCTGGGCCAGGCTCATGAGAGCGGTCTCGAGCCGGGCGCCGATGCCGGTGAGGTAGTAGAAGCGGCTGCCGCTCACCTTGGCCCCACGCTCCATGTCGATGGCGCCGAGCAGCTCACCGAGCTCGAGGTGGTCCTTGGGCTCGAAGCCCTCCGCGGCAAAGTCGCGCGGGGTCCCGACCTCCTCGAGCAGGTCGAAGTCCTCCTCGCCGCCGGCGGGGACTCCCTCCTGGATGACGTTGCCGATCTGACGAAGGGAGGTGTCCAGCTCCCCCTTCGCCGCCTCCGCCGCGGCCTCGAGCTCCTTGACCCGGGCCGACAGCGCCGCGCCCTTGTCCCGCAGCGCGGCAGCCTCGGCCTCGAGCTCGGCCACGAGCGTGACGTCCTCGCCGGCCTTCTCGGCCTTCTTGAGCCGGCCCATGAGCGGGCCGAGCTCCTTGCTCGCCGCCTTTTGCTCCGCGCGCGCTGACTCGAAGGCACCGATGGCCTCGCGGCGGCGCTCGTCGGCCGCGAGGACGGCGTCGACGAGGGACTCGTCCTCGCCACGGGCGCGCTGGCTCGCGCGGACGGCATCGGGCTGGTCACGCAGGAACTTGAGGTCGATCACGTGACGCAGGATATCCGCGATGGGCCGCGGGCCCTCCCGCCCTCGTCGGGCGCGAGCGCGACGCCACCGCGACGGCGTGGGTCGGGTAGCGTCACGGCCGTGTCGGACTGGACCCTCTTGGCGCTCGCGCTCGCCCTCTCGCTGGCCCTCGTCGGCGTCATCATCGCCCTCGTCCTCGCCGGCCCCGGCGCGGCTCGCGCCCGTCACGCGCGGCCACGCCCGACCCGCGGCAGCTTCCGCCGCGACGGCGCGCCGGAGCGCCCTCGCCGCGCGGCGATCATCATCAACCCGACGAAGTTCGACGACGTCGCGGCGACCCGCCGTGAGCTGACGGCGGCGAGCGCCGCGCTGGGCTGGTCCGAGCCGCTCTACATCGAGACGACCGCCGAGGACCCCGGGACGGGGCAGGCCCGCGAGGCCCTCGAGGCCGGCGTCGACGTCGTCTGCCCGCTCGGTGGCGACGGCACGATCCGCGCCGTGGCGGTCGCCCTCGCCGGGACCCGGACCCCGATGGGGCTGCTGCCCCGCGGCACCGGCAACCTGCTCGCCCGCAACCTCGACATCCCCGTCGCCGGCGACCTCACCGAGGCCCTGCGCGTCGCCTGCAGCGGGCGCAACAAGGCGATCGACGTCGCGTGGCTCGAGCTGGACCCCGCGGAGGAGGCGGCCACCGACGACTCCGGCCAGGCCGAGGAGCCGGTCGAGGGCCCACCCGTGGACCGGCACCCCTTCCTCGTCATGGCCGGCATGGGCTTCGACGCGGCGATCATGGGCAACACGAGCGAGCAGCTCAAGGCGCGGGTCGGCTGGTCGGCCTACTTCGTCACGGGCATCAAGAGCATCTTCATCCAGCGATTTCGCGTCCGGTGGAGCATCGACGGCCGGGAGCAGCGGCCGGTGCTCGCCCGCACGATCCTCTTCGGCAACTGCGGCACCCTCACGGGCGGCATCCAGCTCATCCCCTCGGCCCGTCTCGACGACGGCCTCGTCGACGGGATCGTCGTCGCGCCCAAGACCCTCGTCGGGTGGGGCTCGATCGCGGTGCGGGTCCTCGGCCGCTCCGACAAGGCGGGTCAGGAGCTCATCCGCACGAGCGGTGCCGAGTACACCGCGGTCGTCGACGAGCCGCACCCGGTACAGGTCGACGGCGATGTCATCGGCGAGGCATCGCGACTGCGGGTGACGGTCGACCGGCAGGCGCTCGTCGTGCGGGTCTCGGGGGTCTGAGCCCCGGGCGGGCAGGCCTCTGGCGAAGGGGGTCAGCGCGCGGGGACGACCTGCGCCATGACCTGGTCGACAAGGTCGTCGGGCGCGGCGGTGAGGTCGAGCTCTAGGCCGTCCTCGTCGGGCTCGAGGTCCTCCAGGGTGTCGATCTGCGACTGGAGCAGCGAGGCGGGCATGAAGTGCCCCTTACGCCCCGAGAGCCGCTCGGCGATGACCTCCGCCGAGCCGTCGAGGTGCGCGAAGACGACCCGGTGACCGGCCCCGAGGGCGGCCACGTCGGCGCGGAGCACGTCGCGGTAGACCCGCTTGAGCGCTGAGCAGGTGATGACGGTGTCCTCACCCCGCGCCGCGTGCTCGGCCATCCAGGCCGCGAGGTCGCGCAGCCACGGCCACCGGTCCTCGTCGGTGAGCGGGATCCCCTGCGACATCTTGTCGATGTTGGCCTGCGGGTGGAAGGCATCGGCCTCCGCGAAGACCCAGCCGGTCCGCTCGACGACGCCCTCGGCCACGGTGCTCTTGCCGCTGCCGGAGACGCCCATCGCGACGACGTGGACGCTCATCACAGCACCAGACTCAGCGCGAAGGCGAGGACGAAGCCGATGCCACCGATGAGGGTCTCCATGACGGTCCACGTCTTGAGCGTCGTCTTTTCGTCCATGCCGAGGAAGCGGCCGACGAGCCAGAAGCCCGAGTCGTTGACGTGCGAGAGCACGGTGGCGCCACCGGCGATGGCGATGACGACGAGCACGAGATCGATCGAGGTCAGGCCCGACGAGGCCTCGATCGTCGGGGCCATGAGACCCGCGGCGGTCGTCAGCGCGACCGTGGCGCTGCCCTGGGCGACGCGCAGCGCCGCGGAGACGACGAAGGCGGCGACGATGACCGGCAGCCCGGTGGACTCGAGGGTCTCGGCGAGCGCCTGGCCGATGCCGCTCGCGCGCAGCACACCACCGAACATCCCACCGGCACCGGTGATGAGGATGATGGCGCAGACGGGGGCGAGGGCGTCGTTCATGATCGTCTCGACGTCGGCCATCGAGCGGCGCCGCCAGCCGAGGACGACCATCGCGAAGAGCGTCGTGATGAGCAGGGCGATCGGCGTCTTGCCGATGATCCGCAGCGCGGCCACCCACGTCGCGTCACCGTCGACGACGCCCTGCGTCGCGAGGGTGTTGAGGCCGGTGTCGACGAAGATCAGCACCATCGGCAGCAGCAGCACGGCGAGGACCAGGCCGAAGGAGGGCAGGCGGGTCTCCCCCTTCGTCTCGGGGACGGGGCCACCGGAGAGCAGGTCCGGCACGTCGACCATGTAGCGGCTGCCGGCCCACACGCCGTAGAGGTAGGACGCGAGGAACCACGTCGGCAGGCCGACGAGGAGGCCGAAGACGAGGAGCAGGCCGATGTCGGCGCCGACGAGGTCGGCCGCGGCGACCGGGCCGGGGTGCGGCGGGACGAAGGCGTGCATGACGGCGAAGGCACCGGCGGCGGGGAGGGCATAGCGCAGGACCGACCCGCCGAAGCGTCGCGCGACACTGAAGATGATCGGCAGCATGACGACGAGGCCGGCGTCGAAGAAGATGGGGAAGCCGAAGAGCAGCGAGGCCACACCCAGCGCGAAGGGAGCCCGGTCCTCGCCGAAGCGGGTGATGAGGGTGTCGGCGAGCACCTGGGCGCCGCCGGTGACCTCGAGCAGGCGACCGATCATCGCGCCGAGCCCGACGAGCAGCGCGACCGAGGCCAGGGTCGTCCCGAAGCCGTCGGTCAGGGTGGTCACGACGTCGGCGGGAGCGATCTTCGTCGCGAGGGCGGTGAGGAAGCTGACGAGCACCAGCGCGACGAAGGCGTGCACCTTGAAGCGGATGATGAGCAGGAGCAGCAGCGCCACGGCTGCCGCGGCGATCGCGAGCAGCGGGCCGGACCCGTAGGCGGGCTCGGGCACGGCATCCTCGACGAGAAACATCTTCGGTCCTCCGGGTGAACAAGGGAGTCGGGCGGGCGCCCAGCGGACTCACTGTGGCAAACGTATGCTTATTGTGCAAGCAATCGTCATCTCATTCCTTGGAGGAGCGCCATCACGCATGGGACAATCCGGCGCATGACGAGGACGCAGGGCGGGGGCCTGCACCACAGCGTGCTGACGCAGATCGGCGCCGACCTCACCTCGGGCACGCTCGCCGCAGGGGACGTCTGCTCGATGGAGCAGCTCGAGGGTCGCTACGGCGTCTCCCGCACCGTCGTGCGCGAGGTCGTCAAGGTGCTCGAGTCGCTCGGCGTCGTCACCTCACGCCGCCGCGTGGGGGTGACGATCCAGCCCGAGAGCGCCTGGGAGGCGCTGAGCCCGGTCATCATCCGCTGGCGCCTCGAGGGCCCGCAGCGACTCGCACAGCTGCGCGAGGTGAGCGAGCTGCGCCGCGGTGTCGAGCCGCAGGCCGCCTGGCTGGCCGCCCAGCGGGCGACCCCCGAGCAGGCCACCCGTCTGCGCGAGGCCGCCGAGGGGATGGCCGCCACCGGACCGGAGGGCGACCTGCAGGCCTACCTCGCCCACGACATCGTCTTCCACCAGACCCTGCTCGAGGCGTCGGGCAATGCACTGCTGTCGGGCTTCGCCCCCTTCGTCGCCGAGGCGCTCACCGGACGGACGGAGCACGACCTCATGCCCGCGATCCCCGAGCAGGGCGCGATCGACTGGCACGCGGAGGTCGCCCGCGCGATCGCCGACGGCCACCCCGACCTGGCGGAGGAGACGACCCGGCGGATCGTCACCGAGGCGCAGGACGCGATGGACGAGATCGACGCCGTCGGCTGACCTCGGCGGTCACTCGCCGTACTCGACGACCTCGTCGTCGTCGACGTCCGCCGCGTACCAGCGGTCCTCGACCGGCACCCGCCCGTCGGGATAGGTCAGGGCCAGCTCGGCCAGGGTCGGCCGCGGGGGCGTGCGGACCTCGTCGGGCAGCAGGTCGGTGATGGCGTCGAAGACCCGCTCCATGTCGCGCGGCACCGACCGGTACTTCAGCTCGACCGGCTCGCCGAAGGTCACCGTCACCTCCGGCCGGGTCAGCGGGTTGGTGAGCATCCGCGGCAGCTTGGCGCTGCGCGGCCAGACCTTTTCGGTCCCCGTGATGGCGAAGGGGATGACCGGCGCATGGGTGAGGTGGGCCAGGCGGGCCGCCCCCGGGAAGCCGGTCATGCCGGGCTCGAAGAAGGGGATGCCGCGCGGGATCGTCCCCTCCGGCATCATCGCGACGAGCTCGCCGCCGCGGATGGCCCGCACCGCCGAGGCGAAGGCGTCGGGGCTGTCGGGGTCGTCCTGGCGCCGGTCGACGCTGATGCCACCGCCGGCCCGGAAGACCGTGCCCAGGCCGGGCACGTCGAAGAGCTCCTTCTTGCCGAGGAAGCGCGCCGAGCGGGGCGTGCGGCGGAAGGCGACGGCCATCGCGACGAGGTCGAAGTAGGAGCGGTGGTTGCCGACGAGGATCGCCGGCCCGGCGTCCGGGATGTGCTCGGTCCCGCGGACGGTGAACTTCGCGTACGGGAAGACCTCGGGTCGCGAGAGCAGGGCGATGGCACGCTGCAGCTCCACGCCGATGACCGGCAGCTTCATCACGCCGGGCGAGGTGTCGAAGTGCAGGACCGGCCAGCGCGCGGCGATGGCGAGGGCCTGCAGGCGCGGGTCGGGGTTGACCGCGCCGGGGTTGCCGACGGCCCGCAGCAGGGGCGCGTCGTAGATCGAGTCGGAGTAGGCAAAGGAGGCGTCCAGGTCGATGCCCTCCTCCTCCGCGAAGTCGCGGACGGCGGCGATCTTGCCCATCGACCACACGAAGTGCCCGTCGTTGCGTCCCGTGAAGCGCCCGTCGTCACCGACCTCGTAGCGGGTGGCGATGACGTAGTCGATGCCGAGCCGCTCGGCGAGCGGCAGGACGAGGTGCTCCGGCGTCGTCGTCGCGAGGACGACCGGGCGCCCGGCCTCGTGGTGCTCGTCGATCAGCATCCGGGCGAAGGGCCCGACCATCGGCTCGAGAACGTCGGCCGCGAGCTGCGCGGCGTCGTCGAAGGCGTCGGCCGGCTTGCCTTTGGCCACGAGGACCGCCTGGCGGGCGAGCGCGATCGACCCGAGGGACTCGCCGAGGAGGTTGAAGTAGCCGAAGAGGAGCGCCTCGCCGGGCATCCGGGCCGAGACGACCCCGGTCTGCCGCATGGCTGCGGACAGCGCCGGACCGGAGGCCTTGGGCAGCAGGGTGCGGTCGAGGTCGAAGAAGGCAGCACCGGTCATGTCGCGAGGCTATCGACGTGAGGGACTCACGGACACCCGCGCGACGTCTAACGTGGATCACATGAGCGATGACGCCAGCACCGTCCTGACGAGCACCCAGGTCGACGACCGCGCCCCCCGCGGGTGGCGCGAGGTCGACGGCATGCTCCGGACCCGGCTGCGCACGGCCGGCTACACCGAGGCGGTGGAGCTGGTGACCCGGATCGCCGCGGCGGCCGACGAGGCGGACCACCACCCCGACATCGACCTGCGCTACAACTGGGTCGGCCTGCGCCTCGTCAGCCATGACGTCGGCGGCCTCACCGAGCGCGACATCGAGCTCGCGGGCGAGATCAGCCGGATCGCCGACGACCTCGGCGCGCAGGCCACCCCCGAGGTCGCCGTGTCGATGACCATCGGCATCGACACCGCCGACCCCGACGCGATCCGTCCCTTCTGGTCCGCCCTCACCGGGCACCGTCCGGCGAAGGGGGACCCCGACGTCCTCCCGTCCCCGGACGGGCAGCTGCCGGAGATCTGGTTCCAGCAGAGCGAGCCCCGCGAGGGGCGCAACCGGCTGCACCTCGACGTGTACGTGCCGCACGACGAGGCCCTCGCCCGGGTCGAGGCGGCGGTCGCCGCCGGTGGACGGCTCGTGACGGACGACTTCGCCCCCTCGTGGTGGGTCCTCGCCGACGCGGACGGCAACGAGGCGTGCGTGTGCACCTGGCAGCACCAGCGCAACGACCCGCGACCGCGCCCCTGACGCAGGCAAGTCGTGAGAACCTGTGGGCGCGACCTCCCTCCGACACCGAGACGACGAAGACGACCCACATGACGCGTGCCGCCCGCCGCCTGGCCCCCATCGCCGCCCTCTCCCTCGCCCTGACGCTCGCCGCCTGCGGAGACTCCGACGACCCGCCGCCGGCCGAGACCAGCGCATCCGCGAGCCCGCAGGGCGAAAGCGGCGAGGCCGGTGGGGAGGCGGAGCAGGAGGAGAGCCTCGACAAGCCGGAGCAGCAGCAGGTCGACTCGGCGACGGCCAAGGCGGCCCTGCCGACCGTCGAGGACATGCCGGGTGACGGGTGGGGCATCGACGTCTCGACCTTCAGCACCGACCCGCCGAAGTACGACCCGGCCGGCTGCGCCGCCGTCGAGCTCGACAACGACGAGGACCGGGCCTTCACGAAGGACCACCGCAAGGTCAAGGAAAACATCCGTTTCAGCCGCTCCAACGGCGACAACCTGGAGATCACGGCCGTCTACATCGACTCCTACGACGAGCCCTACCCGCTGTCGGTCTTCGATGCCGCCGGCGAGCAGGTGACCTCGTGCGAGAGCTACCGCTGGCAGCGGGGCAACGGCGACACCACCCGCCACGTGAAGCCGCTCAGCACGCCCGCGGTCGGCGACCGCGCCTTCGCCGTGCGCCTCACGAGCGACGGCAGCCCCGGCGCCACCGACCGTCTCTACGTGCGCAGCGGGCACAACGTGCTGACGATCATGGGCGAGGGCGACGACGACGGCTCGGACGGCACCCTGCTCGCCGACATCGCCCAGGACATCCTCGACGAGCTGAAGAAGACCCCATGACGACCCGCCGCGCCACCCCCTTCGCCCTCGCCTGCATCGCGGCCCTGGCCCTCACCGCCTGCGGCGGCGACGAGGAGTCACCGGCCTCGGGTGCCCCGACCGTGACCGTCACCGAGACGACCGAGGCCGCGGAGGCCCCGACCGCGCCGGAGCAGCAGGAGCTCACCGCGGCCCAGATCAGCGCCGCGCTCCCCCGCGAGGAGGACATGCCCTCCGGCTACGCGGAGCACCCCGACGGCTTCGACGCCGACTCGACCTCGGAGCGCAGCGCCGACCCCGAGTCGTGCATGGCCCTGTACATGTCGACCGAGGAGATGCGCACCTTCAGCAAGGAGCACTCGACCCAGGGCGAGGGCGTGCGCTACCAGCGGCAGCAGCAGAAGGGCTACGCCCCGAGCATCGTCGTCGCCGTGTGGACCTTCGACGAGCCGTACCCGGCGAAGTTCTTCGACCAGGCCGGCTCGGCCCTGGCCGAGTGCGCCACCTACGACACCCGCTTCGAGCCCGAGGCCAACAGCGTGCGCAATGCCGCCACGGCGATCCCGACCCCCACGGTCGGCGACCAGAGCTTCGGTGTACGCCTCGGCGACCCGCAGATGGACCTCGGCGTCGACTACCTGTGGGTGCGCAGCGGCCACAACCTCATCAGCGTGCGGATGACGACGACCTGGCGCATGGACAACGACCAGGACCTCGACACCTACGCGCAGGGCGTCATCGACGAGCTGAAGAAGACGCCGTGACCCTGCCTGCCCGACGCCTCGCACCGGCCCTGGCCGTCGTGGCGCTCGGCCTGTCGGCCTGCGGGGGCGACGAGCCCACCCCCGCCCCCTCGAGCAGCGCCCAGAGCAGCACCGGGAGCTCCGGCGAGGGCACGACGAGCAGCCCGGGCAGCTCGTCGTCGACGGCGTCGAGTCGCGCGCAGCGCGAGCTGACCCAGGCCGAGGTCGACGCCGCCCTGCCCGGCGAGGACGAGGGCCCCTACCCGGTCGACTCGGACGGGGTGACCTTCGCGAACGCAGGGAAGCTCAGGACCGAGCCCGCGGACTGCTCGGCGATCTACCTCGACTCGCCGGAGGCGCGAGCCTTCGCCGACGGGCACCGGACCGCCCGCGGCGGCATCCTCTACACCGAGCCGCGCGACCAGTTCTCCCCCCAGCTGTCCGTGCGCATCGTCAGCCACGACGCGCCCTACCCGCAGGAGATCTTCGACGCGGCCGGCGCCGCCGTGGGCGAGTGCGCCACGCACGACAGGGCGCTCACCGAGGAGGACGCCCTCGGCGAGTGGGAGGCGACGAGCATCCCGACGCAGGCCATCGGCGACCAGGCCTTCGGCGTGCGCATCGGACGGCCGCAGTTCGACGCGGCCGTCGACTACCTGTGGGTGCGCAGCGGGCACAACCTCATCAACGTCCGCATGGTCTCGGGCTACTCGCAAGACAACGACACCCGACTCGGCACCTATGCGCAGGGCGTCCTCGACGCCCTCGACTGACCGCCCGCGCCCTACACTCGGGGCGGCGGACGAAGGGAGACACATGGGGCACCCCCGCACCGCAGCCCGCGGACTCGTGATGCTCGGCGCGCTCGCGCTCGTCGCAGGCTGCATCCCCACGCTCGCCGACGACGACCCCACCGGCGACCCGAGCACCGCCAAGGTCGGGGCCGGGCAGCTGACGGAGGAGCAGATCGCCTCGGTGCTCCCCGGCGAGGACGAGATCCCCGAGGGCTTCAGCCCTGAGACCGACGAGGGCGCCCCCTCCGACCCCGAGGCGACGGCCTACCCCGCCACCTGCCTCGACGTGCGCCTGGCCGGCACCGCCGGCAAGGAGCTGGGCACCCACCGCACGGCACGCCGCACCGCCAACTTCGTCGGCAGCGAGGGCGGCTACCTCAGCGTGACCGTCTCCAGCCACGACCAACCCGTCCCGGCGCAGCTCTTCGACGACGCCGGCGCCGCCGAGAGCCAGTGCGGCACCTTCCAGCTCATCGACAAGGAGGGCACGACGTCGTGGAAGCTCTCGCGCGTCGCCTTCCCCCAGCTGGGTGACCGCACCTACACGACCCGGGTCGAGGCCACGACGGAGGGCGACATCTTCCGTGGCGGGGTCATCCAGATCGCGGGCGTGTCGGTCGGCAACAACCTCGTCTACGTCGTCTACAGCGCCGGCCCCGCCTCGAGGTACGAGCCGACCGCCGTCGAGACCTTCGCCAAGACCACCGTCGACAACCTCGACGCGTTGTGAGCCTCCGCCGACCGGTCGCCCTGGCCGCCGCAGCATCCCTGGCCCTCGCCGGGTGCGGCCTGCGCGACCGGATCCAGCCGACGACGACGGGCACGTCGACGCCCGACCCGGGCAGCTCCCAGGGCAGCGAGGGCGAGGACCTCGGCACCCTCACCGGATCCGGTCGCCCGCTGGACGAAGGGGGACTGCGCGCGGCCCTCCCTTCGGCCGACGAGGTGGGCGACGGCTGGGGAGAGGACCCCGTCACCACGGTCACCGAGACGCAGAGCGCCGACGTCACCCCGGCGACCTGCGCGCCCCTGCTGCAGAAGGGGCCGGGCTGGGACTCCGTCCGGGCCACGCAGCGGGCCCGGGTCCAGACCAACCTGCGGCGCACCGACAACCCCCAGCCCCCGGGGACCGAGCGGCACCACATGGGGGTGTGGGCCTACTCCTTCGACGACCCCTACCCGTCGCAGCTCTTCGACGAGGCCGGGCAGACCATCACCGACTGCGCGAGCTTCGACGTCAAGCAGCGCGACACCGGCAACACGAGCAGCTACGAGGCCGAGCCGCTGGCCTTCCCCACCCTCGGTGACCGCACGCTCGCCATGCGGCTCACCGTGCGCCAGACGATGGAGACCTTCACCATCGACTTCGTCGTCATCAAGATCGGCCACAACACCGTCACCATCGCCAACGGCACCTACAACGGCACCCCCGACTCGCAGGTCACCGAGTCCGCGGCCCGCGCGGCGGTCGACGGACTGGAGCAGTCGTGAGCCGCCCCGCCAGCCCCCGCCGGATCACCGCCGGTCTCGCCGCAGCCCTCACCATCCCGCTCGCCGGGTGCATCCCGACGCTCGCGACGGACGACCCCAGCAGCTCATCCCCTTCGTCGAGCTCGGCGAACATCGGGCCGCAGCACGAGCGGGCCGGGCGCGAGCTGAGCCAGGCCGACGCCGAGGCGGCCCTGCCCGAGCGCCCGCAGGGAGCGCAGGAGCGCTCGACCGAGGTCACCGCGAGCCACCGCAAGACCGACCCCGAGTCCTGCCTCGAGGTCCTGCGGATCGGGCCGACCTACGACGAGCTGATCACCGACCGCGTCGCCTCGGCCACGACGGCCTGGTACGTCCAGACCGACGGTGGCCGCCAGATCAGCGTCGGGATCGACTCCTTCCCCGACGAGATCGGCCCCGACCTGCTCGACCGGGCCGGCGCGGCGCTCGGCGAGTGCTCGGCCTTCAGCATGACCGGGCTGGGTGACACGGGACGGTTCGACGACCGCCTCTGGGCCGACGGCCGCCCCGCACCACCGCTCGGCGACCAGGGCTTCGCCGTCCGCATCACCCAGCTGGCCCAGCAGGACCGCAAGACCGTGCGGCTCTACAACGACTACCTCGTCGTCCGGGCTGGCCACAACCTCATCACCGTCACCGTCTCCCACTGGGACGAGAGCATGACCTTCCAGGTGCTGCAGGACCACGCGACGACCGTGCTCGACCAGCTGGAGCACCAGTGACCGTGCTCGGCGCGTGAGCCGCCGCCGCGGCCCTGCTCACGGGTGCGCGCCTCCCTTCGCCAGCGACGACGAGACCACGTGCAGGGCCCAGACCAAGGACCACGGCCGGCAGCTCACCCAGGCGGAGGTGGACGCCGCCGTGCCCGACCTGCCCGCGGGCGCCGTCACCACCGCCTGCGTGGCCTCCTCCACACGGGGTCTCACCGCGGACCGTCGACCCCGTGGGCGAGCAGACCTCCACCGTCCGGAGCGCGGCCGAAGAGGTCATCGGCGGCACCGACCTCGAGCAGTACGCCCGCGAGGCCCTCGACAACCTCGCGACATAGCACGGCACCACGCTCGGCGAGCTCCCCGCACCTAAGGTGGGTACGTGACCATCCGCGTAGCCCTCGAGCACCGCACGTCCTACGAGTTCGCCGAGCCGGTGCACGTCTACCCGCACACGATCCGGCTGCGGCCGGCGCCGCACTCGCGCACGCCGATCCCCAGCTACTCCCTGCGGATCGAGCCGGCCGGCCACTTCCTCAACTGGCAGCAGGACCCCTTCGGCAACTGGCTGGCCCGCGTCGTCTTCCCCGACAAGGTCTCCCGGCTCGAGATCACCGTCGACCTCACGGCGGACATGACGGTCATCAACCCCTTCGACTTCTTCGTCGAGGACTGGGCCGCGACCTTCCCCTTCGCCTACCCGCAGCAGGTCCGCGACGACCTCGCCCCCTACCTCCAGCCCGTCGACGACGCCGGCGAAGGGAGCGGACCCGCCCCCGAGGTCACCGCTTGGCTCGAGCGCGTGCTGCCGACTCTCCTCACCGCGCCGCGCGATGCCGCGCCGGGCGAGGGCACCCGCATCGTCGACTTCATCGTCGCCCTCAACCGGGCCGTGCGCGAGAGCGTCGACTACACCGTGCGGCTCGAGGCCGGCGTGCAGACACCGCAGCACACCCTGGAGCGCGGCATCGGCTCCTGCCGCGACAGCGCCTGGCTGCTCGTCTCCGCGCTCCGGCAGCTCGGGCTCGCGGCCCGCTTCGTCTCCGGCTACCTCGTGCAGCTGACCTCCGACCTGAGCGCCGTCGGCGACGACAGCCTCAATGGTCCGGCCGAGGACTTCACCGACCTGCACGCCTGGGCCGAGGTCTACGTCCCCGGCGCCGGGTGGATCGGGCTCGACGCGACCTCCGGCCTGCTCTGCGGCGAGGGGCACATCCCCCTCTCGTGCACGCCGCACCCCGCGTCGGCCGCCCCGATCAGCGGCGCGACCGCCCCGACGCAGGTGACCTTCGACTTCGCCAACACGGTGACCCGCTTCGCCGAGGACCCCCGCGTCACCCACCCGGTGAGCGACGAGCAGTGGGCCGCGATCACCGCGCTCGGCGAGTCCGTCGACGAGCTCCTGACGCAGGGCGACGTCCGCCTGACGATGGGCGGCGAGCCGACCTTCGTCGCGGCCGGCGGGACCAAGGACCCGCAGTGGCACACCGCCGCCGACGGCGACGAAAAGCGCGAGCTCGCCATGGCCCTGGCCCGCCGCCTCTCCGGGCCCGGCACGCTGCGCCACCACGGCCAGGGCAAGTGGTACCCCGGCGAACCGCTGCCGCGCTGGCAGATCGGCCTCGCCGAGCGCGTGGACGGCGAGCCCCTGTGGCACGACCCCGACCTGCTCGACGACCCGTGGGGCCCCGTGCGTCAGGAGTCCGGGAGCAGCACGGCCGCCGGTCTCGCGCGCGACCTGGTCGTCGGCGTCGCCCGCCGCCTCGGTGTGCCCACCGAGCAGCTCGTCGCCGCCCTCGAGGACCCCCTCCAACAGCTCGTGCTCGAGGCCCGACGCCCCACCGGCGAGGCCCCGACGCCCGGCGACCTCGCACCCGACGACGAGGCGGCCTCCGACGAGGCCGCCCGAGCCGCAGCCCTCGCCGAGATCGACACGCAGGTCGACCCCGACACCCCCGCGGCCTGGGTCCTGCCGATCTTCCCGGCGCCAGACGGCGAGGGCTGGGCCACGACGACCTGGCGCACCCGCCGCGGCTTCCTCGCCCTCGTGCCCGGTGACTCCCCTGCCGGGCTACGGCTGCCCTTGTCCTCCATCGCCTGGAGCGAGGGACCCGCGGTCCCCGAGCGGTCCCCCTTCGAGCCACGCGGAGCGCTGCCCGCCCTCGACCCGAGCACGCTCCCGGACGTCGCCGTCGACCCGGCGCAGGTGCTGCCGATCGACGAGTCGCCGCGGACCGCCCTCGTCGTGCAGCACCGCGACGGGCACCTCTTCGTCTTCCTGCCGCCCGTCGAGCGCTTCGAGGACGCGCTGCAGGTCGTCACCGCCGTCGAGGCTGCCGCCGCCGAGCTCGGGGTGCCCGTCGTCCTCGAGGGCTACCCCCTGCCCGGCGACGACCGCGTGCGCACGATGTCAGTGACGCCCGACCCGGGCGTCATCGAGGTCAACGTGTCGCCGACGAGCTCGTGGGGCGAGCTCGTCAGCCAGACCGAGTCGCTCTACGAGCACGCTCGCCAGATCCACCTGTCGACGGAGAAGTTCGACCTCGACGGCTCGCACACCGGCACCGGCGGAGGCAACCACCTCACCCTCGGTGGCACGACCGCCGCCGACAGCCCGATGCTGCGCCGCCCCGACCTGCTGCGCTCGCTCGTCACGTACTGGCAGCACCACCCCGCCCTGAGCTACCTGTTTTCGGGGCGCTTCATCGGGCCGACCTCACAGGCGCCACGCGTCGACGAAGGGCGCGCCGACACGCTCTACGAGCTCGAGATCGCCTTCGCCCAGCTCGAGCACGTCATCGCGATGGAGCACGACGTCGAGGCGATCACCGAGCCCCTCGACGAGGACCACCGCCCCAAGCGGCACACGCGCCCGTGGCTCGCCGATCGGCTGCTGCGCCACCTGCTGACCGACATCACGGGCAACACGCACCGCTCGGAGTTCTGCATCGACAAGCTCTTCGCGCCCGGCTCGGAGCGCGGCCGGCTCGGGCTGCTCGAGATGCGCGGCTTCGAGATGCCGCCCCACCCGCGGATGGCGCTGCTGCAGGCGCTCCTCGTGCGCGCCCTCGTCGCCCGCTTCTGGGCGGAGCCGTACACCGCACCCCTCGTCCACTGGGGAACCCGGCTGCACGACCGGTACCTCCTGCCGGCCTTCGTCGCCGCAGACCTGCGCGACGTGCTCGACGACGTCAACCGCTACCTCGAGAGGGCCGGGGCCGGCCGCATCGACCCGGCGTGGTTCGACGCCTTCCTCGAGTTCCGCTTCCCGCGGCTCGGCGACACCGTCGTCGGCGGCGTCGAGCTCGAGCTGCGCACCGCCATCGAACCCTGGCACGTACTCGGCGAAGAGGTCAGCCAGTACGGCACCGCCCGCTACGTCGACTCCTCGGTCGAAAAGGTCCAGGTCCGCGCCGTCGGCCTCGTCGAGGGGCGGCACGTCGTCACGTGCAACGGCGTGCCCGTGCCCATGGTCCCCGTCGCCGAGCAGGGCTGGGGCGGGCCCGTCGGGGCGAAGGGGAGCACCGGCGCCTTCGTCGGTGGCGTGCGCTACCGGGCCTGGGCTCCCCCGTCGGCACTCCACCCGACGATCGGCGTGCACGGCCCGCTCGTCTTCGACCTCGTCGACCGGTGGTCGGGGCGCTCGCTCGGCGGCTTCACCTACCACGTGACCCACCCCGGCGGCGTCTCGTACGACACCTTCCCCGTCAACGCCGCCTCGGCCGAGTCGCGCCGCGCCGCGCGCTTCGTCACCGCGGGGCACACCCCCGGGCCGGTCGACGTCGCCGCGCTGCCCGACCCGATGCGGGGCTTCGGCCCGGCGGTCACCGACTTCCCGGTCACGCTCGACCTGCGCCGCTTCCCCGGCACGGACCGGCAGCCGGCGACGGAGGACGACTTCGCGACGCCGCCCCCGGAGGCCGTCGACGCGGGCATGCCGCCCACGGACGGCGAGCCGGTCGTCGAGATCACCGCAGAGGGGCCGGTCGCCGAGCGCTGACGAGCACGTCGGCTGCTGCTACTTTCGTCCCAACCATCGACCGGGGGGCCGTCATGAAGCATCCATTCATCCGCCGTCTCAGCGTCACCGCGGCAGCCGTCGTCACACTCGTCCTCGCCGGCTGCTCCGGTGACTCCGACGGGGGCGGGGGTGAGTCCGGTTCCTCCGGTGGCGGTGGCGGGGAGGAGTCGACCCAGGTCGTCAACGACGCCGGCGTCGAGGACATCGACCTCGACGACGCGGCGGCCACCCAGACGGTGAAGAACCCCGGCAGCGACATCGAGATCGAGCTGCGCGTCTTCCCGCTCGAGGTCGAGGGCAAGGTCCAGACGCTGCGCATCGCCGTGACCCCGAAGTTCGAGGGCGGCGACACGGTGAACCTCTACCGGATCTTCGCTCAGACCCCCTACAGCCCGCAGCTTGTCGACCGGGACAACCTCAAGGTCTACTCGGTCATCAGGGAGCTGAGCGACAGCTGGGCCATCGACGAGGTCAAGACCGACGCAGCCAGCGGGGAGACGATCATCGCCTGGTCGCAGCACGCCGCCCCCGAGGACGACGTCGACAGCTTCGACGTGCTGGTCAAGGACGGGTGGCCTGCCTTCACCGACGTGCCGGTCAAGCGATGAGCACGACTGCGTGGCTGCTCGCTGCGGCGGTCACCCTGGGAACCGGAGCAGCCAGCGATGGTCCCGATGACCTGCCCGAGCCCCGCCAGGAGCTGATCGATGAGTCCGTGCACACGTGGACGGACGAGCACATCGAGCGCTCCGTGCGCACCTGGTCCGTCGACGACTCCGTCCAGCCCCTCGTCGACACCGTCACGACCGGCAGCACGACGACGGTGACCTTGCTCAGCGACATCCTCTTCGACTTCGGTACCGCGAAGATCGACGCGACCGCGCGCAAGGCCGTGGAGAAGTCCGCGCAGAGCATCCCGAAGGGGGCGAAGGTCACCGTCGAGGGCCACACGGACTCGATCGGCTCCCCCTCTGACAACCGCACGCTCTCGCTCCAGCGGGCCCAGGCCGTGGCCAAGGTGCTTGCCGACGAGCGCCCCGACCTGACGCTCACGGTGCGGGGCCTCGGCGAGTCCCAGCCCGTCGCCGACAACACCTCTGGCGGCGAGGACAACCCGGCCGGCCGGGAGAAGAACCGGAGGGTGGAGATCTCGCACCGCTCGTAGGCCCGCGCCCCCTCCTCGCGCGAGGATGATCGGGCATCACCACCGAATATTCATTGCACACAACTTAATTGTGTGCAACCATCATGGGGTGCAGACGGACCACCACCTCGACCAGCAGATCTGCTTCGCCCTCTACTCGGCGGCGCGGGCGGCGACCGCGGCCTACAGAGACGCCCTCGCCGAGATCGGCCTGACGTACACCCAGTACGTCACCCTGCTCGCGCTCTGGGAGCGCGACGGACGCACCGTCACCGAGCTGGGCGACGCGCTGCATCTCGACAGCGGGACCCTCTCCCCTCTCCTCAAGCGGATGTCCGCGAGCGGTCTCGTCGAGCGCCGCCGCGAAGGGGAGGACGCCCGCCGCGTGACGATCCACCTGACCGACGCTGGCCGGGACCTCGAGTCGCAGGTCGCGGCGATCCAGTGCCGTCTGCACGACACCGTCGACATGGAGCCGGAGGAGCTGGCGACCCTGCGTCGTCTGGCCCAGCGGTTCTGCGACTCCGTCGGCGACACCACCCCCACCCCCACCCAAGGAGCATGACGATGAAGACTCTCTACACCGCAGAGGCCCTCGCCACCGGCGCCGGCCGCGACGGGCACGGCCGGACCAGCGACGGCCGCCTCGACCTCGACCTCGCGATCCCCCAGGAGATGGGCGGGTCGGGCGAGGGGACCAACCCCGAGCAGCTCTTCGCCGTCGGCTACGCCGCGTGCTTCCACTCGGCGCTGCAGGCCGTGGCCCGCGCGGGCAAGGTCGACGTCGCCGACTCGGCCGTCGGCTCCCGCGTCCACATCGGTCCCAAGGACGGCGGCGGCTACCAGCTCGCCGTCGAGCTCGAGGTCACCCTGCCGCACCTCGACCCCGAGGCCGCCCAGCAGCTCGCCGACCAGGCCCACGAGGTCTGCCCCTACTCCAACGCCACCCGCGGCAACATCGACGTGACCGTCACGGTCGTCCAGGACTGAGGCCCATGACCCAGTTGCCCACCTCCACCCGTCAGGTCGTCCTCGCCTCGCGCCCCCAGGGCGCGCCGAGCTCCGACAACTTCCGCCTCGAGACCGTCGACCTGCCGCAGCTCGCCGACGGTGAGGTCCTCGTGCGCAATGTCGTCATGTCGCTCGACCCCTACATGCGCGGTCGGATGAACGACGTGAAGTCCTACGTCGCCCCCTTCGAGATCGACGCCCCGCTCGACGGCGGCGCCGTCGGCGAGGTCATCGCCTCCCGCTCCGACGACGTCGCCGTGGGCCAGCACGTGCTGCACGGCCTCGGCTGGCGTGAGCACGCCGTGCTCCCAGCGAAGGCGGTCCGGGTCGTCGACACCGACGTCGCCCCTGCCTCGACCTACCTCGGCGTCCTCGGCCTCACCGGGCTGACCGCCTACGTGGGCCTGACCGCCGTCGCCGGGATGCGCGAGGGCGACACCGTCTTCGTCTCCGGCGCCGCAGGTGCCGTCGGCCAGGCCGCCGGTCAGATCGCCAAGGCGCTCGGCGCCGGCCGGGTCGTCGGCTCGGCGGGCTCCGCCGACAAGGTCGCCCGCGTGGTCGAGCTGGGTTACGACGCGGCCTTCAGCTACCGCGACGGTCCCGTCGCCGAGGGGCTGGCCTCGGTCGCACCCGACGGCATCGACGTCTACTTCGACAACGTCGGCGGCGAGCACCTCGAGGCCGCGATCGGCGCGCTGTCGACCTTCGGTCGGGTCGCGATGTGCGGGGCGATCTCGCAGTACAACTCGACCGAGCCGCCCGCCGCACCCCGCAACCTGGGCCTCGCCATCGGCAAGGGGCTGACCCTGCGCGGCTTCATCGTCGGTCAGTACCCCGAGCTCGTCGCCGAGTACCACTCCCGGGCTCCCCGGTGGCTCGCCGAAGGTCGACTGGTCGCCGACGAGACCTTCCGCGACGGCCTCGACGCCGCCCCGCAGGCCTTCATGGACCTGCTCGATGGTGCCAACATGGGCAAGATGCTTCTCCGCCTGTGATGGGCACCGCGATCATGTGGTTTCGCCGGGACCTGCGTCTGCGCGACCACCCCGCCCTGCGGGAGTCCGCCTCCCGGGGAGCTGTGCTCCCACTCTTCGTCATCGACCCGTCGATGTGGGGGCCGGCCGGCGCGGCGAAGACCGCGTGGTTGGCCGCCACCCTGCGGGCGCTCGACGCGTCGCTCGACGGTCGTCTCGTCATCCGCCTCGGCGACCCGGCCGAGGTCGTGCCGCGCGTCGCCCGCGAGGTCGGGGCCACCTCGGTCCACGTCAGCCGGGAGAACGAGCCCGGCGGCGTCGAGCGCGATCGTCGTGTCGTCGCCGCGCTGCGCGAGATCGGCGTCGAGGGTGTGGCCACCGGCTCGCCCTATGCCGTCGACCCCGGCACGGTGCGGACGAAGGGAGGCACCCCCTTCAAGGTCTTCACCCCCTTCGCCGCTGCGTGGCGCGAGCACGGCTGGGACGAGCCGACGAGTGCGCCGCGAGGCGTCGAGTGGGTCGAGGCCGACACCGACGGCCGGGTCGAGGCGATGCTCGACAAGGCGGCCCGCGAGTGCCCGATCGACCTGCCGACCGCCGGCGAGGACGCCGCCCGGCGTCGCTGGGTGCGCTTCCGCGACGAGGCGCTGGTCGACTACGACCACGATCGCGACCTCCCGGCCGTCGAGGGGACCTCGCGCATGTCCGCCGACCTGCACCTCGGGGTCGTCCACCCCCGCCAGCTCCTGCACGACCTGCGCGAGGAGCGCGGCGACGGGGCGCAGACCTACCGCACGGAGCTCGCGTGGCGGGAGTTCTACGCTGACGTGCTGTGGGCCAACCCGGACTCCGCGTGGCAGGACCTGCGGCCACTCCCCCTTCGCTACGACGAACCGCAGGACGCCATCGAGGCGTGGCGTGAGGGGCGCACCGGCTACCCGATCATCGACGCGGGCATGCGCCAGCTGCTCGGCGAGGGATGGATGCACAACCGGGTGCGGATGGCCACGGCGAGCTTCCTCACCAAGGACCTGCACGTGTGGTGGCCCGTCGGCGCGCGGCACTTCCTCGAGCACCTCGTCGACGGGGACCTCGGGTCCAACAACCACGGCTGGCAGTGGGTCGCCGGCACCGGCACGGACGCGTCCCCGTACTTCCGTGTCTTCAACCCCGTGACACAGGGCAAGCGCTTCGACCCCGACGGTGCGTACGTGCGCCGGTGGGTGCCGGAGCTGGCCCATCTCGAGGGCGCCGCAGCGCACGAGCCGTGGAAGCACGACGACGGGTACGCGCACGACTACCCGGAGCGGATCGTCGACCACGCGCAGGAGCGTCTCGAGGCCCTGGCGCGCTACGACGAGGCGACCTGAGGCGAGCTGCTCGCCGGGTCGGGCATCACGCTGCCCCGACTGCGCTCGTCAGTCCGCGTCGACGCCTCGCTCGACGGTCGTCGTCACCCGCGTCAGGCTGGGTGACGCGGGCGTGGAGCTGAAGCCGAATCGTGGCGGCGGCGTGACGGGGGCGAGGCCGCCGATGGACTGGCCCGACCAGGTGCCGGACAGCGAGGTCACCCGCCGCTGGTCGTGCGCCCCGTAGTACTCGCGCCGCCCACCTCCGGCGCTCCCGACGGTGCGCACCCCCGGGAGCAGCCGCCGAGCGATCGGGTCGGCCAGGTGCGCGAAGGCGCGGCTGCGCCCCATCCGCTCGGGCACGGGGCGCAGGAGCAGACCGATGGCCGTCCGCGCTCCCAGACCGATCGTGCACCGCAGCGGCCCGGCGTCGAGGCGCCACGCGGCATCGTCGGCCTGCAGGATGACCGGGCAGACCCGGACCTCGTCGAAGGAGTACGTGGCGGCGACGTACTGGGCGACGCGGTGGTCCGGCGCCAGCAGGACCCGACGGTCGTCGTGCGTCGCGACCATGACGTCGGTGAAGGCCCCGAGGGGCGAGTCCCACCAGTCGCCGACCACCAGCCGCAGCCCGCTGCTGCTGCCCGCCCCGAGGATGCGCCCGTGGAAGCGCTCGAGGACGGTGCGGGTCACGGCGGGCCGTCGTCGCGGCCGGCGACCCGGGCGAGGGTCAGCGAGAAGTCGCCCGCCGCGTCGGTCCAGCTCGTCACCGGCTCGAAGCCGTGCTCGGTCAGCTCGTCACGGAGCAGGCCGAGGTCGAACTTGCGCGAGATCTCGGTCCGCAGGTGCTCCCCCTTCGCCAGGCGCCACGTGCGACCGATCCCGGTGAAGTCGGCCGTGATGTCACGCACCGCACGCAGCCGCATCTCGATGCGCGAGGCGCGGTCGTCCCACGCGGCCTCGTGGACGAGGTCGTCGCGGGACAGACCCGTGACCGGCGTGGTGCGGGTGATGACGTCGACGAGGTTGAGGTTGAATCGCGCGGTCACTCCTGCCCCGTCGTCGTAGGCCGCGACGAGCCGGTCCGGGTCCTTGACGAGGTCGGCGCCGAGGAGCAGGTGGTCGCCCGGGGCGAGGGCCGCGTGCACCATGTCGAGGAACCCGGAGCGCTCGTCCTCCTCGAAGTTGCCGATCGTGCCGCCGAGGAAGACGAGCAGACGTTCGCCCGGCTCCCCCGACAGCGGTGGCAGGTGGTGGAAGTCGGCGACCGCCGGCTCCACCCTCAGGGCCGGGTAGTCCGTGCGCAGACGGTCGGCGGCCTCGAGCAGGACCTCCTTGCTGATGTCGAGCGGCGCGTAGAGCGCCGGCCGCCCCTGCGCGGTGAGGGCGTCGAGCAGCTCACGGGTCTTGGTCGCCGTGCCCGCCCCCAGCTCGTGCAGGCTCCGCGCGCCGCTCAGCGCGATGATCTCGCCGCTGCGGTGGGTGAGGATCTCCTGCTCGGCACGCGTCGGGTAGTACTCGGGCAGGGTGGTGATCTCGTCGAAGAGGCGGGAGCCCCGCTCGTCGTAGAACCAGCGTGGCGGCAGTGTCGCCGGCTGCGACCAGAGGCCGGAGCGGAGGTCGGCCTCGAGCTCGGCGCGGCTCACCGGGCGAGTCGCAGTCCGGAGAAGGCCCACCGGGACGCGGCGGGGAAGAAGTTGCGGTAGGTCGTGCGCGGGTGGTCCGGCGGGGTGACCGCTGAGGCGCCCCGCAGGACGTGCTGGTCGTTCATGAACTTGCCGTTGTACTCGCCCACGGCGCCCGGGGCCGTCTCGAATCCCGGGTACGGCAGGTACGCACTCGCCGTCCACTCCCAGACGTCGCCGAAGGTGACCTCGGCCGCCGGCCCTGGGTGGCAGCGCTCGGCGTCGAGCAGACCGCCGTGCGTCTGGTGACCGCTCACGGCGCGGGCCTCCCACTCCTGCTCGGTGGGCAGGCGGTGGCCGGCCCACCGGGCGAAGGCGTCGGCCTCGAAGAAGGAGATGTGGCACACCGGCTCGGCGGCCACCACCGGCCGCCGACCCGACAGGGTGAACGTCGTCCAGCCGTGGTCGTCGTCGGGGCGCCAGTAGCCGGGCGCGTCCCAGCCCGTGGCCTGCAGGGTCGCCCACCCGTCGGAGAGCCACAGGTCAGGGCGCGCGTAGCCACCGTCGTCGATGAACTGGACCCAATCGGCGTTGGTCACCTGGCGGGTGCCGACCTCGACGTCGTCGAGCCACACCCGGTGGCGTGGCCGCTCGTTGTCGAACGCGAAGCCGCTGCCGTCGTCGCCGATGTGCGTGACCCCACCGGGCACGTGCGTCCAGCGCTGCGGGAGGGGGTCGGCCGC
Source organism: Janibacter hoylei PVAS-1 (assembly GCF_004025845.1). Taxonomy (NCBI): domain Bacteria; kingdom Bacillati; phylum Actinomycetota; class Actinomycetes; order Micrococcales; family Intrasporangiaceae; genus Janibacter; species Janibacter hoylei. Next base: position 354,414 of record NZ_PIPF01000010.1, read on the forward strand.
GGGGTCGGGGTCGGGCGCCCGCTCGACGTAGACCGGCTGGAGGACATTGCCCGAGAGGAGGTGCTTGACGTCCATGAGGAGCAGCTCCTGGTGCTGCTCCTCGTGGTGGCAGCCGAGCTCGACGAGGTCGAGCAGCGCCTCGTCGAGGGTCCCGTCCTCGAGCCGGGCGACGAGCTGCTCCTCGACGTCCTGGCGGTAGGCCGCGACCTCGGCGACGCCCGGGCGGGTCACGTGTCCGCGCGCGGCGCGGGGGTGACGCTCGCCCACGGCCTCGTAGTAGCTGTTGAAGAGATAGCGGAAGGCGGGGTCGCGCGGTCGGTAGGCAGGGTCGGCACCGAGGACGAACTCCTCGAAGAACCACGTGGTGTGGGCTCGGTGCCACTTCGTCGGGCTGGCCTCGGTCATCGACTGCGGCGTCTGGTCCTCGGGACCGAGGTCCCGGGTGAGCCGGTCGGTCCGTGCCCTGACGGCGAGGAACCGCTCGGTCAATGCGGCGAGGTCTGGTCGGGGAGAGGTCGTGGTCATGCTGTCCTCCATGCGACGGAGGTTGACGACCACCGTCGGGCACCGGGGAAGTGGAGCTTCGGACGGGCTCGACGCTACACGCATCCCCCGACGAGCGCGCGTCGTGGCCCCGCGTGGGGGCGGCGCGACACGCCGGGGACGCGGCGTCGCTCAGAGGCTGACGGTGCCGGTGTCGCCGAGGTCGGGCCGCCCGTCGCTGACGAGTCCCTTGGCCATCTGGACGACCGTCGCCACGGTGCCGGGCGAGGTCCAGTAGCGCGCGGTGTCGGCCGTGACCGTGATCAGGGTGCTGTTCGGGTCATCAGGGCCGCCCTCCATGAAGGCACCGGCCGACGCGTCCCACAGCCGCCCGAGCAACTCCCGGTCGTCGTTGCGACGGGCCGTGCCGCTGACGCTCACCCAGCCGTCGTCCGTGGCGTACGCGATGTTGACCTCGGGGTGGGCCGCGATCGCCCGCACCTTGTCGGTGTCGGCCTCGGTGATGAAGTGGATGGTGCCCGGGTCGTCGAGGTCCTGGGTGCCCATCGGCACCGACACCAGGCGTCCGTCCTCGACGTGGGTGAGGACGGCGATCCTCGTCTCCCGCATGATCGTGGCGACGGTCTCGATCTCGGTCTCGCTCATCGTGCGCTCCTTGTGCTCTCGGGGCGGTCTTCCTAGGCTGACTACCCGCTCCACTCGTGTCGACACACGGTACCCGCGGATCTGAGGCACCCGACAGCGCACCTGACCGATGTCGGGGCCCACCTCGGGTGCTCCGTGCCGAGCCGGGCGCCGCGACGCGCGGCGAGGCCGTCTCGCTCGCCCGGGACGCCGGCCTGATCGGCTGAGGCCTTGTCGCCCCCTTCGCCAGTTGGGAGGGTGGAGCCATGAGCGATCTCAAGAGCCTGGCCAGCGACCTCCTCCGCCTGCACCACACCGACGAGACCCTCGTCCTGCCCACGGTCTGGGACGTGTGGTCCGCGCGTGCGGTCGTCGACGCGGGCTTCCCCGCCCTGACCATCGGCAGCCACCCGCTCGCCGACTCCCGCGGTCAGCAGGACGGCGAGGGGATGACCCTGGACGACGCGCTCGACGGCATCCGTCGGATCTGCTCGGCCGTGCGCGTGCCGGTGAGTGCGGACGTCGAGTCCGGCTACGACACCCCCGCCGCCGAGCTCGTCGAGCGGGTCCTCGACGCGGGCGCGGTGGGCATCAACGTCGAGGACACCGTGCACTCACAGGGCCGGGTGCGCGAGGTCGCGGAGCACGCCGACTACATCGGGGCGCTGCGCCAGGCCGCCGACGATGCCGGCGTCGAGCTCGTCATCAACGCACGCACCGACGCGCTGCTCCACGGCACCGACCGTTTCCCCGACCCGGTCGCCGAGGCGATCACCCGCATCCGGGCGTGCGAGGAGGCCGGGGCCCGCTGCCTCTACCCGGTGAAGATCCCCGACGCGGCCACCCTCGCTACCCTCATGGAGGCGACCTCGCTGCCGCTCAACGTCACCGCCCACCCCGTCGACGGCGCCCCCTCGGGGTCCCTGCAGGAGCTGCGCGACGCGGGGGTGCGCCGGGTGACCTTCGGCCCGCTGCTGCAACAGGCGCTCACCCAGTCGGTCGCCGAGCTCACCGGCCCGTGGCTCGGCCGGGCCGGGTTGGCCGACCAGTCGGACTGACCTCCGGCAGACTCGGGCGCATGCGACCCCTCCCCCAGCACTGGCAGCTCGCGAGCGCCGAGGTCGAGCACGAGGGGCGGCGCTTCCCCCTTCGCATCTGGGGGTGGTCGGCGGAGTCGGCCGCCGACGCGGCCATGCGCGCGCAGCACCGGCTCGCCGCGACCGTCGACCAGCTGACCCGCGGGCGGGCCGGCTTCGACTACTACCCCCGCACGCCCGTGCGCGAGGAGGTCCTCCACGAGGTACGCGGCGCCGACGGTGCACTGATCGGGGCCGTGACGCGCAACCGGATGGGTGTCGAGGTGCTCAACACCGACGTCCTGCTCGTGGCCGACATCGACCTGCCGCCTCAGCGCAAGCTCTTTCGCACCGTGCAGCCCGACCCCCGTCCTGCGCTCGAGCGCATCGCCCGGTGGGCGGCCGCGCACCCCGACCTCGGTGTGCGCACCTATCGCACCGCAGCCGGCCTGCGCGTCATCATCACCGGGCTGGCGAGCGGGCCTCCCGACCTGACGGCCCTCGTCGACCTCGGCTCGGACGACCTCTACGTGCGGCTGTGCGGACTGCACGAGACCTTGCGGGCCCGGCTGACGCCGAAGCCCCACCGGGTCGGCATGCCGAGGATCCGTGCGAGCTGGCCCTACCTCGGTGACGCCCAGCGGATCGCGGAGAAGTGGCTCAGGGACTACGAGCGGGCGTGCGCCCGCCGTGCCGTCTGCGAACTGCTGTCGGTGACCGGTCCCGCCCCGGACGGAGACGCCGCCGTGCTCGTCGACCTGCACGACCGGGCCACGCAGGCGACCTCGGGCCACGCAGGCGACCTCGGGCCAGCAGTTGGCGTGAGCCGGCCCGGGCGCGGGCCGGCTCACGGGCGCGGGCAGACGCGGGCGCGGGCCGGCGCCCAAGGTCACAACCAGCGCCGCACGCTCGCCACGTAGTCGCCATAGGTCGAGCCGAAGCGGTCGCGCAGCGCCTCCTCCTCGGCCGAGACCTGGAAGGTGTCGATCACCCCGACGAAGCCGGCCACCGGCAGGATGGCGAGCAGGTCGCGGCGGTGGATCGCGTAGCCGGCGAGCAGCAGGGCGTCACCGAGGTAGATCGGGTTGCGGGAGTAGCGATAGATGCCCTGGCGCACGACCTTGCTCGCGTCGGCCGGACGGGTCGGATCGAGGGTCGTGCCTGCGGCGCGGATCTCCCGGATGCCGGCGGCCGCGACTCCCAGGCCGGCCGCGGCGACTGCCGCTCCGAGGAGCGAGGTGGCCGGTGACGTGGACGACCCGCGGCTCAGCAGGCGTTGCGCCGCGAGCGAGGCCAGCCCGACGACGGGTGGCGAGCGCAGGATCGAGAGGGGCTCCATGCACCAACGGTAGTCGCGTCGGCGCTCCGTGGACAGGCCCCGACGATGACCAGGACCTCACCCTGCGCGATTCGAAGAAGATCCGCGACCTGGATGTCGCGCTCCTTCTTCGACTCGCCGTTCCCCGGGCCGGCTGTGCCGCGACCCAGCGGTCCGGGCACTGAGTCAGCCCGACTCAGTGCCCCCGGCGCGGTACCCGGTCGGGCTGAAGCCGAGCATCCTGCCGAACTCCCGGGTGAGGTGGGCGTGGTCGGCGTAGCCGAGGTCCGCGGCGATCGTCGACAGGTCGGCTCCCGGCTCCTCACGGACGCGCTCGGCCGCCTCCTGCAGCCGGCGGCGACGGATGATCTCCCCCGGGCTCATCCCGACGTGCGTGCTCGCCAAGCGCTGCACGGTGCGCACGGACGCACCCAGTCGCGCGGCGAGGTCGTCGACCCGCAGCAGGGAGGGGTCGCTGTCGGCCAGCTCGACGAGACGCCGGGCCGGGACCGCGTCGGGATCTGCGGCCACCGCCGCCCCCACCTGCGTGGCGAGCCAGACCTCGAGCAGCCGCGCTGCGGCGGTGTGCCGTTCGTCCGCGTCGCCCGGGCCGTCCATGACCCGGGTGACGTCCGCGCGGAGGCGGGTCGCCCCCTTCGTCTCGGTGTCGCGGTCCCGCAGCGTGCCCACGTCGCCGACGAGCGCATGGGCCGCCCCCGGACGCAGCAGGGCGCCCACGGCCCAGCCGCGCCCGGTGAGGTCGCGCCGCCAGGCCCGGGAGACCGGGCCGTACACCCGCACCGCATCGGCCTCGACGACGAGCTGGCACGCAGGGAAGGGCAGCGTCAGCGCCTCGTGCACCGCCCCCTCCGGCAGGTCCCACTCCGGCACCCAGAACCACCGCGCGAGGGGCTCTCCCTCCGCCGTCGGGAGGATCCGGGAGACCGGCGCCCGGGCGTCCGGACGCAGCTGGCCCTTGCGCGGGATCGCCTCGCTCACGGGCCGAGCGTAGGGGCACCCACGAGGTTGGCGCAGATCTTCAAGCGTCCCGCCCTCGGGCTGCCTAGCGTCGTGCCCATGGACACCACCACCGCAGCGACCGGCCAGCACACCGACCACGGCGTGCCGCACGGGTTCACCAGCCTGACCCCCTTCCACACCGTGCAGGACGCGCAGGGCGCGATCGCGTGGTACGAGCGGGTCTTCGGCGCGCGCACGGTCGACGTGACGCACATGCCGGACGGGAAGGGAGGGACGCTCGTCGCGCACGCGACGCTCGACTTCGGGCGGGGCCGGCTGCAGATCTCCGACCCGATGCCGGACTTCGGTCTCGTCGCACCCCACGAGGACGACGTCGTCTGCTCCTCGATCGCGCTCTACGTGCCCGACGTCGACGCCGTGGTCGCCGAGGCGCAGGCCGCGGGCGCGACGCTCCGGGAGCCGCTCGCCGACTTCGTCTCCGGCGACCGCTTCGCCTCGATCCGCGACCCCCACGGGCTGCGCTGGGCCGTCATGACCCGCGTCGAGGACCTGTCCGACGAGGAGTCGGCGGCGCGGGTGCGGGAGTGGGCGGCCGGGCAGGGGTGAGCCCGGCCGCCCCCGCGGTCAGCTCGGGCGACGCTTGGGCGCGTTGGCCTCGGTCAGGCCGGCGTCGCGCTCGACGTGCTCGCCGAGGACGGCATCGATCTTCGCCATGACCTGCGGCTCGAGGGTGACGCCAGCCGCCTTGACGTTTTCCTCCACCTGCTCGGGACGCGAGGCACCGATGATCGCCGCGGCGACGTTGGAGTTCTGCAGCACCCACGCGACGGCCAGCTGGGCCATCGACAGGCCGACCTCGTCGGCGACCGGGCGCAGACCCTGCACCGCGGTGAGCAGGGCGTCGTTGCCGACCCGCCCGGAGATCGAGCCGCCGACCTCCTCGTGGGCGGCGCGGCTCCCTTCGGGCAGAGGCTGACCCGGCTGGTACTTGCCGGTGAGGATCCCCTGGGCCACGGGGCTCCAGACGATCTGTGACAGGCCCAGCTCCTCGCAGGTGGGGACGACCTCGTCCTCGATGACCCGCCAGATCATCGAGTACTGCGGCTGGCTGGAGACGAGCCGGATGCCGAGGTCGCTCGCCAGCCGGTGGCCCTCGCGGATCTGCTCGGCGGTCCACTCGCTGACGCCGATGTACAGCGCCTTGCCCTGGCGCACGACGTCGGCGAAGGCCTGCATCGTCTCCTCGAGCGGCGTCTCGGTGTCGAAGCGGTGCGCCTGGTAGAGGTCGACGTAGTCGGTCTGCAGGCGGCGCAGCGACCCGTCGATCGACTCGCGGATGTGCTTGGCCGACAGGCCGGAGTCGTTGTGCCCGCCCGGTCCGGTCGGCCAGTAGACCTTGGTGAGGATCTCGAGCGACTCGCGCCGCTCGCCCTTGAGGGCTTCGCCGAGGACGGTCTCCGCCTTGGTGTTGGCGTAGACGTCGGCGGTGTCGAAGGTCGAGATGCCGTGGTCGAGGGCCGCGCGCACGCAGGCGGTCGCGGCGTCGGCCTCGACCTGCGAGCCGTGGGTGAGCCAGTTGCCGTAGGCGATCTCGCTGACCTTGAGACCACTGTTGCCGAGGTATCGGTAGTCCATGTGCCTCACGCTACGCCGGGGGTCTCGAGGCTCCGGCCGGGGGCGGCCTGCGCACCTCGACCCGCGTGGCGGTCAGGGAGTGACGTTGAGCCGCCCCAGCACGATCGCGGCGGTGCCCTCGTCGCCGGTGACCCCGACCGTCGCCTCCTCCGGCGAGATCCGGCCGCCGGTGAGCCGCAGCCAGGTGATGTCGTCGAGCTCGAGGGTCACGTCGCTGCCCTCTGCGGGGTCGAAGGGAGTGGCCCTCCCGTCCTCGCCGACCCGGGCCGCGAGGGTGCGGCCCTGCGGACCGGTGATGTGCGCGACGACGGCGGTGCCCGTGGGCAGTCGGCGCAGGGTCATGGGGAAGACCTTGGTCATGATGCCCGCGACGTACGCGGCCCCGACCCCGGTCGTCGTCATGGGGCGGCCGGTCGCCTCGCGGACGTCCTGCTCGTGGACCCACAGGTCGATAGGGCGGTTGCGCAGGAGCGTGGCGAGGTCCCAGCCCAGGCGCCCGGCGACGCCGGGGGCCTGCGCCTTCGGGTCGGACAGGTCGAGGCCCGCGAGGACCTCCCGCCGTCCTACACAGGCCTGCTCGAACTCGGCGAGGACGGCCTCGGCGCTCATCCCCCGCCGCGCCTCCACCCCGACGTGGGTGAGGTCGGTGGGCATCGCCTGGTTGGGCGCGGAGTCGACGTCGATGTGGCCGCCGTCGGGCTGTGGCATGCCGGCCACCTCGGACTCGAGGTGGGCGAGGTGCGCCACGACGTCCTGGACGCTCCACCCCGGCAGCGCCGGCTTGCTCCAGTCGTCGTCGGCGAGGTCGCGCAGGACGGTGAGCAGGTCCTGGGAGGTCTGCTCCCACAAGGCCACGGGGTCGGGTCGCGTCATGCCGTCAGCGTAGGGGTCGCCGTGACACGATCGGTGGGTGACCGATGACCGACCGGACGTGTCCCCCCTTCGTGCCGTGTTGTTGGGCTGTGGCGACCTCGGGATCCGTGTCGGGACCGCCCTGCTGGGGGCCGGCCACGAGGTGACCGGGGTGCGGCGCAATGTCGCTGCGCTGCCGGCCGGCTTTGCGGGCGTGTCCGCGGATCTGGCGTCTGGTGAAGTCCCCGACCTGCCCGCGGACCTGCTCGTCGTCTCGTTGACCCCCGACCGCCGGGACGAAGGGGGCTACCGCCGCGCCTACCTCGACGCGGTCCGCGGTGGGCTCGACGCGGTCCTGCGGGCGGGGACGCCTCGCCGCGCCGTGCTCGTGTCGTCGACGAGCGTCTACGGGGACCTCGCGGGAGACCTCGACGAGACGACCAGCGTTGCGCCGCAAGCGGATCGGCCGAAGATCCTGCTGGAGTCGGAGGCCCTCTTCCGCGAGGCGCTCCCCCGCGCGACGGTGCTGCGCCTCAGCGGGCTCTACGGCCCCCCGGGCAACCGGCTCGTGCGCACCGTGCGGGCGGGTGAGAACCGTGACCCAGGACGCTGGACCAACCGGATCCACCGCGAGGACGCGGCGGCGGCGATCACGCACCTGCTGACGATGCCCGCCGAACCCGCCGACCTCTACGTCGGCACGGACGACGAGCCGGCGACGGCGGGTGACGTAAGGGACTTCGTGGCCGACGAGCTCGGGCTCCCCAGGCCCGCTCCCACCGGGGACGTCGAGCCTCAGGGTCGGCGGATGCGCAATGCGCGGCTGCGGTCTACGGGAGTGGACCTGAGGTACCCGACCTATCGCGAGGGGTACCGGGCGCTGCTCGAGCTCGAGGGGCGGGCTGGCGGCACGTCGACCTGAACTAGGGTTCGACCCATGAACCTGCAGGAGATGCTCGACCAGGCCGCCACCGGCACCGTCCACGTCCAGGAGGGCTGGGGCCAGGGACGGGCGACCTACGGCGGGCTCGTGGCCGGGCTGGCGCACGCCGGCCTGCGCGGGCAGTTCGTCGACGCTCCGCCGCTGCGGCACCTCATGGTCAGCTTCGTCGCGCCGCTGGCGCCGGGCGACGCACAGATCGAGGTGACGCCGCTGCGTCAGGGCAAGAACGCGACCCAGGCCCAGGCGCACCTCGTGCAGGACGGGCAGGTCGTGGCCGCGGTGCTCGCCGCCTTCGGTCGGGAGCGCGAGTCGGCCATCTCGGTCCCGCACGAGACGGTGCCGATGCCACAGCTGCCGGAGCCGGAGTCGATCGAGCCCTTCCCGCACATCCCCGGGGCGACGCCGGACTTCTTCCAGCACGTCGAGCTGCGGCTGGCGGACGGCGCCGTCCCCTACACCGGTGCCGACACGTCGCACATGCACGGGTGGATGCGCTTCCGCGAGGCGCCGCCGGTCTTCGACGAGCGGCACTTCGTGACGCTCGGGGACGCGTGGCCCCCGGCGGTCATCCAGATGCTCTCCCAGTTCGCTCCCGGCAGCAGCCTGACCTGGTCGCTCGAGATCACCGAGGACGTCGCTGCCGAGCCCGACACGCACTGGGCCTACGCCGTGCGCACCGACCGGGCTGAAGGCGGGTACGCCCACACGGACGCGCGGATCTGGCACCCGGACGGGCGGCTCGTCGCGATCAGCCGGCAGACGGTGGCGATCTTCGGCTGACTGGCTGGGGTGAGCGGTGGCCCGCTCACCAGCTGGTCATTCGAAGAAGGAGCGCNNGCGCTCCTTCTTCGAATGACGTGCTGGTTCTTCGACTGAGGTGCTGGGGGCGTCGACCCAGCTCCGCTCAGCTGTGGGTCAGCGGGAGCGGCCGGTGCTGCTGGAGCTGAAGGCCACGACGCTGCCACCGCGGCTGGCGCCCTGGCGGCTGCCGCCACCCTGACCGCCACGGCGCTGACCGCCGTTGCCGCCGCGGGACTGACCGCCCTGACCACCGGAGCGGCCCTGACCGGAGCCGCCACCGTTGCGGTTGCGACCGGCACCGCCGCGCTCACCGCGCTGACGCTGGCCACCCTGGGCGGAGCCACCCTGGCCACGACCACCCTGGCCACCACCGGACCGGCCGCGACCGCCGCCGCGGGGACCCCCCTTCGCTCCGCCGTTGCCCTGCTGCGGGACGTCGGGGACGAAGGCGCCGGGGAAGGACCGCTCGCCCGGGGCGAGCTCACCGAGGAGCTCGTGGCCGACGGAGACGCGGGTCGTCGTCGGCTTGATGCCCGCCTTGCGGGTGAGGTCCTTGACGTCGCGGACCTGCTCGTCGGTCATGAGCGTGACGACCGTGCCCTCGGCGCCGGCGCGGGCCGTGCGACCGGAGCGGTGGAGGTAGGCCTTGTGCTCGACCGGCGGGTCGGCGTGGATGACGAGCGAGACGTCGTCGACGTGGATGCCGCGGGCGGCGATGTCGGTCGCGACGAGGGTCTGCGCGGTGCCGGAGTGGAAGGCCTCCATGGTCCGGGTGCGCGCATTCTGGCTGAGGTTGCCGTGCAGCTCGACCGCGGGGACGCCGGCGGCGTTGAGCTGGCGGGCCATCTTCTTGGCGCGGTGCTTGGTGCGGGTGAAGACGACCTTGCGGCCCGGCGCGGCGACGAGGTCGGTGAGGACCGGCAGGTGGTCCGTGCTCTTGATGTGCAGGACGTGGTGGGTCATCTTCGCGACCGGCGACTGGGCCGAGTCGGCCTCGTGGGTCACCGGCTGCTCGAGGTAGCGCTTGACGATCTGGTTGATCGCGCCGTCGAGGGTCGCGGAGAAGAGCATCCGCTGGCTGCCGCGCGGGGTCTTGTCGAGGATCCGCTTGACGCCGGGGAGGAAGCCGAGGTCGGCCATGTGGTCGGCCTCGTCGAGGATCGTCACCTCGATGGCCGACAGGTCGACGTGCCCCTGACCCATGAGGTCCTCGAGGCGACCCGGGCAGGCGACGACGACGTCGACGCCGGCGGCGATGGCCTTGACCTGCGGGTTCTGACCGACACCGCCGAAGACGGTGCGGCTGCGCAGGCCAACGGCCTGCGCGAGCGGGGTGAGGGACTCCTCGATCTGGGTGGCGAGCTCGCGGGTCGGGGCGAGGATCAGCGCGCGGGGGCGCTTGGCCTGGCGGCGCGTGCCCGACTCGACGAGGCGGGCCACGAGCGGCAGGAGGAAGGCGTAGGTCTTGCCCGAGCCCGTGCGCCCGCGGCCGAGCACGTCACGGCCGGCGAGGGAGTCCGGCAGCGTCGCCGCCTGGATCGGGGTCGGGGTGGTGATGCCCTGCTCCGCGAGGACGGAGGTCAGGGAGGTGGGCACGCCGAGGTCGGCGAAGGTCGTGGTCGTCACGAAAAAATGGCTCCAGACGGAGTCGTGATGCTTCGGTTCTGCCCGGCGCGAGTGCCTACCTGCGTCAAGCAGGAGGGGGTCGCGGCGCGATGGCATCAGTGCAATCAGAGAAGCAGCTCGCTGCAGAACTGAACGGCTGCTTCGTCAAGTGTAGCGGCGACGGGGGTGGCGCCTGACCGCGGGTGTCGGCGGCAGCTGCCAAGCTGCGAGCATGCCGATCGAGATGCGCTCCTTCGCGCGCAGCGTCATGAGCGATGACGAGCGCCGCGAGGTGGAGGCCGTGGAGATGCTCGCCGACCACCTGCGCGACGAGCTCGTCGAGCGCGAGGTCGCCATCAACCAGGCGCACGTCGTTGGCGCGCAGAGCGCGGCGATCCAGGCGATCGTCGCCGAGGTCCTCACGGACGAGCTGGGCTTCGGTCAGGAGGTCGTGCTCACGCCGCAGGACGGGATCGTGACCAGGGCACGGCCCGACTTCGTCTTCCAGCTCTCCCCCGGTCGAGGCGTCATGGCCGAGGTCGAGCGCGGCGGCACGGTCAACAACAACCACGACCTCAAGGACATGTGGAAGGCGCACATCGCGCAGGACATCCAGCACCTCTTCCTCGTCGTACCCAACTCGAACTGGACGGGCGTCGGCGGTGCACGAGAAAAGCCCTACCCCCGCGTGCTCAACCGCGTGGGTGCATTTTTCGGCACCCCACGCCGCGAGGTCGACGTCCTGTCCGCGCACGTCTTCGGCTACGGGCTGCTCAGCCTGCAAGCTGCGGTCGAGCTACGACCCGACGAAGGGAGCTGACACCCCCTTCGTCGCAGCTCAGGGTGGCGGCATGACTCGACACACCCAGCGCCCTGACCACACCGCCGAGCTGACGAAACTGCGCGCCCGCCTCTACTCACCGGAGCTCAGCCCGCTCGAGGCCGGCGCGATGCTCACCGCGACCGAGCTGCTACGCCTCCACGAGGACGGCGCCTTCGAGATCTGCACGAGCCCGCACAGCGCGGCGATGGTCAGGCTGTGCCTCGGCGCCCCCTTCGAGCTGGTGCACGTCGAGGGTCACGACTGCTGCGACTGCTGCGGGTGCGCGTGAGGCCCTTCGAGACGGTCGCTGAGCGACCTCCTCAGGGAGCGGGGGCCCTTCGAGACGCTCGTTCCTCGCTCCTCAGGGACCGAGGGCGGGGCGGCCTCCGGGTCCTGAGGAGCGAGGCCGCCTGCGGCCGAAGCGTCTCGAAGGGCAGGGAGCGGGGATCAGATGACGCCCTGGGCCACCATCGCGTCGGCGACCTTGATGTAGCCGGCGAGGTTGGCGCCGGCGACGTAGTCACCGGGGACGTCGAACTCCTCGGCGGTCTCGAGGCAGTTGGCGTGGATGTCGCGCATGATCTCCTCGAGGCGCAGCTCGGTCTCCTCGAAGCCCCACGAGTCGCGGCTCGCGTTCTGCTGCATCTCCAGCGCAGAAGTGGCGACGCCACCGGCGTTGGAGGCCTTGCCGGGCGCGTAGAGGATGCCGGCCTCGCGGAAGACCTCGATCGCCTCCGGCACGCACGGCATGTTGGCGCCCTCGGCGACGAGCCGGACACCGTTCTTCACGAGGGTGCGGGCGTGCTCCTCGGAGAGCTCGTTCTGCGTCGCGCACGGCAGCGCGACGTCGCACGGCACGTCCCAGATGGAGCCGTCGGCGACGTGGCGGGCGGAGCCCCCCTTCGCCTCGGCATAGTCGGTCAGGCGGCCGCGCTGGACCTCCTTGACCTCCTGCAGCAGGGCCAGGTCGATGCCGGACTCGTCGACGACGTAGCCGCCGGAGTCGGAGACCGCGACGACGGTGCCGCCGAGCTGGTGGACCTTTTCGACCGCGTAGATCGCGACATTGCCCGAGCCGGAGACGATGACGCGCTTGCCGTCGAGGGACTCGCCCTTCGCCTTGAGCATCTCCTGGGCGAAGAAGACGGTGCCGTAGCCGGTCGCCTCGGTGCGCACCTGCGAGCCGCCCCACGACAGGCCCTTGCCCGTGAGGACGCCGGCCTCCCAGCTGTTGGTGATCCGCTTGTACTGGCCGAAGAGGTAGCCGAGCTCGCGGCCACCGACACCGATGTCGCCGGCCGGCACGTCCGTGTACTCACCGATGTGACGGTAGAGCTCGGTCATGAAGGACTGGCAGAAGCGCATGATCTCCGCGTCGGACTTGCCCTTGGGGTCGAAGTCGGAGCCGCCCTTGCCGCCACCGATCGGCATGCCGGTCAGCGAGTTCTTGAAGACCTGCTCGAAGCCGAGGAACTTGATGATCGACAGGTTGACGCTCGGGTGGAAGCGCAGCCCGCCCTTGTAGGGGCCGAGCGCGGAGTTGAACTCGACGCGGAAGCCGCGGTTGATCTGGACGTCCCCGGAGTCCGTGGTCCACGGCACGCGGAAGATGATCTGCCGCTCCGGCTCGCACATCCGCTTGAGGATCGACCACTGCGCGTACTCGTCGACGCGGCCGGCGATCGGCGACAGCGACTGCATGACCTCGTAGACGGCCTGGTGGAACTCGCGCTCACCGGGGTTGCGCGCGATCACGTCGTCGAAGTGCCCTTGGAAGTTGGGGTGCAGGGCCTGGGTGGTCACAGCCGGTCTCCTTCGAAGGGGGATGGGTCGGCTCACGTTAACCGGCGAGAGAGCCCCTCCGCCGGGGTGTCCGAGGGTTGTCCGCGTCACGTGCAAGGCTGGAGCCATGAGCGCTTCCGTGAGCAGAGAGACCGGGCCCGACCGCTTCGAGGTGAGCTCCGACGGCGCCGTCGCCGGCTTCGCCCAGTTCGTCGACCACGACGGCCGCAGGGTCTTCTTCCACACCGAAATCGGCGAGGAGTTCGGCGGGCAGGGCCTGGCCGGCACCGTCGTCGAGACGGCCGTGCGGGCCACCCGCGACGAGGGCCTCACGGTGGTGCCGGTCTGCCCCTACGTCACGAAGTGGCTGACGAAGCACACCGACCACGGCGCCACCGTCGCGCAGCCGACCCCGGACGACCTCGCCGCGATCCCGCAGTGACCCTGCGCGTCGCGACCTTCAACGTCAACGGGATCCGGGCGGCGCAGCGGCGCGGCTTCGAGGCCTGGCTCGCCGAGCGCGACCCGGACGTCGTCGCGCTCCAGGAGGTGCGCTGCCCGCCCGCGCAGCTGCCCGCCGGCGTCTTCGGTGACCACCACCTCACCTACGAGCCGGGCCACCTCGCCGGCCGCAACGGCGTCGCCGTGCTCACCCGCACCCGCCCCGCGGCCGTGCGCACGTGGGACGGCGAGGTCCTCATGCGCGCACCTGGCGAGGAGCACCTGCACACCGAGCCCTCCCCGCCGGGCACGATGGCACGCGGGTTGTCCCCCTTCGCCAGCGAAGGGAGGTACGTCGAGGTGGACCTCGCGGACCGCCCCCTCACCGTCGCCAGCCTGTACCTGCCGAAGGGAGGGCTGCCGGCCCACCTGCAGAAGCCCGGCGGCCGCGAGGCGCCGGACGGCGGCGCGAAGTACGAACGCAAGATGGGCTTCCTCGCCTCCTTCGCCCGGCAGCTCGACCGCTCGCGCAAGACGGCGCGCGCCGCCGGCCGCGAGTTCCTCCTCCTCGGTGACCTCAACGTCGCCCACACCCGGCTCGACGTCACCAACTGGCGCTCCAACCAGAAGTCCGAGGGCTTCCTGCCCGAGGAGCGCGAGTGGTTCGACTCGATCGTCTCGCCGCGCACGCTCGTCGACGTCGTCCGCGCGCAGCACCCCGACACGACCGGCCCGATGTCGTGGTGGTCGTGGATGGGTGGGGCCTTCGACCGCGACACCGGCTGGCGGATCGACTACCACCTGGCCACCCCCGGCCTGGCCAAGCGCGCGGTCACCGCCGGCACCGACCGGCCGGCGAGCGGCCCGGAGCGGGTGAGCGACCACGCGGCGGTCGTCGTCGACTATGCCGAGGCATCCTGAGTGGGTCCCACGTTCCGCGTGGGCGGCCGTCCGCGACCGTCTCGAAGGGCGCCGACTGATCGTCCGGCGCCGGGGGGCTACCGCAGATACCTACCGGCCGGTAACCTCCACCCATGGACCAGTCTCCGACCCTGTCCATCGGGCTCCCCATCGCCATCGGCATCGTCATGCTCGGACTCGGCCTGTCGCTCACCAGAGCCGACTTCACCCGGGTGCGCGAGGCCCCGCGCGCGGTGATCGTCGCCCTGGGGCTGCAGATGCTCTTCCTGCCGCTGCTCGCCTACGGGCTCATCCGGCTCTTCGACCTCGCGCCGCTCCTCGCGGTCGGCGTCATGCTCCTCGCCGCCTCGCCCGGTGGGACGACGGCGGGGATGTTCAGCTACCTCTTCCGCGGCGACGTCGCGCTCAACGTCACGCTCACGGCGGTCAACTCGGTGCTGACGATCGTCACCCTGCCCCTCATCACCGGCTGGGCGGTGAGTCACTTCAACGCGGAGAGCGAAGGGGTCGGCGTCCAACTCGGCAAGTTCGGCGGGGTCGTCGTGCTCGTGCTGCTGCCCGTCGCCATCGGCATGTGGCTGCGCTCGGTCCGCCCACAGATCGCCGAGCGCGCGGAGCGTCCGATCAAGGCCTTCGCCATCGTCTTCCTCGTGGTCGTCGCCATCGGGGCGATCGTCGCCGAGCGGGACAACATCGTCGAGTACACCCGCTCGGCCGGACTGCTCGTCACGATCCTGTGCGCGCTGGCCCTGATCGTCGGCTACGCCGTCGCCCGCGCTCTGCGCCTCGGCCGCGCCCAGGGCGTGGCGGCCGCCTACGAGGTGGGCATCCAGAACACGACCCTGGCCATGACCCTCGCCCTGAGCGTCATGGGCAGCACCGAGATCGCCATCCCGGCCGCCGTCTACTCGATCGTCATGAACATCGTCGGCTTCGCCTTCGGCATCGCCCTCAACCGCCGACCCGAGCGGGCCCCGGCCCCGGCCGTCTAGGTTGGCCTCATGAGCGATGTCACCGTGCTGCACAACCCGAAGTGCTCGACCTCCCGCGCCGCGATCGAGTCGATCGAGGGAGCCGGGGTCTCGGCCGAGGTGCACCAGTACCTCAAGCAGCCCCTCGACGAGGCCGAGCTGCGCGAGCTCATCGGCAAGCTCGAGGACGAGCCGACCGACCTCGTGCGCCGTGATGCCTTCTTCAAGGACCAGGGCCTGACCGACGCCGACGTGGCGACCGTCGACCAGGTCGTCGCCGTCCTCGTCGAGCACCCGCGCCTCATGCAGCGGCCGGTCGTCGTCAAGGGCGACCGGGCGATCATCGGTCGGCCCAAGGACCGGGTCGCTCCCTTCGTCGCCGGCTGACACCCTCGGTGCGAAGACGACTACGGTGAGGTCATGATCCTCATCGTCGTGAAGTTCCGCACCAAGCCCGAGTACACCGAGCAGTGGCCGGAGATCGTGGAAGAGTTCACCCGCGCCACGCTCGCCGAGCCGGGCAACATCTTCTTCGAGTGGTCGATGAGCCTCGACACGGATGACGAGTGGGTCCTCGTCGAGGCCTTCCAGGACGACGCCGCCGAGGCGCATGTCTCGAGCGACCACTTCGCCGCCGGACTCGAGGCGATGCGCCCCGCGCTCGCGGAGACCCCGCGGATCATCAGCCGCGCCGTCGAGGGCACCGGCTGGGGCGAGATGGGCGAGCTCAAGATCGACTGAGCCCGCTCAGGCCACGGCGAGCACGCCGTGACCCAGCAGCTGCGTGACCGCGGAGGTCACGATGCTGGCCGCGTCCGGGTGCTCCCCGAGCGCGGCCGTCACCCCGTCGACGAGCTGCTCCACGGTCTGCGGTTCGTCGGCACAGCGCCACACCGCAGCCCCCGGGCCGGCGAGGCGCAGGGGGCGTGCCCCCTGGAGCACGAGCACCTCACCGTCGCAGGCGATGGCGTCCGACCACGGGGCCCGCACCACGCGCACGGTCGACAGGTCGACCGAGCCCTCGTCGGGCTCGACCCGTTCGGCGTCGACGGCGAGCCGCTGCCCACCGGTCGGGGGCAGGTGCTCCCACGTCGGCTCGGCTGGCACCGCCGACGCCAGGTGCTGGCGCACGAGGTCGACGCACCCGTCGATCTCCGCATAGCTCAGTCGCGCCGGGGGGCCGCCGACCGTCACGGCCCGGGCCAGCCGGTCGAGGCCGTCGTCGAGCCACCAGGTCGACGAGGTCTCGGGCAGCAGCGCGAGCACCTGGTCGACGAGTCCCACCTCCTCGATGACCGGCTCGGTGACCGTGGCGTCACGGGCGAGGGTGAGCAGCGCCGCGAGACGGGGCGCTACCGGGGTCGGCCCGAGGCCGAGGTCGTCGGGCGCCGGCTCCTCCTTGTGGAAGCGGTCGTCCGGGTCGATGACGAGAGACGGCGGCTTGGGGTGGGGGGCGATCCGGCCGTCGGGCAGCAGCACCACCGACTCGTCCGAGACGTAGCCGAAGTGCCGCCCGAGCTCCCGGGTCGCGGTCGACTTGCCCCCTCCCGAGGGGGCGACGAGCACGACGGTGCGGCCCTCGTCGTCCGCGAGCGCCGCGGCGTGGAGCAGGGTGGCCTGCCCTCGCAAACGCATCAGACCGGCCCGAGTCACCTCGCGGGAGAGGGCGTAGGCGATCTTGTCGGCCTCCGCCGCACCGGTGACGAGTTCACCCTCAGCGACCGCCCCCGGGTCGCCGCCGTGGACGCGCACGCGGATCGGCTCGTCGACCAGCCGGAGCCGGTCGGGCGCGGCGAGCAGGTCGACGCAGCGCTGCCAGCGGTGGGCCATCGCGTCGGCCTCGTCGGGGTCGAGCGCGGACACGTCGAGCACCCACGTGCACCCCATCGTCGCGAGATCGATCGCCCGCACCGCGGCCTCACCCACCGACGGCCCTCCCTTCGCCGGGGATCACTCTGCCAGAGCCGATCCGGCGAAGGCAGTGACGTCCGCCCCCTCCGCCGTCACCGTCGCGCACTAGGCTCGGCCCCATGCCGCGACCCCACGCAGCCGCGATCATCGAGGACGCATGGTACCGCCAGGTGGCGGGGGCCATGCGCCGCCGAGGGTGGGGCACACGCGTGCTCACCTACACCGGCTACGGCAGCGCCGAGCGGGTGCGCGTGCTCGGTCGCGTCCTCATGACCCGCCGCCCCTACGCCCCGGCCGCCGCGGACGCCCGGGCGACGTGGCTCGAGCTGCGCACCGCCGACAGCGAGCGAAGGGGGTGGCGCAGCTTTTTCACCACCCCGGCAGTGGGTGAGCCGGTGACCGTGCGCATCGGCGATCGCGAGTACCGCACCCGCTCCGACCGCTCAGGGCTGCTCGACCTGACGATCACCGACCACGGGCTCGCCCCCGGCTGGCACGACGTCGAGATCGCCTCGCCGCGGGCCGCGGACACGACGGCGGCCGTCTTCGTCGTCGGCCCCGACCAGACCTTCGGCATCGTCTCCGACATCGACGACACGATCATCACGACGACGATGCCGCGCCCGATGATCGCGGCGTACAACACCTTCTTCCGCCACGAGGGCACCCGCCGGGCCGTGCCCGGCATGGCGACGATGTACCGCGAGCTGCTCGCCGCGCACCCGGGGGCACCGATCGTCTACGTGTCGACGGGCGCGTGGAATGCCGTGCCCTCCCTCACCCGATTCATGCGCCGCGCCGGGTACCCGCTCGGTCCCCTGCTCATGACGGAGTGGGGCCCGACCAACACCGGCTGGTTTCGCTCCGGCCAGGACCACAAGCGCGCCTGCCTGCACCGGCTCGCCCGCGAGATGCCCCAGGTGCGCTGGGTGCTCGTCGGCGACGACGGCCAGCACGACCCGAGCCTCTACGGCGAGTTCGCCGAGCAGCGCCCCGACCGGGTGCGGGCCATCTGCATCCGCGTGCTCACGGCGACCGAGCAGCTGCTCAGCCACTTCACGCCCATCGCCACCGACGACTTCGAGCAGCACGTCGGGGTCCAGCTGCCGGTGGTCCACGCCGCCGACGGCTACACGATGCTCGAGCAGCTGCGCGGCGCCCTCGCCGCCGACGACGTGAGCCTCTCCGACCCCGCAGGAGCCAGCAGTGCCTGAGATGCCCGAGGTGCAGGGGCTCGTCGACTTCCTCGACGAGCGCCTCGACGGACTGGCGGTCGAGTCGCTCGAGCTCGCCTCGTTTTCGGTGCTCAAGACCTTCGACCCTCCGCCGCAGGCCCTCGCCGGCGCCCCGGTCGACGGCGTGCACCGCCACGGCAAGTTCATCGACGTCGACTGCGACGGCATCCACCTCGTCGTCCACCTCGCCCGCGCCGGGTGGATCCGCTGGTCCGACGAGCTGCCCCGCACCGTCCTGCGCCCGGGCAAGTCCCCCATCGCGCTGCGCGTCCGGCTCGTCGACGGGTCCGGCTTCGACGTCACCGAGGCCGGGACCAAGAAGAGCCTGGCCGCCTACCTCGTGCGCGATGTGCAGGACGTGCCCGGCATCGCCCGGCTCGGGCCCGACCCGCTCGCCGAGGACTTCACCCGCGACGTCTTCGCGGCCCTGCTCGCCGGGCGCACTACCCAGATCAAGGGGGTGCTGCGCGACCAGTCACTCATCGCCGGCGTCGGCAACGCCTACTCCGACGAGGTGCTGCACGTGGCGCGGCTGTCCCCCTTCGCCAAGGCCGCCTCCCTGACCGACGAGCAGGTCGACACCCTCTACGCGGCGCTCCGCTCCACCCTGAGCGACGCCGTTGCCGCCGCCTCGGGCAAGCCGGCGAAGGAGCTCAAGGACGCCAAGCGGGCCGGGATGCGGGTGCACGGACGCACCGGTGAGGCCTGCCCGGAGTGCGGCGATGTCGTGCGCGAGGTGAGCTTCGCCGACCGGTCGCTGCAGTACTGCGCGACCTGTCAGACCGGCGGCACGCCGCTGGCGGACCGGCGCACGAGCAAGTTCCTCAAGTAGCGCCGGCCCGCCGCGGCGGGTGGTCCTGCCCGATCAGCTCGGGTCGATGGCGACCGACCCGACCCCGGCCTCGACGTGGACCGTCCGGTCGGAGGCCGGGTCGTGCCCGAGGGAGTTGGCCAGGCCCGCCGCGCCAGAAGCAGTCACCCGGTACCCGACGGTGTCCGGCAGGCGCAGGCTCACGTCGCCGACGCCGAGGCGCACGTCCACGGACTCGGGGGGCTCGACCCCTTCGTAGCTGAACGAGCCGACGCCCATCTCGACGTCCAGCTGCTCGCTCTCCGCCCCGGTGACGGCGACGTCGCCGACGCCGGTGCTGATCCGGATGTCACCGGCCACGTCCTCGATCTCGACGGCGCCCACGCCCTGCTCGATGCGCAGATCGGTGTCGGCGGGCACGACGACGAGCCAGTCCGTGCCGCAGACGGAGCCGAAGGAGCGCGAGGGGCACGAGGAGCGCAGGGTGGCCGTGCCCTCGCTCGTGCGGACCGACGTCGACGGCTTCCACAGCCCCCAGGTGCTGGTGACCACCGCCTTGGGCGACTCCCCCGGCTCGGCCGCGCGGATGCGCACGTCGCCGACACCGCCGGCGAAGTTCACCGCCGTGACCTCGCCCAGGGCCTGCTCGCGGGTCTCGGACTGCTTGAGCATCGGTCCGACGAGTGAGGCGGACACGAGGGCCACGAGCACGACGGCGACGAGGGCCGCGATGACGCGGATCGGGCCGGTGGGGGTGCGGGAGGGGCGGGTCTGCGCGGCGAGCTGTGCCGCCTCCGCACGTCGCGCCTCGCGCTGGCGCGCGGCATCGGTGAGGTAGCGCTCGCGCAACTCGGGGTCGGCCGGCTCACCGGGCTTCGGCGGCAGCCGGGTCGGGGTCGTCGGGGGTGCGCTGGTCATCTCAGTCCTCCTGGTCGAGCCAGCGCAGCACGGCCAGCACGCGTCGGTGGTCGCCGTCGGCCGGGGGCAGGTCGAGCTTGGTGAAGATCGACGTCACGTGTTTTTCGACCGCACCGTCGGAGATGTAGAGGCCCTTGCCGATCGCCGAGTTGGTCCGGCCCTGGGCCATGAGGTCGAGGACCTCGCGCGGGGTGAGCGCCGCGAGCGGGTCGGCGTGCCGGGCCCGGGTGAGCAGCTGGGTGACGACCTCCGGGTCGAGCACCGTGCCGCCCGCGGCGACGTCGCGCAGCGCCGCGATGAAGTCGCTCGTGTCGGCCACGCGGTCCTTGAGCAGGTAGCCGACCCCCGTGGACCGGCTGGCGACGAGCTCGGTCGCGTACTGCTCCTCGACGTACTGCGAGAGCACCATGACCGCCGTCTCCGGGTGCTTGTCGCGCACCGCGAGCGCGGCGACGATCCCCTCGGAGGTGAAGGTCGGGGGCATCCGCACGTCGACGACGAGGTCCGGCTCGTGCTCGTCGACGGCGGCGAGGAAGCTCTCGGCGTCGGGGCAGGCCGCCGGCACCTCGAAGCCCGCGGAGGTCAGCAGGCGCACGATGCCGTCGCGCAGGAGGACCGAGTCCTCGGCGAGGACGATCCTCGTCGGCTGGGTGGTCGGGTCGGTCATCGCAGGCTCCGTCCGGTGCGCAGGGGGAGTGTGGCGGTGAGGGCGGTCGGTCCGCCCTCGGGGGAGGTCACGTCGAGGGTGCCGTCGACGGCGGTCACCCGCTGGCGCAGCCCGGTCAGCCCGGTGCCGCGAGCGGGATCGGCGCCGCCGACGCCGTCGTCGGTGACGGTCGCGGTCAGCTGCTCGCCGTCAGCGGTGACGACCACCTCGGCGTGCTGGGCACCGGAGTGCTTCGCGACATTGGTCAGGGCCTCGCTGACGACGAAGTAGGCGATGGCCTCGGTCGTCGGGTCGAGCCGGCCGACATCCCGGACCTCGACGGAGACGGGCACGGCGGCGCGGGCGGCCAGGGCGGGCAGTGCCGCCTCGAGGCCACGGTCGGCGAGGATCGGCGGGACGATGCCGCGGGCGACGTGCCGCATCTCGACGATCGCCTCCTTGGCGGAGCGGTGCGCCTCGTCGACGAGCTGGGCGGCGGCATCCGGGTCGCGGTGGATGGCCTCCTTGGCCATGCCGAGGGTCATCGCGATCGAGACCATCCGCTGCTGCGGTCCGTCGTGCAGGTCGCGCTCGATCCGTCGCCGCTCGGCCTCCACGGAGTCGACGGCCTCGCGGCGCGACTCGCTCAGGGTGTCGACCCGGGCCGACAGGTGCTCGACGACCTTGCGCTCGTCGCGGCCGAGGAGCCAGCGGGCGAGCATGACGTCGACCGAGGTGACGAGGTGCGCCAGGAGCGGCATGACGAGCAGGGCGACGAGCGCGATCGTCCAGGCCGTCGCGATCTGCGTCGTGCCCTCGATGCGCAGCCAGCCGAAGAGCGAGTAGCCACCATCGGGCAGGCGGCCGCCGAGCAGGGGTGCGCCGAGGACGAGCAGGGTCTGCGACAGCCCGATGAGCATGAGCCATCCGGTCACCGCCCCCCACATCGCGTGCAGCACGAGGTAGGCGGTGCTGCGCCACGCGTGCTGGTCAAAGAGGAGCCTGCGCCACAGCGGCTGCACCCGGCGGGCCGGCGGGTCGACGCGGCGGCCGGAGAGGGCGACGACGCGGTGCCGCTCGGCGTGTCCGACGACCCCGCACAACCACACGAGCGGCACGAGGAGGAGCAGACCGAGCCCACCGGCGCTGATGAGCAGCACGGCCGTGAGGACGAGCGAGACGAGGACCATGGCCCCGATCGAGGTGAGCGCGCTCGTGATGAGCAGCAGGACGCTGCCCCACCCGGCCTGCCAGCGGCGCGGGAGGCTCGGGCGCTCCAGTGATGGGGTGAGGGTCTGTGTGGTCACGTGACCAACCTACGAAGAGCGAGCCGCTCCGGTCTGCCCTGCGCTCCCCCATCTCGCAGGGGGGATGTCCCCCCTCCGACCGGTCCGGTCAGGCGTAGGACTCGGCCATCCGCACGGCTTGGCCGACGTACTCACCGCCGAAGACCAGCGCGTGCACCATGACCGGGCACAGCTGGTGCAGGCCGACGCGCTCCTGCCAGCCGTCGGCGAGCGGGGCCGCCTCGTCGTAGGCCGCGATGATCCGGGCGATGTGCGGCGCGGTGAAGAGCAGGAGCATGGCGAGGTCGGTCTCGGCGTGACCGCCGTGCGCGGCCGGGTCGATGAGCACGGCGCCCTGCCGGGTCCACAGGATGTTGCCCGCCCACAGGTCGCCGTGGATGCGGGCCGGGGGCCGGCCGTCGTCGAACTCGCCGGACTCCAGACGGGCCGCGACCCGCTCGAAGGTCGGGGTCTCGTCGGCCCACAGCCCCGCGGACCGGCCGAGACGCAGCAGGTGCCGGATGCGCTGCTCGGCGAAGAAGGCGCCCCAGGTGTCGGTCGGCTCGAGCGGCATCGGCAGCGGCGAGTCGGCCGGGCCGATGAAGCCATGGCTGCTCCACCGCGCCGGCGGCGCCCCGAAGGCCGGTGCCCCGGCCGCGTGCGTCGCCGCGAGGGCGACCCCGAGCTCGTCGGCCTGGACATTGGTCGAGGGCGCGGGGTCGTACTGCAGCAGGTCGATGTGGTCGAGGTCGACGTCCTGCAGCTCGGCGACCTGCGCGCCCCCGCCGGCTTGGGCCTCGGCGAGCCACAGCAGGCCGGCGGCCTCCCAGGAGGAGTAGCCGCGCGGGGCGGCCGAGGTGTCCTTGCGGTACGTGCGGGGCGGCTTCACGTGGCCAAGCCTGCCATTCGCGCCCTCCGCTCCCCGGGGACCCTCCACCACCGCCCCCTGAGGAGGCCGCCTGCGGCCGTCTCGAAGGGGCCGCTCCGGATGACGGGGCACGCCGGCGCCCGCCGACATCCCCCTTCGTCCTGCGCTGGTGGTCAGCGCACGCGGGGCAACGTGCCGGTCTCGTCGACGGGGGCGGCGGTGGAGCGCGAGCCCACCTTGATCGGACCGGTCGCGCCGGCGGAGGTCTTGCCCTCGCCGGCGATGGCGACGGCGACCGTGTCGGCGACGTCGGGGTGGAAGACGCTCGGGATGATGTACGAGGGGTTGATCTCCTCGTCCTTGACGACCGCGGCGATGGCATCGGCCGCGCGGATGAGCATCTCGATGCTCACGTCCTCGGCGTGCGCGTCGAGCAGACCGCGGAAGACGCCGGGGAAGGCGAGCACGTTGTTGATCTGGTTGGGGTAGTCGCTGCGGCCCGAGGCCACGACCTTGGCGTACTGCGCGGCCTCGGCCGGGTCGATCTCCGGGTCGGGGTTGGCCAGCGCGAAGACGATCGGGTCGGTCGCCATGTTGTCGCGGATCCACTCCGCCTTGAGCAGGTTGGGCGCCGAGACGCCGATGAAGACGTCAGCTCCCTGCAGCCCGTCGGCGAGGTCGCCGCGGACCTTGCGCGGGTTGGTCCGCTCGGCGAGCTCGCGCTTGGCACCGGTGAGCGACTCGTCGTCGGAGGAGAGCAGCCCCTCACGGTCGTAGACGACGACGTCCTGGGCGCCGGCGGCGAGCAGCAGGGTGACGATCGCCGAGCCGGCGGCACCACCGCCGGAGACGACGATGCGCACCTTTTCGAGCCACTTGTCGACGACCCGCAGCGCATTGCGCAGGGCCGCGAGGACGACGATGGCGGTGCCGTGCTGGTCGTCGTGGAAGACGGGGATGTCGAGGCTCTCGCGCAGCCGGCGCTCGATCTCGAAGCAGCGCGGCGCCGCGATGTCCTCGAGGTTGATGCCGCCGAAGCCGGGCGCGATCATCTCGACCGCGCGGATGATCTCCTCGGTGTCCTGCGAGGCGAGGCAGATCGGCCAGGCGTCGATGTCGGCGAACTGCTTGAAGAGCGCCGCCTTGCCCTCCATGACCGGCATGGCGGCCTCCGGGCCGATGTTGCCCAGGCCGAGCACGGCCGAGCCGTCGGTGACGACGGCGACGCTGTTGCCCTTGATCGTCAGCCGGCGGGCGTCCTCGGGGTGCTTGGCGATGGCGCTCGAGACGCGACCGACGCCCGGGGTGTAGGCCATCGACAGGTCGTCACGGGTCTTGAGCGCGACCTTGGAGCTGACCTCGATCTTGCCGCCGAGGTGGAGCAGGAAGGTGCGGTCGGAGACCTTGTGCACCTTGACCCCGTCGATCGCTTCGACGGCCTCGACGAGATCGTCGGTGTGGTTGACGTCGAAGCCGGAGCAGGTCGCGTCGACGACGAGACGGTCGTGGCGGGAGTCCGCGATGTCGACGGCGGTGACGATGCCGCCCTGCTCGGCGATCGCGGTGGCGATCCGGCCGACGACGGCGTAGTCGGGCGAGGTGTGCAGGCGGATCGTGATGGAGTACGACGAAGGGGTTGCTGCGGGCATGTGAGCAGTGTCTCACCGTCGCCCGCTCGGTCGGCGCCAGGTCTCGGGGACCGCTCCCCATCGCAGCGGACCCTCGGCGGACCTAGGTTGGTCCCGACGAAGGGGGGGAGCATGCCGCTCTCGCACGGCGCCGACGCGGCGCGACTGCACGACATCGGGGCCGACCTCGGCACGAGTGCCGAGCGCCTCGCGACGCTCGGCACGACCGGCGACTCCCTCGTCGCGACGACGCGTGAGGCCTGGGCGGGGCCGGACATGGAGCAGTTCGTCGCCGACTGGGAGGCCTCGCGACAGCAGCTGCGGTCGTGCACGGAGCGGCTCACCGCCTTTGCCCGCGAGCTGCTCCTCCAGGCCCGCGAGCAGGAGCAGGGCAGCAGCGGCGTGGGCGGGGGTGTGGGCGGTGACCTGCCCGCCGGGACGAAGGGCGGCAGCCCCCTCAGCGCCGCCGCCAGCCTGCCCACCGACGTCAAGACCGCCGAGGACCGTGGCTCGACGGATCGTGGCCCCGGGGAGGGCGGCCGGCCCACCGGCCCGCGCCCGCCCGGAGCGCCGCCGCCCCTCGAGCGGGGCCCGGACGGCATCGTGCTGCCCCGCGGCCTGAGCGCCGACGACCCGATCGTCGAGGAGCTCGCCTCGACCCCCACGGGGCGCGAGACCCTCACCTGGCTGGCGGACAACGACATCCGGGTCTGGTACGACGACGACCTCGAGGGCGCCTACTACCAGCCGGCCCTCGACTCCATCACCCTCGGCAAGGACCAGTACCGGGACGGGCAGACGCTCGTCCACGAGGCCAACCACGCCCGGTGGGACCTCGACGACAAGGCCGCGGACGTCGACGACGTCAGCCGCAACACGTACATCCAGAGCGAGTACGACGAGGAGACGGCCGGCACCGTCGAGGCGATCCAGCACGCCAAGGAGCGCCGCGCGGACCTGGGGTACGCGCAGTACACCGAGTCCGAGCGTCGCTACGACGAGGGCTACGACCGGGGCTACAACGAGGCCCTCGAGCGCGGCCGGTCCCCGCAGCTGGCGCACCAAGCCGGCGAGTCCGCCGGTCGCGAGGCCGTCCGCGAGCGCTTCAGCTCGGGTGACTCGAGGTCCTCCGACGGGGGCCAGACCTACGGAGAGCGCGCCGGCGAGACCTGGGATGCCGAAAACGACTGGAACCCCTTCAACGGGATCTGACGCGACCCATGGCCCACCATCGACACATGAGGATGAGACGTACGGCCGTCGGCCTCGCTCTGACGATGGTCGTGACGGGTTGCTCGAGCAAGGAGGGCGCGACGGAAGAACGCATCCGGGAGGGCCTGCCGGACGACTCCGTCGTCGCGCGGTCATGGACGACCAGCCCACCGAGAGCAGAGAGCTCGACCTGCCCCAGCTCCCCGAATGGCGCCTGGCCGAGGTGCGGGCCACCGGCGAGCGGCCCTTCACCACCGTGGTCGCCTACCCGCCGGAGGGTGACCCACGCACCGTCGTCCTGACCGGCAACCCCGACACGTGGGAGCAGGTCACCACCCATGGTCACGTCGAGGATGCCGCCGGCGCTCTCGCCGTGGCCCGCGCCTGGTACGACTCCACCCGTCGGACCGACCAGCTGTGGTATCGCGCAGAGTCCGTGGACGACATCGACTGGCAGCCGGTGGTCGACGAGGACGAGGTCACCCGACTGAAGAAGGCCTACCGCAGCCGGATCACCGCCCCGGAGGCGACCCGGTCGGGTGATGGCTGGTCCGTCACGCTGTGGACCGTCGAGCAGGGCGATCTCCTGCGTCACGAGCTGACCATCGGCGCGGACGCAACCGTCGACGACTCCGCCGAGACCCTCGAGACGCGGATGCCGGTGAGCGTTGCCGTCTGACCGCCGCGACGCGCCGATCCACGAATCTGCCGAGATATCCCCCTTCGGCTAGACGGGCGGATACGGTCGCATCGTGGACCCGATCACCAACCCCTACGCCCCCGGCGCGGGCCAGCGCCCGCCCGAGCTCGCCGGTCGCGACGAGCAGCTGACACGCTTCGACGTCGTGCTCAAGCGGATCGTCAGCGGCCGGCCCGAGCGCTCGCTCGTCCTCACGGGGCTGCGGGGCGTCGGCAAGACCGTGCTGCTCAACCAGCTGCGATCCGCGGCCGTCCGCGCGAAGTGGGGCACCGGCAAGCTCGAGGCACGCCCCGAGCTCGGCCTGCGCCGGCCGCTGGCGAGCGCGCTGCACCAGGCGGTGCGCGAGCTCGGCCACACGCAGGAGGAGGAGGTCGAGCACGTCCTCGGTGTCATCAAGTCCTTCGCGCAGCGCGACGCCAAGCCGGGCACCAAGCTGCGTGAGGTGTGGAACCCCGGCATCGACGCTCCCGCCGTCAAGGGGCGCGCCGACTCCGGCGACATCGAGATCGACCTCGTCGAGCTCTTCACCGACGTCGGCGGCCTGGCCGCCGACCTCGGCCGGGGGGTCGCCGTCTTCATCGACGAGATGCAGGACCTCGGGCCGGAGGACATCTCGGCGATCTGCGCGGCCTGTCATGAGATGAGCCAGTCCGGGCTGCCGCTCATCGTCGTCGGCGCCGGGCTGCCGCACCTGCCAGCTGTGCTGTCGGCGAGCAAGTCCTACAGCGAGCGGCTCTTCCGCTACCAGCGCATCGACCGGCTCGCCCGCGAGGAGGCCGACCGCGCCCTCACCGCCCCGGCCGCCGATGAGCTCGCCGAGTACGAGCAGGCGGCGCTCGATGCCCTCTACGTCGCGACTGGCGGGTACCCGTACTTCATCCAGGCCTACGGCAAGGCGGTGTGGGACCAGGCACCGCAGTCACCGATCCGCGCCGAGGACGTGCGTGTGGCCTCCCCCGAGGCGGAGTCGGAGCTGGCCGTCGGCTTCTTCGGCTCGCGGTACGAGCGCGCGACCCCTGGCGAGCGCGAGTACCTGCGCGCCATGGCCGACGTCGCCGCCGACATCGCCGCGAAGGGGGATGAGGCCCTCGACGACATCGAGTCGGTGCTCACCTCCGAGGTCGCCAGCCACCTCGGCAAGAAGCCCCAGTCCCTCTCCCCCGCCCGTGACGCCCTGCTCAAGAAGGGCCTGATCTACTCCGGCGAGCGCGGCCGGATCGCCTTCACCGTGCCGCACTTCGGGCGGTACCTGCGCGAGCAGACCTGAGCCCGGTGGCGACGTGTCCGGGTCCGGGCAGGCCCGGGCCGCCGACGGCGCGCGCATCGCGTGGCGCGGCTCGAGCTCCTGCCCGGCGCCCGGCACGGCTACTACCTCGACGACCCATCCGCCTCGCGGGTCGTCCTCGACTTCATCCGCGAGCACCCGGTGGCGCAGACCTGAGCAGGGCAGTGCTGGGCCCGGACCGACCGCTGTCAGGATGACCCGCATGCGAGCGATGGTCCTTGACGACGTCCGAGCCCGACCCGAGGTCAGGGAGGTGGCCGCCCCCTTCGCGCCGGACGGCGGGGTGGTCGTCGACGTGCGGGCGACCGGCCTGTGCCGCAGCGACTGGCACGCCTGGGCCGGCCACGACGACGACATCGCCTGGCCGCACGTGCCGGGCCACGAGCTCGCGGGGGTCGTGAGCGCCGTGGGTGCCGGTGTGCAGCGGTGGCGGGTCGGTGACCGGGTGACCGTCCCCTTCGTCTGCGGCTGCGGACGGTGCGCGTGGTGCGCCGCCGGCGACGCGCAGGTCTGCCCCGACCAGGAGCAGCCCGGCTTCACCCACTGGGGCTCCTTCGCCGAGCAGGTCGCGCTGCACGCGGCCGACACCAACCTCGTGGCACTGCCCGAGTCGGTCGACTTCGCGACCGCGGCGAGCCTCGGCTGCCGCTTCGCCACCGCCTACCGGGCCCTCGTCGCGCGCGCCCACCTGAAGAAGGGCGAATGGGTCACCGTCGTCGGCGCCGGCGGCGTCGGGCTGAGCGCGGTGATGATCGCCCGGGCGCTCGGCGCGCAGGTCGTCGCCGTCGACCGCAACCCCGCGGCGCTGGCCGTGGCGGCCGATCTCGGGGCGGAGCACACCGTGCTCGCGGGCGGCGAGGACGCCGCGGGCGTCGAGGCCACGATCATGAACCTGACCGACGGCGGGGCCCACGTCGCCGTCGACGCCGTGGGCAGCGAGCAGACCTGTGCCACAGCGCTGCTCAGCCTGCGGCGGCGCGGCCGACATGTCCAGGTCGGGCTCCTGCCGCCGGTCGACGGGCACCCACGGGTGCCGATGTCGCGGGTCATCGGGTGGGAGATCGACGTGCTCGGCAGCCACGGGATGGCCGCCGTCGACTACCCGGGGATGCTCGCCCTCATCGAGTCCGGCGCATTGGCTCCACAGCGCCTCGTCGAGCGGATCATCGGGCTCGACGAGGCGGCGGCGCTGCTGCCGGGCTTCGACACGGCGAGCGTCGCAGGGATGACGATCATCGACCCGGCTCGCTGAGGCGGGGCGAAAACCGCTGCGACACAACCCCCTTCGGCCCGTAGCGTGCCGACTGACGGAAGGGGCACCATGCGCACACTCACGTACTGCGTCGCAGCGACGCTCGACGGCTTCATCGCGGGGCCGGAGGGCGGCGACCCGAGCGGCGAGGACTACATGGCGGTCACGCCGGACCTCGTCGAGTTCATCGCGACCCACTACCCGGAGACGCTGCCGGGGCCGGCCCGGGAGGCGATGGGCCTGACCGAGCCCGGACAGGTCTTCGACACGGTGGTCGAGGGGCGGCGCTCCTACGACATCGGGCTCGCGGCCGGCATCGACGACGCCTATCCGCACCTGCGACACCTCGTCGTGTCGACGACGCTCGGGTCAGCGCCGGCGCCGGCGGTCGAGGTCGTCTCCGGTGACCCGCTCGGCCGGGTTCGCGAGCTCAAGGCCGAAGACGGTCTGGGCATCTGGCTCGTCGGCGGCGGCCGCCTCGCCCACGCCCTGCTGCCGAAGATCGATCGGCTCGTCATCAAGCTCAACCCCTCGGTCATCGGGTCGGGCACCCCGCTCTTCGACGGGGACTTCGCCCCCACGCTCTTCGAGACGGTCGACGTCACCTCGCTGGCCGGCGGGGTGCAGGTCATCACCTGCGAGCGAAGGGCGTAGTACGCACCTGACGGGTTGCCCGCGACCCTGCGTTGCCGTAGGCAATGCGACATCAGTGGCCCCCACCTCGGGCGCAGGCATGCCGCAGCGCCCGACCGCGGGAGGTCGGGCGCGGTGCGGGGTGGCTACAGGTGCCAGGTCACCCCGTCATCACGGACCGTGCACGCCAGCTCCTGCTGGTGCACGCGGGTGTGGTGCCGCTCGCACAGCAACGCCGCATTGCCGACGTCGGTGCGCCCGCCCAGGGACCAGTACTGCACGTGGTGCGCATCGGTCCAGTGCGCGGGCATCGTGCACCCCGGGAAGGTGCAGCCCCCGTCCCGCAACCAGAGCAACCGCTTCTGCCCCGGCGTGAAGAACCTGCTCGCCCGCCCCAGCTCCAGAGGCTCACCACCACTGCCGAGCATCACCGGGATCACCCCCGCCTCGCAGGCCAGCTTGCGCACACTCGCCGGCGAGAGCACCGCACCCGAGGCCGTCACCCCGCCGGCGTGACCTCCACCGGCCACACCTCCAGCGTCCAGCCCGACCCCCTCGGGGCCCGGCGCGCCGCCCCCGTCGTCGAGGTCATCGCGGTGGCCGAAAGGGTGCGTGGCGCTGAAGGGCACCCCGGCCAGCCCCAAGGCGCCGCCGGGGCGGCGGGACCCGCACACACCGCACATCCCGTCCGTAGCCGTCAGCAGCGAGGCCATCGAGATGGTCACCATCACCTGCGCCTTGTCACTCGTGCCCACCTCACCCGGGCTGGACACCCCACGACCCACCACCGACACCAGGGCATCGGCCCGACGCCGCGCCGCAGGCCGCGGGTCACGCTCGCCGTCAGGACCCTTGACCGGCTTCGACAACCCCGCCACCGCCGCGTCGATGATCGCCGCACCCTCCGCGTCGAGCACCAGCTTGTAGCGCGTCAGCCCACTGGCATCGGTGTGACTCGTCAACGACCGCGCCGACCTCGCCCGCTCGTCATCAGCCGCCAGGTCCTTGGCCGGGCTCAACATC
Source organism: Janibacter hoylei PVAS-1 (assembly GCF_004025845.1). Lineage (NCBI taxonomy): Bacteria > Bacillati > Actinomycetota > Actinomycetes > Micrococcales > Intrasporangiaceae > Janibacter > Janibacter hoylei. Next base: position 385,099 of record NZ_PIPF01000010.1, read on the forward strand.
CGCGTCGTCTGGGTGATCGCCGCCGCCAGCTCGCGCTCGTCGAGCCCCGGGACCCGACCCGAGACGCGCCCACCCGGGCCGGTGCGCACGACCTCGTCGCGGGCCGCACCGAGCAGGACCCCCAGATCCGCCTCGAGGAGCTCGGGGTCGGCCACCCGACGCATCCCCTCGTGGAATCGCACCAGCTGATCGGCCTTGCCGAGCGGCAGCCGGCCATCCTCGAGATCGGCGAGCACCCCGGCAAGGCCGGCCGGCGGCGACTGCTCGCCCCACTCCGCTGGCGTCGCCTCCTCGGCCACCTGCTCGGGTGCGTCCGGGCGAAGGGGGGCGGTCCCCCCTTGGTCGTCGGGCGAGGGGTCGGAGAGCGCAGGGTCGACGAGCGCGGACCCGGCCCGCAGACCTGCCCTGGCCACCCGCACCACCGACGCCACGTGGCGCACCGGCGGTCGCGGGGCGGACCGACCCTCGCTGACCGCGACCCAGTCGGTGTCGGACCACGACTGCCCCTGCGGGACACCGCGTGCGATGCCCTCGCGCACGAGCGCCACCTCGGCCGCCTCGAGCACCGCCCGTGCCCGACCGATCGCAGCCAGACCCTCCGCCAGCTCCTCCTCCGTCGCCTGCCACAGGTCCGGCATCTCGAGGGCAGCGATCGTCAGGGCTCGAACCGAGTCCCGCAGACCCGACACGAGCCCGAACTCCCCCCAGTGCGTCGCCTCTGACATGCTTCGATCATATGTTCGATACAGGCCCTGGGGAACCCTCTGAGCCCTGTGAATTCAAGGAATTTCGCCGCGAGCCTGGGGACGAGTGGCACCTGAGGCGTCAGCCGTCGAGACCGGCCCAGGGGTCCTCGCGCTGCCAGACTCGCGGCAGGTGGAGGGCGACGCCGTCCTCGTCGGCGAGGCGGCCGAGCACGCTGATCGTGACGTCCAGGTCATCGCCTGCGTAGGGCAGGGCGCGCAGCGGACGGTCGAGCGGACTGAAGAAGTCGTCCCAGTGGATGAGCACCACCCTGCGGGCCCCCACGGCACGCACCGTGTGCTCCCAGTAGGCCTCGAGGTACTCCAGCGGCTGTACCCCCAGCTGCCCCACACCCAGGTAGGCGACCTCGGCATCGTGGCCGGCGAGCGCGTCGGGCACGTAACCGGCGCTGCCCTGCAGCAGGGCGGAGCGGCCGCTGCGATGAGTGAGCAGGATCGACCACGCCTCACCGCAGCGGTAGGCGCCCACCTTGACCGGGGGCCTCACGGGCGCCTCGATCTGGCCCGGGTAGCGGTCCGGCGGACAGTGGTCCGACGCCACGAAAGTCAGGGAGAAGGCACCGCACTCCACGGTGTCGCCGGAGGCGACGACCCGGATGCGCTCGGGCGCGAGCCCTCCGCCGACGCCCACGTTGGCCACCGACTCGCCACCGACGAGGAGCGCACCCGTGCGCTCGGCGACGACGGCGGAGTCGAGGGCGTGGTCGTAGTGGCTGTGGACGGGGATGACGGCGTCGAGCCCGTCGAGACCGGCGTCGCCGAGGGCTCGGTCGAGGGCGGCATCGATGCGCTCGGCGGACGGCGCGACCCGCCCCAGCCCGACCCGGAGCAGGCCCGGCCGGGAGAAGAAACCATCGGTCATCACCGCCGACTCGCCGTCCTGGACGAGCAAGGTCGAGACGCCCAGGAAGGTCACCGCCAGCGGACCATCCCCGGCGACCGGGACATCCAGGCGCGAGGCGTGGCGGGAGACGTCCGGACGGCCGGGCTTGAGACGCACCCGGTCAGGCTATACTCGCCCCGCAGCCGGCCCTGCAGGCCGTCATCGACCGGCTCTCCCCGGCGAGCCCGTCGCCTTCGTGCTGCACGACAGCGTCGACTTCTCGACGATCGCCGCGATCCTCGAGACCACGCCCACCGCTGCCCCCGAGCTCGCCTCCCGGGCCAGTGCGAAGGTACGGGGGACGGGGGCGGGAGGACTCAGTCGACCAGCCAGAGCCTCGCCTCAGCGCCGCTGGCGCTCCACCAGCACCAACGCCCCGGCACCGACCAGTGCGCCCACCGCGTACCAGAGGAGGTCGTCCGGGGCGAAGGTCGTCCCGAGCACCAGTCGCAGCTGCGGCACCCGCGCCGGCAGACCCGTGAGCTGGGCCAGCTCGACGACCACGCACAGCCCGAGCGCCACGACGGCCACGACGAGCGGGCGCGGCGCCTCACGCCCCGGCCACACCACGCGGAGGGAGAGGACCGCCGCCGTCGCGTAGAGCACGCTGCCGGCGGCGTCGGTCCACACGAGATCGCGGAAGCCCTGGAGGGTCAGCCCGGTCGCCACGACCATGCACAGGACGACGAAGGTGGGGAGGCGGCGCACCGCGCCACCTCACCACCCCCGACTGGCACCCCGCTGAGAGGGCTGACGTGCGCCTCGCCCTGCACCACGGACTACTCACGGGTAGTGTCTGGCGGCCGGTGCACCAATGGCGATGCGCCACCGGTGCGCGCTACGTCGGGGAGGAACCCGCATTTCGGGGTTGCTCACCCCCCGACCAGGCCGACTCCCGGGCCGTCGAGGTCGGGGCGCACGACGTCGCGCCCCGAGATCGCGAGCAGCAGCGCGAGGGCCGGTCCGCGGACCTCGGGCCCGTCGCCGAGGGTGAGGTCCAGGTCGGTCGCCCGCAGCGTGACCCGCTCGGCGACCTCGCGTGCTCCACCGACGGAGGCGGGCGTGCGCGCCTGGTAGCGCAGCGCACCCTCGATCGCCTCGGCGGAGTAGTCGTGCCAGATGCCGAGCGGCCGGCGGATGTCCTCACCGTGGACCACCTCCTCGACGAGCCGGCTCTCGAGCGGGGCGAGCCGGGTGGGCGGCCCCGTCCGCCGACCGGCCACCTGGCGCAGGCTGCTCAGGGTCTCGCGCGGTGTCGCCCCGCGGTGCCGGTCGACGCCCTGCTGGGTCATCCGCTCGAAGTCACCCCGGGCCCGAACCATCCCCCGCACGAGGCCGAAGGGGGTGGCGAGGGCATTGGCGACGAGGTGCGCCGCGACGTCGTGGACGCTCCACCCGTCGCAGAGCGACGCGGTGCGCCACTGCTCGTCGGTGAGGCCCTCGAGGTCGGCCGCCAGTGCGGCCCGCTCGGCGTGGACGAGCTCCCAGACATCTGTCATGGGCCCACCTTGGCACGGCGGTACGACACCCCGCACGACGAAGCGAGCCCCGCCCGACGTGTCGAGATCACACCTCGACGAGCAGCTCCCGGGTGATGTCGCCGATCGAGGCTGCGCCGACCAGCCCCATCGTCAGGTCGAGCTCGGCGAGCACGTTGTCGACCACCGCGCTCACGCCGGTCGCGCCGTCGAGCGCCAGCCCGTAGACGTGCGGTCGCCCGAGCAGGCAGGCATCGGCGCCCAGCGCGAGCGCCACGAAGAGGTCCGCCCCCGACCGCACCCCGCTGTCCATGAGCACCGTCGGCTCCGGCCCGACCGCCTCGCGCACCCGCGCGAGCGCGTCGAGGGCCGCGATCGACCGATCGACCTGTCGCCCGCCGTGGTTGGAGACGACGACGGCGTCGACACCGGAGTCGAAGGCCTGCCGTGCATCGTCCTCGTGGAGGATCCCCTTGAGCACGACCGGCAGGCTCGTGCGCTCCCGCAGGGTCGCGATGTGCTCCCACGACAACGCGGGGTTGGAGTAGATGTCGAGGAAGGTCTCGACCGCCGCCCGCGGCTCCGGCGAGCGCAGGTTGTCGCGGACCCCGCCGGGGTGCTCGCGGCTCATCGAGAGCAGGGTGCCGACTCCTCCCTTCGCCGCACGGGCCGCCCGCAGCGGCTTGCGCGGGTCGATCCCGAGCGACTGCGCGGCACGCGCCGTGTCGGCGAGCTGCTCCCGGACCAGCTGCATGAAGCGGGGGTCGGAGGTGTACTGGGCGATGCCCTGGCCCCGGGCGAAGGGGAGGGAGCCCAGGTCGAGGTCCTGCGTGCGCCACCCGAGCATCGTCGTGTCGAGCGTGACGACGAGCGCCTGAGCGCCGACGGCCTCGGCCCGAGCGATCATCGAGTTGACGAGCGCCTCGTCGGTCGACCAGTAGAGCTGGTACCAGAACGGGGTCCCGGCCATCGCCTGCGCCGTCTCCTCCATCGGCGAGCAACCCTGGCAGGAGAAGACGTAGGGCACGCCGCTGGCGTGCGCCCCCTGCGCGATGAGCAGGTCGGCGTCGTCGGTGACGAGGCCGGCCGCCCCGACCGGGGCGAGCAGCAGCGGCGCGGTGAGCTCGGTCCCCAGGAGGGTCGTCGACAGGTCGCGGGTCGTCGTCGCGTGGAGCATGCGCGGGACGACCTGCCACCGGTCGAAGGCGGCCCGGTTGGCGCGCATCGTCGCGCCGCCGCCGGCACCCCCGGCGATGTAGGCCCAGGCCTTGCGGCTCATGGCCGCTCGCGCCCGGCGCTCGAGCTCCGCGACGTCCGTCGGGACCGTGGGCGCGATGCCGAGCGCACCGGGGCGGTAGATCGCGTCCTGGCGGGCGCGGCCGGGGCTGGGCTGGGGAGTCGTCATGACCGCAGGTTAGGGCCCCAAGCGGTGAGATCGGCCACAGCGACGGCCGTGGCCCGACCTCGACCTTTCGTTGACCTCATGGGCTTCTGGGGCAGTTTGGGCGCGGTTGGCTCCATTAGCCCTTCGTTGCCCGTCGGGTTACTTTCCGCTCAGCCACACCCACAACACCACACCGGAAGGAAGGCATGCCGACGCCACCCCTGGGGATCGCCACCATCGTGCTGCTGCTCGTCCTCTTCTACGGCCTGACCATGGTCATGTCGATGCGGATCAGTCGCGGCGAGGAAAACGCCGACGAGTACATGACGGCCGGGCACAACATCGGCTTCGGGATCTCCGCAGCCTCGATGACCGCGACGTGGATCTGGGCCTCGTCGATGTACGCCTCGGTGACCTCCGGCTACACGTACGGCATCTCCGGTCCCATCCACTACGGGCTGTGGGGCGCCCTGATGATCCTCTTCATCTACCCCTTCGGCCGTCGGATCCGGGCCGTCGCCCCGCAGGCGCACACCCTCGCCGAGGTCATGCGCGCCCGCCACGGACGATCCAGCCAGCTGATGCTCGCGATCTCCAACGTGCTCGGCAGCGTCATCTCGCTCATGTCCAACTCCATCGCCGGTGGCGCGCTCATCGCGATGCTCTCGCCGATGAGCTTCATCCAGGGCGTGCTGATGATCGCGGCCGGCGTGCTGATGTACACGATCTGGTCGGGCTTCCGCGCATCGGTGCTCACCGACTTCACCCAGGTCGTCGCCATGCTCCTCGCCGTCGTCGTCCTGGTCCCGGCCTTCTTCTTCGTGCTCGGCGGGCCCGACCTGCTGCGCGAGGGCGCCGGCAACCTCACCGCCCACCAGTCGAGCTTCTTCTCCTCCGAGGCCTTCCTCGGCCAGGGCGCGCCGTACATCGCGGCCGTCCTCGCCTACGCCATCGGCAACCAGACGATCGCCCAGCGGCTCTTCGCGGTGCGCGAGGACCTCATCAAGCCGACCTTCGTCACCGCGACCGTCGGCTACGGCGCGACGATCATCGGCGTCGGCATGATGGGTGTGCTCGCCCTCTACGCCGGCATCGACCCGGCCGGCGGCGACCCCAACAACCTGCTGCCGCAGATGGCGGCGACCCACCTCGCGACCCCGCTCATCGTCATCTTCTTCGTCATGATCATCGGCTCGCTGTCGTCGACGGCCGACTCCGACCTGGCGGCCCTGTCGTCCATCGTCATGACCGACATCTACGGCGACCGCGCCCGTCGCGCCGGCACGATCAACCCCGCGACGATGCTGCTCATCGGGCGCCTGACGATGGTCGTCGCCACGGTCGCGGCGGTCCTCTTCGCCGCGCTCGAGCTCAACATCCTCGACCTGCTCGTCTTCGTCGGTGCGATGTGGGGCTGCCTCGTCTTCCCCGTCATCGCCTCCTTCTACTGGTCGAGGGTCACCAACGCCGCCTTCACCGTCTCCGTGCTCGTCGCCTTCGCGGTCTTCCTGCCGGTGCGCTTCGGCTGGCTGCCGCAGTCCGGGGCGCTCGACCTCGTCGTCGACGTCGTCGGCATCATCGGCGCCGGCATCGTCATCGGGCTCATGGCCTTCGGCTTCTTCGGCGCCCGCGTCGGCATCTCGCTCGGTGCCGTCTTCGCGGTGGGGGTTGCCCCCTTCGCCATCGGGGTGATCTCGCAGTACCCGGCGCTGTCCGGCTCGCTGGCCGCCTACGCGATCTCGACGATCGTCTGCGTCGTCATGTCGTTCGCGTCGCGACAGCGGCCCTTCGACTTCTCGCTCATCGCCCGTCGCACCGGTGACTTCACCGACGACGAGTCGCTGACCGGCGACGACGACCTCGACCTCGAGCCCGCCCGCTCCTGACCCGGAAGGATCCCCATGTCGATCACCGCACTCACCGCCTACGTCCTCGTCTGGCCGGTCATCGTGGCCGTCATCCTGACGATCATCTGCGTCGCCTTCTACAAGGAGTGGCGCGCCGCCAAGGACGAGGGGCGCAAGATCATCTGACCTCGGCCACGGCATGACGAAGGGCGGGTCCGCACCGTAGTGCGGGCCCGCCCTTCGTCATGCCGGGTGGAGCCGGGTCAGGGGGCGACGGGGCGCCCCTGCAGGTGGCGCCACGTGTAGGCGACGGCGATCGTCATGACCGGGCCCAGCACGATGCCACCGAGGTAGCAGGTGCAGACGGTCGCGATGATCGCGACGACGCCGAGGAGGCAGAGGAGCAGGTTTTCGGCGAGGTTGTCCTTGACGAAGGTGAAGCTCGCCGAGATGGCGTCGGTCGCGCTCTTGCCGTCGAGGACCGCCGCGTTGGTGTAGTAGAGGAAGAAGGTCACGACGATCGCACCGACGCAGAAGACGATGAGGCCGGCCAGCGTGGCGACCGCGACGAGGATGCCCGCCAGGAGGGCCTGACCCCAGGGGATGCGGTTGAAGAGCTGACCGATCTCGACCCGACCGGTGTCGACGACGTCGAGCGCGCCGCGCATGATCGCCAGGCCGACGATCCAGCCGAAGAGGCTGGACAGCAGGCTGCCGACGAGCTCGAGCAGCGAGGAGCCGAGGCTGGCCTCGGGCGTCGGGGTGTCGGGGTCCCACGAGGGCGCCGAGAAGATCTCGAGACCGCCGCCCATGAGGTTGAAGAGGAACTGCACGCCAACGGTGACGACGAGCAGCAGCAGCCCCAGCACGAGGAAGACGCCCACGTGCTGGCCGAACGTGCGGAAGCCGTAGACGATCGCCTCGATCGGGCTGTACGGGGCGGCGAAGCCCCCACCGGGCGGCACCGGCGGCATCCCACCACCACCGGGCGGCATGGGCGGCATCCCGCCACCGGGGCCACCGGCGGGCGGCTGGGACCCGTAGGGCGGCTGGCTGCCGTAGGCCGGCTGCGACCCGTACGGCGGCTGGGAGCCCTGCGGCGCACCCGTGCCCGGAGCGGGCGGGGTGCCGTACGGCGGCTGGCCGCCGGTGGGCGTGCCCTGCCCCTCGGGTGGCGGCTGGTTCGACGGGTACGGCGAGGAGGGCGGATAGCTCATGGGGGTCATGCAATCGACATCTGCCGCCGACAGCAAGCGACTCGCACGGGGAGCACTCCCCCGCGCGTGCGGGCGCCGGGCGTCAGGAGACCCCGTGCCGACGCTGGTGCCGCAGGCCGAGCGCGGTGCCGACGAGGACGAGGGCGATCGACGCGACGAGCACCCCGAGGTAGCCGATCCACACGGCGGCGGTGAGGGCGAGGGCCGCCGCGACGAAGGACATCGCCAACGCGAAGGAGGTGAGCGTCGTGAAGTCGGTGCCGGCCGAGTCGGGGCGGGCGAAGTCCATGTTGATCGTGTAGACGACGACATTGGCCACCGCGTAGGCGGCCATGAAGGCGCACAGTGCGATCGTCGTCCACACGGTCGACGCCTCGCCGAGGGCGAGCGGCACCAGGCCGAGGGTGGCGACGGCGAGGAGCACGCCACCGAGGACGAGGACGCGACGACGACCCCAGCGGCTGACGAGCGCACCCGCGCCGAGCGCCGAGAGGACGGCCGGTGCCGAGGCGATCGCGCCGGAGACGACCCCGATCTTGGTCAGCGACCAGCCGGCGTCGACGAGAGCCGGCGAGACGATCGCGTAGCCCACGGCGGCCCCGATGTAGTAGAGCGGGACGACGACGAGCACCCAGCTGCGGCAGCCCTGCTGGGCGAAGACCGAGAGGAGCTCGCGCAGCCCGGCCCGGCGCACCTGCACCTCGCGGGTCGGCTCGCGGAAGCCGATGACGACGCCGAGGGCCGCGGCGGTGAGCAGAGCCAGGAGCAGGATCGCGGGCACCCAGCCCCACCGGTCGTAGACGACGACGGCCAGGCCGCCGCCGACGACGCTGCCGAGGTAGTTGCCGCCGACCTGGATCCCGTTGCCGATCCCCCGACCGGAGTCGGTGAGGAGGCGGACGGCGAGCGCGTCGGCGGCGATGTCCTGCGTGGCGGAGAAGAGGACGAAGAGCGCGCAGATCGCGAAGACCGGGCCGAGATGGTCGGCGGGGGTGGCGAAGGGGGTGAGCGCCAGCAGCGTGATGACCAGGCCGAGCTGCAGCGGGATGAGCCAGGAGCGGTAGTGGCCGACCCGCCGGCTGCCGAAGCGGTCGACGAGCGGCGCCCAGAGGAACTTCAGCGGCCAGATGAGCCCGATCGTCTGGAGCATGCCGAGCGTCGCGAGGGAGGTCCCGCCGTCCCGGAGGATCGCCACGAGCCCGATCGTGAGGAAGCCCACACCGAGGTACTGGGTGAAGTACAGGGCGGTGATGAGCCGGAACCGCTCTGCGCCAAGGGTTTTGGCGTCTTCAGTGGCCGTCGGGGCAGTGGTCGTCACGGGGTTCTTCCTCGCGCTCGTGGGCAGGTGCCCGGGTAGGGGTCATCGCGCATCGGCGGTGATGCGCAGCGTCGCGATCTCGACGAGCGAGGTCGGCGCACGGCAGTTATGTTAGGCCAGCACTACCTAAGTTAGGTATCCCTTACTTCTAGGAGCATGCTCGGTGAACCCCCACCTCCTGACGCACGAGACCGCCGACGACTACGTCCGCGGCATGGCGCGCGTGACGCAGCTCGTCGCGCGGCACCTAGCCGCGGACGCCCCGTCGACCGGGGCGACCGTCGCCGACCTCACCCCCGCCGTGGAGGGTGTCGACCTCGACCGGCCCGCCTCCGACCTCGACGCGGCGCTGGCCGAGGTGACCGACATCTACCTGCGCGACGCCATCTGGTTTCACCACCCCTCCTACGTCGCCCACCTCAACTGCCCCGTGGCCCTACCGGCCGTCCTCGCCGAGGGCATCATCTCGGCGGTCAACACCTCCGTCGACACGTGGGACCAAAGCGCCGGCGGCACGCTCGTCGAGCAGCGCCTGATCCGCTGGACCGCCGGCCGCATCGGCTTCGGCGAGGGCGCCGACGGCGTCTTCACCAGCGGCGGCACGCAGTCCAACCTCCAGGGCCTGCTCCTCGCACGCGGCGAGGCGGTCCGCCGGGTCGGGCCCGACGCCACGCTGCGGATCCTCGCGACCGAGCACAGCCACTTCAGCGTCATCAAGGCCGCCCGCATCATGGGGCTGCACCCGAGCGCCGTCATCGCGGTGCCGACCGACGCGACCGGCGGCATGTCCGTCGCCGCCCTGGCGAGCGAGCTCGACGGCATCCGCGAGCGTGGGGAGACGGCCATGGCCGTCGTCGCGACCGCGGGCACCACCGACCTCGGCGTCATCGACCCGGTCGCCGCCATCGCCGACCTCGCCGCCGCCCACGACGCGTGGCTGCACGTCGACGCCGCCTACGGGGGCGGGCTGCTCGTCTCCCTTCGTCGCCGGCACCTGCTCGCCGGCATCGAGCGGGCCGACTCGGTGACCGTCGACTTCCACAAGACCTTCTTCCAGCCGGTGAGCTCCAGCGCGATCGTCGTGCGCGACGGGGCCACCCTCGCCCACGTCACCCACCACGCCGACTACCTCAACCCGCGGACCGCGGTGACCCCCAACCAGGTCGACAAGTCGCTGCAGACGACGCGCCGCTTCGACGCGCTCAAGCTCTGGCTGACGCTGCGGGTCACCGGCGCCGACGCCGTCGGCGAGATGTTCGACGAGGTCATCGACCGCGCCCACGAGGTGTGGGAGGTGCTGCGGGAGGACGACCGCTTCGAGGTCGCCGTCGAGCCCGTGCTCAGCACGGTCCTCATGCGCTACCGGCCGAAGGGGGTGGGCGTCACCGAGGCCGACTCGCTCAACCCCCGTATCCGGCACGCCCTCCTCGACGACGGGTCGGTCATGGTCGCCGGCACGACGATCGAGGGGCGGTCGTGGCTGAAGTTCACCCTGCTCAACCCGCAGACCCCCTTGGCGCACCTGCTCGGGATCCTCGAGACGATCGCCGCCACCGGAGAGGCGCTGCTCGCCGCCCTTCGAGACGGCGCTGGCGCGCCTCCTCAGGAACCGGTCCACCTCGACGAGCTGAGCCTCGCGGAGCTGGAGGTGGCGCGATGAAGGTGCACGACTTCGTCGGCATCGGCCTGGGGCCCTTCAACCTCGGCCTGGCCGCCCTGACCCACGACCTGCCCGACCTCGACGGCGTCTTCCTCGAGGCGCGGGACGAGTTCAGCTGGCACCCCGGGATGATGCTCGAGGGCGCGACCATCCAGGTGCCCTTCATGGCCGACCTCGTGACGATGGCCGACCCGACGAGCCGCTTCAGCTTCCTCAGCCACCTCAAGCAGATCGGGCGGCTCTACCCGTACTACATCCGCGAGAGCTTCTACCCGCTGCGCGCCGAGTACGACCAGTACTGCCGCTGGGTCGCCGACCAGCTCGACACCATCCGCTGGGGCCACGAGGTGACCTCCGTCGAGCGCGAGGCCGACGGCACCTACGTCGTCACCGCTCGCCTCGGCGACGGGACGGTCACCTCCCTTCGCGCTTATCATGTGGTGCTCGGCATCGGCACCGAGCCGACGCTCCCGCCCGTCGCGGAGGGCCTCGGCGGACCCGTGACCCACTCCGCGCACTACCTCGAGCACCGAGCGGCCCTGCAGGACCAGGGGTCGGTGACCGTCATCGGCAGTGGGCAGTCCGCCGCCGAGATCTACCTCGACCTGCTCGAGGGCATCACCGAGCACGGCTACCACCTGACGTGGATCACCCGCTCGCCGCGCTTCTTCCCCATGGAGTACACGAAGCTCACGCTCGAGATGACCTCGCCGGAGTACGCCCGCTACTTCCGCGAGCTGCCGATGGAGCGGCGCGACGTGCTGCTGCGCGCGCAGCGCAACCTCTACAAGGGGATCAGCGGCGACCTCGTCGACCAGGTCTACGACACCCTCTACCGGATCCGCGTCGAGACCGGCGCACCCGTCCCGACGACCCTGCTCACCAACAGCGAGGTGCGCGAGGCGAGCTGGGACGCCATCTCCGGGCGGTACACGCTCGGCGTGCACCACGAGGAGCAGGACGCCGCCGTGCGGGTGACGAGCGAGGGCCTCGTCCTCGCCACCGGCTACCGCCCCCGGACCCCCGCCTTCCTCGAGCCCGTCGCCGGACGCATCCGGCGCGATGCCCGCGACCGCTACGACACCGGGGCCGACTACAGCGTCGACCTCGACGGCAGGATCTTCGTGCAAAACGCGGAGGAGCACACCCACTCCGTCCTGGCCCCCGACCTCGGCATGGGCGCCTACCGCAACTCGGTGATCATCAACGCCATGACCGGCCGCGAGGTCTACCCCGTCGAGGAGCGGATCGCCTTCCAGCACTTCGGGGTCGGTGAGATCGACTCCCCCGTGGTGGAGCCCGTGCGCGCCGAGGCGGTGGCGCGATGACCCCCTTCGCCCTGCTCACGCCCGTCGGCCGCGTGACAATCGAGCCGGTCGTCCCCGCCGAGCACGCCGACCTGCTGCACGACTGGGTGACCCACCCCAAGTCGGCCTTCTGGGGCATGCAGGGGTACACCCCGGAGCAGACCCGGGCGGCCTTCGACGAGATCGACGCCGACCAGCACCACGACGCCTGGCTGGGTCGGGTCGACGGCATCCCGACCTTCCTGACCGAGACGTACGACCCGGCGCACTCCGTGCTCGCCGCGCACTACCGGGTCACCCCCGGTCAGCTCGGCATGCACGTGCTCGTCGCGCCGACCGACACGCCGGTGAGCGGCCTGACCTCGCAGGTCTTCCGCGCGGTCATGCACTTCTGCTTCCGCGACCCCGCGACGACCGAGGTCGTCGTCGAGCCGGACGCCCGCAACCACGCGATCCACGCCAAGAACGCCGCCGCCGGCTTCGTCGTCGACCGCCGCATCTCGTTGCCGGACAAGCAGGCCCTGCTGAGCTTCTGCACCGTCGCCGACTTCGCGGCCAGCGAGCTGGAGCGGGGCACGCAGGAGCTGCCGAGCCCCGACGTCGCCCACCTCGAGCCGGGCGTCATGGCCCGCGCCCACCGGCACGTCGCGGCCAAGGCCATCGGCGAGTTCACCCACGAGCGGCTCCTCGAGCCCGAGCCCACGGCGGACGGGCGGTGGACGATCAGCGCCGGGGCGGCCCGCTACACCTTCTCGGCCACCCGGCACGCTCTCGAGCACTGGCGGGTCGACCCGGCGAGCATCGAGCGGACCGTCGACGGGAGCCCGACCGAGGTCGACGCCCTGGTGGTCGTCTCCGACCTGCACGAGGACCTCGGCATCCCCGACCACCTCCGCTCGACCTACCTCGAGGAGCTGAGCGGGACCCTCGCGAGCCTGGCCTTCAAGTGGCACCACGGGCGCCGCACGAGCCGCGACCTCGTCGACGCCGACTTCCAGACCATCGAGTCGGCGATGACCGAAGGGCATCCCGCCTTCGTCGCCAACAACGGTCGCATCGGCTTCTCCGCCACCGACCACGAGGCCTACTCGCCGGAGGCCGGCGCCGACGTGCGCATGCAGTGGATCGCGGTGCGGCGCACCGTCGCCCACCTCTCCCTGGCCGACGGCATGACGGAGGAGGACCTCTACGCGGGCGAGCTCGACCCGGCGGACCGGGAGCGATTCTCCCTTCGTCTCGAGGCGAAGGGGGTCGACCCCGCCGACTACCTGCTCATGCCGGTCCACCCGTGGCAGTGGGACCACAAGCTCGCGGTGACCTTCGCCGCCGACATCGCCCGCCGCGACGTCGTGCACCTCGGCACCACCCACGACCGCTACCGGGCGCAGCAGTCGATCCGCACCTTCTTCAACACGAGCCGGCCCGAGCGGCACTACGTCAAGACGGCACTGGCGATCCAGAACATGGGCTTCCTGCGCGGCCTCTCGCCGACGTACATGGCGGCCACGCCGGCGATCAACGACTGGGTCGCCGGCGTCGTCGCCGCCGACCAGGAGCTCGCCGACTGCGGCTTCAAGGTGCTGCGCGAGGTCGCGGCCGTCGGCTACACCGGCGACGCCTACCACCAGCTCGGCTCGCCCAGTGCGCACACCAAGATGGTCGCCGCCCTGTGGCGCGAGTCGCCGGTGCCCAAGCTCGCTGCGGGAGAGCGCCTCCAGTCGCTCACCGGGCTGCTCCACCGCGACGCCGAGGGCACGGCGCTCATCACCGAGCTCATCGCCGCCAGCCCGATCGGTGCGACCGAGTGGGTGCGACGGATGCTGCGGGCCTACCTGCGGCCGGTCGTCCACTGCCTCGGCGTGCACGACCTCGCCTTCATGCCGCACGGCGAAAACCTCATCCTCGTCCTCGAGGACCACGTGCCCACCGGCGTCTACATGAAGGACATCGGCGAGGAGGTCGTCGTCATGTCCGACCGCGAGCTGCCGCCCGAGGTCGAGCGCATCCGGCACGTCCTCGACCCGCAGGTGCAGTCGCTGTCGGTGCTCACCGACGTGCTCGACGGGGTGCTGCGCTTCGTCGCGGAGATCCTCGCCGACGACGGGGTGCTCACCGGCAAGGACTTCTGGGGCCTCGTCGCCGAGTGCATCACCGAGCACGCGGCCGACCACCCGCGAGCGGCCCGGCTCGACCTGCTGCGGCCGACCTTCGAGCACTCCTGCCTCAACCGGCTGCAGCTGCGCAACACGCTGCAGATGGTCGACCTCAGCGATCCCGAGGGATCGCTCATCCGGGTCGGGGACCTCGACAACCCCCTCCACGCCGCGACCCTTCGAGACGGTCGCTTCGCGACCTCCTCAGGGAACGTCGGCGGCGGCAGCGTGAGCAGGGACGTGGCCGGGTGACCCGACGCTGGCGGGTGGAGCGGGATGCCCACGGCATCCCGCTCTGCTGGGGGGAGACGCTCGAGGACCTCGCCTTCGCCCAGGGTCGGTCGGCCGCTGTCGACCGGGCCTGGCAGATCGAGGTGGAGCGGCGGCGGTCCGAGGCGACCTCCGCCGCCCTCCTCGGGACCTCGGACTGGGACGACTTCGCGACCCGGGCCGACCTGCCCGGCATCGCCCGTGCAGCCGTCGCCGACCTCGACGACGACACCCGCAGCTGGCTGCACGCCTACGTCGCGGGGGTCAACGACGGCCTCGACGAAGGGGGCTCTCGCGCACCGGAGTTCGCTGCCACCGGCACCCAGCCGCAGCTCTGGGAGCCGTGGTCGCCCGCCGGGGTCTTCCTCGTGCAGCACGTGCTCATGGGCAACTTCGGCCACCTGCTGTGGCGGCGGCACGTGCGCGCCCAGCTGGGCGACGACGCCCTCGACCTGCTCAGCCACGAGGGGGTGCCGCTCGGCGGCAGCAACGCGTGGGCGCTCACCGGGTCACGCACCGCCACCGGCGCGCCGATGATCGCCGCCGACCCGCACCGAGTGCTCGAGGCGCCGGGGATCTACCAGCAGGTGCGGCTGACGACGCCGCAGCTCGACGTGCTCGGACTCGCCTTCGCCGGCGTGCCGGGCGTACCCCACTTCGGCCACACCGGATCGGTCGCGTGGGCGGTCACGCACGCCATGGCCGACTACCAGCAGATCGCCCCTGACGCGGATCCGGTGGTCCCCCACCCGATCTCGCCCGCCGGCCTCGACGGCGACATCGGACTCGCGGCGATGCGTCGGCTGCTCCTGGCCCGCACCGTCGACGACGTCGACGCCGCCCTCGACGGCTGGGTCGAGCCGGTCAACGCCGTCGTCATCGCCGGTGCCGACGGTCGGGTGCGCGAGCGCGTCGCCGGCCGCCTCGTGAAACCCGCAGTGGATGCGCATCTCCCTAGGGAAATGCGCACTCAGGTCGGCCACATGGGCACGGTGGCGGCGCCCCCGGCGCGGCGGGACCTCACCGTCGGCGAGGTCGTCGTGCACGCGAACGACCGCCGGCCCTCCGTCACCGACCTCGGCGAGGAGTTCGCCGCACCGCACCGGGCGCAGCGGATCACCGAGCTACTCGGCGAGCGCACCACGTGGGACACCGCCGGCCTCGCGGCGGTCCAGGTCGACACGCGGCTCGGCTCCTGGCCGACCTACGCTGCCCTGCTCGACGGGGTCGCGGCCACCGGACCCGCCGAGGAGCTGCGCCTGCGGCTGCTCGCCTGGGACGAGCACATGGACGCGTGCAGCCACGACGCGGCCCTCTTCGCGAGCTGGCGCACCGAGCTCGTGCTCGCCGTCGCCGCCCACCCCCGGCTCGCGCCGATCCACGAACCCGCAGGTCTCGCAGCGCTCTTCGCCCCCTGGGTCGACCCCGTGGCCCGGGTCGGCGCCGGGATCGAGCGGATCGTGCACGTCGGGCGCGACTGGGGCCTGCCCCTCGACGACCTCGCCGTCCAGGCACTCGTCCGGGTCGCCCAGGCCCCCGCCGACGACCGGACGTGGGGGGAGCGGCACGTCGCCCCCTTCGTCCGGGCCGAGCACACCGCGGCCCCCGCCTCGGGACCGCTCGGTGGCGACGGCGACTGCGTGCTCGCCACCGCCGCCGCCCCCGGTCTGAGCGACCTGTGCTGGCGGGGCCCGGCCGCCCGGCTCGTCTGGTCCCTCGGCGGACCGAGCGGCTGGGCCGTGCCGCTCGGCGCCGCCGGCCCGGCCACCTCACCCCACGCCCACGACCAGCACGGGCTGTGGCGCGACGGTGACCTCGCCGACGTCGCCACCCCACGACCCCAGCCGCAGTCGACCGACGAGCAGGAGACCCGATGACCGACCTGACCTTCCGACCCCTGCAGCCCGAGCAGGACGCCCCGCTGATCCACGGGTGGGTGACCCACCCGCGCGGGCGCTTCTGGGGCATGGGCGACAAAAGCATCGAGGAGATCCGCGACGTCTACGCCTTCGTCGACTCGCTCGAGGCGCACTGGGCGTGGATCGGGAAGGTCGAGGGACGGCCGGTGGCGCTGCTGCAGACCTACGAGCCCGAGCACGACCCGATCGCCGAGGCCTACGACGTGCAGCCCGGTGACCTCGGCGCGCACGTCTTCGTCGCGCCGGGGGAGGACCCCCTCGCGGTGGGCGCCGGGATCTTCGCGTGGGCCTTCGCCGACCCGGCCGTGCAGCGGCTGGTCGGCGAGCCCGACGCTGCCAACCGGGCGATCCTCGAGCGGCTGCGGCAGACCGGATTCGAGCTCGGCGAGCAGGTCCGCATCGGGGACAAGGACGCCCGGATGGTCTACCTGACGCGGGAGCGCTTCGCGTCGCTGCTGCAGGTCTGACCACGCCCGACCGTGGACAGGCGTCGCGAGCCGCCGCCACACTGACCGCATGGGGACACGTACGCCCGCGCTCGTCGCGGTGATCATCACCATGGCCTTCGGCCTCGGCTTCGCCTTCTTCGACACGGTGCCGCGCTGGTACCCGGTGGGCGGCGGCATCCTCGTCGCCGCCGCCTGGGTCGCGGTCGGCATGGCGGGCAACCGACGGCGCACCTGAGCCGCGCGACCGCTCGGTAGCGTGAGGGGATGACCGAGCCCTCAGGCCACCCGACCCGGCGCAGCTTCGTCGCCGGGTCGATGGGTGCGGCCGCCCTGACGGCCACGGCCACCGGAGGCATCGGCCTCTACCGCACCCGCCACGAGGTGCCCGCGTCGTACGGGCTCACCGTCGCGATGCAGACCTCGCAGGGTCCGTGGCGGCAAACCCGCCGGCTCGTCGAGACACCCGACCTCGAGCGTCTGCTCCCCGACTCACGGGTCCTCGTCGGCCCCGAGCAGGGGCCGCTGCTGGAGGCCGAGGAGGAGTGGCTCGCCGGCCTGAGCCTGCCCGGGCACGTGGCCGGCACCCCGCGCGACCTCGCCCGCCAAGCCGCCCTCGACCTGTGGGTGCTCTCCGCGGGACTGCCCCTCGCCGTCGCCGGGTGGTCCCCGATGTGGCGTCACGCGTGGCCCCGCGACACGGCGCACGTGGCCGTCGCCCTCCACCGCCTCGGCGACGCGAAGGGGGCCACCCGCCAGCTCGCGACCCTCGCCTCCCGCGTCGGCCGGGCAGGGCGGATGCAGGCCCGCTACGCGCTCGACGGCGGCACCCCGGACGACCGGCCCCCGCAGGACGACGGCTTCGGCTGGGCGCTGTGGGCAGCCGGCTCGACGGCCGACTCGTGGCGGGGCACCTCCCACGCGTCGGCGATCGAGGGCTTCGTGCGGCACTGCGCCACCACGGCACTCGGCCGGCTCGCCTCGGACGGGCTGCCGCTCCCTTCGCCCGACTACTGGGAGCTCGACGAGGGGCAGCTGACCCTCGGGACCGCCGCCCCGGTCCTCGCCGGCCTCGAGCACGCCGCGACCCTCCTGCCGGACCGGCTCGGCGAACGCTGCGCCGCAGCGGCGCTGCACCTCGACCACCAGGTGCACGCGACCTTCGGCATGCGGGGCTGGCCCCGTCGGATCAGCGGCGGCGCGAGCGACACCGCGATCGCCTGGCTGCTGCCGCCCTACCGCACGGCGCCACCACGCGAGGCGGACATCCGGGCCGCGCTCGACGACGCCGCCCGCCAGATGGCCCGGCCCAACGGCGGCTACGCCCCCGGCGGCGACTGGCGCGACGACGGCGTCGCCTGGACCCCCGAGACGGCCGTGCTCGCCGGCGCCTGGGCCACGAGTCCCACGACCCGCGAGCGCGCGGTCGAGACCCTGCGCTGGCTCGCCGAGCACCGCACGTCGGCCGGGTCGCTGCCCGAAAAAGTCCTCGACGACGGCTCCCCCGCCGGCCCGTCGCCGCTCGCGTGGACCGCCGCGGTCACGCTCACCGCCGCGGCCGACGTGGCAGGCTGACAGCACACCGACGCAGGAGGCACCCGTGACCGACACCCCCACCTACCTCCGACCGCCCCACGAGGGCGTCAGCTATCTCGTCACCCAGCAGATCCCGACCGTGGTCCGCCTCGCCCAGGACGTGGCTCCCGACGGGATGCCCGCGATCTTCGACGAGACCTTCACGGCGCTCGTGCCCGCGCTCGCCGAGGCAGGCGTGCAGATCGCCGGGCCCGCGATCTCCCTGCACCACCGCATGCCGGGGGCGACGATGACCTTCGAGGCCGGCTTCCCCGTCGCCGCGCCGCTCGACGGCCAGCTCGAGGCGGGTGGCATCACCTTCCTGCCCTCGAGCATGCCGGCGACGCAGGTCGCGACGGTCTCCCACCTGGGCGGGTACGACGGTCTGGGGGACGCGTGGGGCCGATTGATGCAACAGGTGGCGGCCGACGGGCACCAGCCGGCGCTGCCCTTCTGGGAGGTCTACGTCACCGAGCCCTCCCCCGACCTGGACCCCGCGACGCTCCGCACCGACCTGGTGCTGCCCTACGAGAGCTGAGCGGCCTCAGCGACCCGCGGCGAGCACCTCGCGCAGCGGCGTCGCCGGGTGCCCGGTGAGCGCCTCGACGTCGCCGGTGACCTCGGCGTGCTCGCCGGCGGCGACCGCCGTGTAGGTCGAGATCCAGCCGGCGACCTCCCAATCAGGAGCGTCGTAGACCGCCCGTGAGGCTCGGGCCTCGTCGAGCGTCTCGTCGACGTAGGTCACCTCGCGGCCGCTCGCCTCGCCGACGATCGTCGCGATCTCGGTGAAGGACAAGGCTGCTGGCCCCGTCAGCGTGTAGGTGCGGCCGGCGTGGGCGGCCGGGTCGAGCAGCACGGCAGCAGCGGCGTCCGCGATGTCGTCCTGGGCCACGACGGCCACCCGGCCGCTGCCGCCGGGTCCGCGGATGACGCCGTCGTCACCCACGAGCCCCGGCATGAAGTCGGCGTAGAAGGAGTCGCGCAGGAAGGTCCAGGTCAGGCCCGTCCCACGGATCGCCGCCTCCGTCACCGCGTGGTCGCGGGCGAAGGTGAAGGTCGACGCCGCGCTCGCCCCCTGGAAGGAGAGGTAGACGAGGTGCCGCACCCCGGCGGCCGCGGCCGCCTCGACGAAGGTCAGGTGCTGCTGCACTCGGTCGGCCGCCTCCGACGCGGAGACCATGAAGGCCGTCTCGACCCCCGTGAGGGCCTCGCGGACGGCCTCACCGTCGGCGAAGGGGGCCACGACCGCTGTCGCACCCGGCAGATCCGGTGCCCGGTCGGGGTCGCGGACGAGGAGGCGAAGGGGGACCCCCTTCGTCGCGAGGCGGTCGGCCACGCGGCCACCGATGCGACCGGTCGCCCCGGTGAGGGCGATGGGAGCCGTGGCCACGGTCAGCGCCGGTCGGACAGGGCGTAGGACGCGGCAGCCGAGGCAGCGGCGACGCCGAGGACGGCCGGCCAGGCGCCGACCTTCTTGGCCAGCGGGTGCGAGGCGCCGAAGCCCCCGAGGTAGATCGCCGACAGCGCCGCGGTCGTCGCCGGGTCGGTCTTGGCGAGCCAGCTGCGACCGGCGAGCAGACCGGCCGCGCCGAGGACGACTCCCCCGAGCGGACGGATGCCGCTCTCGCGGGCCGTGAGGTATCCGCCGATCAGCCCGAGGGCGGCGACGGGTGCGGTCTGGACGCTCTCTGCGCTGCGAAGTGCCATGCGGACAGGCTACGACCGCCCTTCGAGACGGTCGCGGGGCGACCTCCTCAGGGACCGGTGAGACGGTCGCGGGGCGACCGCCCACGCGGGACGTGGGACCCACTCAGGGACCGGTGAGACGGTCGCGGGGCGACCGCCCACGCGGGACGTGAGACCCACTCAGGGACCGGTGAGACGGTCGCGGGACGACCTCCTCAGGGACCGGGAGGGGCGTGGTGGGATGCTGACCTCCGAACGCACCCACCGACCACGGAGCAGCTGATGAGCACCGAGAAGATCGTCGTCGTCGACGGCGCCCGTACCCCGACCGGAAGCTTCGGCGGGATGTTCAAGGACGTGCCGGGCTTCGAGCTCGGCGCCGAGGCCAGCCGGGTGGCGCTGCAGCGCGCCGGTGTCGCGGGCGAGGACATCTCCGAGGTCGTCATGGGCTGCATCGGCCAGGTCGGCCCCGACGCCTACAACGCGCGTCGCGTCGCCGTCACGGCCGGCCTGCCGACCAACGTCCCCGCCTACACGGTCAACCGCCTGTGCGGCTCGGGCCTGCAGGCGATCTGGTCCGCCGCGATGGAGATGCGGTGGAACGACCTCGACTTCACCCTCGCCGGCGGCGACGAGTCGATGACCCGGATGCCCTTCTACGACTTCGGTGCCCGCAGCGGCTACAAGCTCGGCAACCGCCAGTTGCAGGACGGCACCGTCCTCATGCTCACCGACCCCTTCCACGGCATCCACATGGGCGTCACGGCGGAAAACGTCGCGAAGAAGTACGGCGTCTCCCGCGAGGAGCAGGACGAGTTCGCCCTCGAGTCGCAGCGCCGCGCGGCGACCCCCGAGGCGCAGGCAGCCTTCGCCGAGGAGATCACCCCCTTCGAGGTCGGGGGCCGCAAGCCCTTCACCGCCGACAAGGACGAGCACCCCAAGCCCGACACCACTCTCGAGACCCTGGCCGGCCTCCGCCCGGCCTTCGCCAAGGACGGCTCGGTCACCGCCGGCAATGCCTCGGGCATCAACGACGGCGCTGCCTCGGTCGTCCTCGGCCGGGAGTCCGCCGTCGCCGAGCGCGGCCTCACCGGGCTCGTCAGCCTCGAGGCGGTCACCACCGCGGCGATGGAGCCGGAGCTCATGGGCTACGCACCGACCCACGCGCTGCGGGCGCTCTTCGACAAGACGGGGACCTCCCCTTCGGACATCGGGTCGATCGAGCTCAACGAGGCCTTCGCCTCGCAGGCCGTCGCCGTCATCCGCGACACCGAGCTCGACCCCGCGCGCGTCAACCCCTACGGCGGCGCGATCGCCCTGGGCCACCCGGTCGGCGCGACCGGCGCGATCCTCACCCTGCGCCTGGCCAAGGACATGGTCCGGCGCGACCTCGAGCTCGGCATCGTCACCATGTGCATCGGTGGCGGCCAGGCCCTCGCCGCGATGTTCCGGCGGATCTGATGGCCTCCGTCGAGTACACCGTCGTCGACGGCGTCGCCCACATCGAGCTCAACCGCCCGGAGGCGGCCAACACGCTCGACATGGCGCTGGGTGTCGCCCTGCGCGAGGCCGCCGAGCGGGCTGCCGAGGACGAAGGGGTGCGCGCCGTCGTCCTCAGCGGTGCCGGCAAGCGCTTCTGCGGGGGCGGCGACATCGCCTCCTTCGCCGACTCGCAGGACACCGCGGGTGACCTCTACGAGCTCGCCGTCGCCGGGGACGCCGCGGTCGCCGCGCTCGAGGCGCTCGACAAGCCGGTGGCGGTCGCCGTGCACGGTGCCGTCGCCGGCGCCGGGCTGGGCATCATGCTCGCCGGCGACGTCGTCATCGCGGCCGAGGACACGAAGTTCGTCGTCGCCTACCCCAAGATCGGGCTCAACCCCGACTGCGGCACGTCGACCCTGCTGCCGCTGGCGATGGGTCGGCAGCGGGCGCTCGCCTTCGCGCTGCGTGATCAGCCGCTGTCGGCCGACGAGGCCCGCGAGCAAGGCCTGGTCGCCGAGGTCGCCGCCGACCCGCTGGCCCGGGCCCGTGAGCTCGCGGCCACCTGGGCCGCCGGACCGGCCGGCGCCTACGGCCAGACCCGACGACTGCTGCGGGCAGGCTCCCTTCGCTCTCGTGAGGAGAGCGGTCGGGACGAGGCGGAGACGATCCGCGCCCGGGCATCGCTGCCCGAGACGCAGGCGCTCTTCGACGCCTTCCTCGGGCGCTGAGCCGGCGGCTCAGGCCGTCGTCACCGGCTCCTCGACGGCCGGGCGGCGACGGGTGATGTCGGCGCAGGCCTCGCAGGTCTCCTCGGGGATGATGCCCAGCCGCATGAGGTGACCGAAGGCCCAGCAACCGGCGCAGAAGCCGAGCGCTGCCTCGAGGGTCGCGAAGACGACGAGCACGCCGAGGACGATCCCCGCGGCGGTGTGCAGGCCGAGACCGAGGGCGAGGACCGCCGCGGTCGTCGAGAAGGCCAGACCGATGCCCTGGGCGAAGCGCTTGGGCGGCCCCGGCGTCAGCACCGGCTGCCCGAGCCGAGGAGCGACGACTCGCATCGCCAACCAGCCGAGAGGGCTGAGCCGGGGCCCGGCGAGCACCCGGCCGAGGAAGCCCAGCCCGAGCGGCACGAGCAGCCACCACCATCCGGTCACGAGCGTCAGCACGCTGATCGCGACGACACCGGTGGCGACCGTGCGCGCCGCCTTGTCGTTGACCGGGTTGGGGAAGTCAAAGAAGGCCATGCCCACAATCATAAGTCTGCGTTTGGACAGACATAACGTCGTGTGATGTGTGCGCGCTGGCAGGATGAGGCGTCATGCGTTCCGTGACCCACCTGGTGACCGTCGTCGAGCTCGACGACGGAACCAACGGCCCCCGGTCGATGTCCGTGTCCGCACTCCACCTGGCCGTCCTCGACGACGGCACCCGACGGATCCTGCTCGACGATCGGGGCTGGAGTGAGTGGGGCCCGGACGGCCTGTGGGAGCGCATGACCATCGAGGAGATCGCCGACACGGCCGTCACCGTGGTCGGCCCGGACGAGCCCCACGGCGACCTCACGCACGAGGACATGGAGCAGGATCACTGGGACTTCCTGGCGGAGCGGCTGCGGGCGCAGGGCGTGGCGGCCGATGCCGCCGAGATGCGCCGACTCCCCCACGAGGTCGAGCTGGGCCAGCGCCTGAGTGCGCGACTCGGACGGTCGTAGGCTGCCGGTCATGGACGGTGGCACCCGCGCAGCACAGGCCCTGGACGACAGCGGTATCGAGCACACGATCACCCGGCACGGCATGGTCCGCTCCCTCGAGGAGGCGGCCGCAGCCCGCGGGGTCGAGCCACACGACATCATCAAGACCCTCGTCGTGCGAAGGGGGGAGGGCGACCACCTCTTCGTCCTCGTCCCGGGCGACCGGCAGATCTCCTGGCCGAAGCTGCGCGCGCTGCTGTCGGTCAACCGGATCTCCTTGCCCGACAAGGAGATCGCCCGCGAGGTGACCGGCTACGAGCGGGGGACGATCACCCCCTTCGGCTCGCTGCAGGCACTGCCCGTCGTCGCCGACGAGACCGTCGCCGGCCGCACCGTCTCCATCGGCGCCGGCGCCCACGGCGTCGCCGCCACCCTCGACGCCGACGCCATGCTCGCTCACCTCGACGCCCAGGTCGCGGACGTCACCGACCCCGCCTGACCGGCCCTTCGAGACGGCCGCGGGCGACCTCCTCAGGGAACGGTGAGGGGCGGCGCAGGGTGGGGGTCGGCCCGACTCATGGAAAAAGTCCCGACCCTGCTACGCCCGGTGAGGCGTGTGCGACAGGAGTCGGGACTTTTCCTCAGGACCACCCCCAGCCCTGTGCTCGCGGCCCTTCGAGACGGGCGCGGGGCGCCCTCCTCAGGGAACGGGCAGACGGGCGCGGGGCGCCCTCCTCACGGAACGGGCAGACGGGCCGCGGGGCGCCCTCCTAGGAGACCGAAGCGCGAACTCAGCGAGGAGCCATGCGCAGCGAGCCGTCCATGCGGATGACCTCGCCGTTGAGGTAGTCGTGGTCGATGATCGACAGCGCGAGCTGGGCGTACTCGTCGGGGCGGGCGAGACGCTGCGGGAAGGGGACTCCCTTCGCCAGGCCCTCGCGGAACTCCTCGGAGACGGTCGCGAGCATGGGGGTCTCGACGATGCCGGGAGCGATGGTCATGACGCGGATGCCGTACTGGGCGAGGTCGCGGGCAGCGGGCAGGGTGAGGCCGACGATGCCGCCCTTGCTCGAGGAGTAGGCGGCCTGGCCGACCTGGCCGTCGTAGGCCGCGATCGAGGCGGTGTTGATGATGATGCCGCGGGCGCCGTGCTCGAGGGCCTCGGTCTGGGAGATCTTCTCGGCGGCGAGCGTCAGCACGTTGAAGGAGCCGACGAGGTTGACCTGGACGACCTTGGCGTAGAAGGCCAGGTCGTGCGGGCCCTTCTTGCCGAGGATGCGCATCGACGGGCCGATGCCGGCGCAGTTGACGACGGTGCGCAGCGGCACGCCGGCGCCGGCGGCGGTGTCGACCGCGGCCTGGACCTGCTCGGGGTCGGTGACGTCGACGGCGACGTACTCGACGCCGTCGACCTGCGGGGCGCCCTCGATCGAGGCCGGCAGGTCGAAGGCGAAGACGCGCGCACCGCCCGCGGCGAGCGCAGCTGCGGTCGCTGCGCCGAGGCCCGAGGCTCCTCCGGTGACGATGGCGGCGGTGTCGGTGATCTGCACGGTGCTCTCCTCGAAGGGGGACGGTGTCCGGGTATCGGGCCGAGCCTAACCAGTGGCCGATCCCCGGTTACGGTGCCCGCATGAGCGAGCTCCCTGCGGAGGAATCCAAGCCCCCCTCCCCCGGCGACTTCCCTGCCGCGGTGCGCAACCCGCGCGAGGTCCTGCTCTTCGGCATCACCCCGCCCCGCGCCGAGACCGCCCCCGAGCGGATCAGCGAGATCGCCGCTCGGACCCTCGCCCGCGCCGAGGCCCTGCCCGTCGACGCCCTCGTCCTCTACGACATCACCGACGAGGCCGACCGCAACGCCGCCCCCCGACCCTTCCCCTTCGCCTCGATGCTCGACCCGGGCGACTACCTCAGCGAGCAGCTCGCCGGCTGGGACCGGCCGGCGATCGTCTACCGCGCCGTCGGCAAGTACCGCGAGGACGAGCTCGCGGACTGGCTGGCCGCGGCGCCGGACAACGTCCTGACTGTCTTCGTCGGCAGCTCGAGCAGCGATGCCGAGGTGAACACGACCCTGCCCCGCGCGCTGGAGCTGCACCGCGAGGTGCGGCCGAGCCTGCCGCTGGGTGGCGTGACGATCCCCGAGCGCCACTCCGGCCGCGGGGACGAGCACGAGCGACTGCTGCGCAAGCAGCACGCGGGCGCCGGCTTCTTCATCAGCCAGATCGTCTACGACATCGGCGCGGCCAAGAACCTCGCCTCCGACTACCGCTATGCCGTCGTCGAGGACGAGCTCGACCCGGCGCCCCTGATCTTCACCCTCTCGCTGTGCGGGTCGGATAAGACGCTGAGCTTCCTCGAGTGGCTCGGCGTGCGGGTGCCCAGCTGGGTGCGCAACGAGATCGTCCACGCCGACGACCCGCTGAAGTGGTCGCGCCAGCACGCGCTCAACGCCGCCCGCGAGCTCACCGACTTCTGCCGCTACCTCGGCATCCCCTTCGGCTTCAACATCGAGTCCGTCTCCAGCCGGCGGGTCGAGATCGAGGCCGCAGAGGAGCTGACCCACGAGGTCGCGGCCCTGCTCGACCGGGTGTAGCCGGCCCACGACGACCACCCGGGAATGGATCCCGGCCCCACGCCGTTAGGATAATTGACGATTCAATAATCCAGCAGGAAGCGCGGCAATGCAGTTCGGACTCTTCTCCGTCGGCGACGTGACGATGGACCCCACGACCGGTCGCACGCCGAGCGAGGGCGAGCGGATCCACGCGATGACGCAGATCGCCCTGAAGGCCGAGGAGGTCGGACTCGACGTCTTCGCCACGGGTGAGCACCACAACCCGCCCTTCGTCCCCTCCGCGCCGACGACCCACCTCGCCTACATCGCCGCCAAGACCGAGCGCCTCAAGCTCTCGACCGCGACGACCCTCATCACGACGACCGACCCGGTGCGCATCGCCGAGGACTACGCCTTCCTCCAGCACCTGTCGGGCGGACGCGTCGACCTGATGATGGGCCGCGGCAACACCGGCCCGGTCTACCCGTGGTTCGGCAAGGACATCCGCCAGGGCATCCCGCTGGCGATCGAGAACTACCACCTGCTCCGTCGCCTGTGGCGCGAGCAGAACGTCACGTGGAAGGGCCAGTTCCGCACGCCCCTGCAGGGCTTCACCGCCACTCCTGCGCCACTGGACGGCGTCGCCCCCTTCGTCTGGCACGGCTCGATCCGGTCCACCGAGATCGCCGAGCAGGCCGCCTTCTACGGCGACGGGTTCTTCCACAACAACATCTTCTGGAACATCGAGCACACCGCCCAGATGGTCGGCCTCTACCGCCAGCGCTTCGAGCACTACGGCCACGGCGACGCCAACCAGGCGATCGTCGGGCTCGGCGGGCAGGCCTTCATGGCCGACACCGAGGCCGAGGCCAAGCGGGTCTTCCGCCCCTACTTCGACTGCGAGCATCGTGACTGCGCCACCACCTGGGGTCTGACCCTTGCTTATGACCGGCCCTGCGG